>CAXRGI010000321.1:0-42847 GCA_964229935.1 Opitutales bacterium
TGCGTGCGACGACCTTCCCGTCGAAATCCATCCCCCGCGTCCCGGGCGGCGACCCGTTCGCGGAGTGGATCGCGGCCTGCAAGGGCGGGCCGCTGCCGGGCTCAAACTTCGAGTACGCCGCGCCGCTCACGGAGATGGTGCTGCTCGGCAACGTCGCCCTGCGGGCCCGCGGCCGGAAACTCCGCTGGGATCCGGTGGCGATGCGCCTGCCCGACGCCCCGGAGCTGGAGCCCTTCCTGCGCGCCGCGGCCCGCGTCTTCTGACGGGTTTATCCGTCTCCGCTCTCCGGATACCTTTGATCTTTCGGCGCACCGGCGCATCGGGGAAAAGCGGATTCCCGGCCCGCGCGGCGGTCCACGCTTGCGGGCCGGACGACGCGGTCGAGTCTCCCCCGCCGTGCAGACCACCCGTCTCCCGACGAACCCCGCCGAAGCCCCCGGCGCGGGCTCGCCGCGGGGGTACTGCGTGCGGTCCCAGGTGAAGCGGGAGCACGTCGCCGCCGCCCATCTGGTGGAGCGCGCGGGGGTCGAGGTCTTCGCCCCCCGGATCCGCGCCGTGCACGGTAACCGCCGGGGCGGCGTCACGCACACGCTGGAGGCGCTCTTTCCGGGTTATGTTTTCGCCCGCTTCGAGTACGCGTGCTCGGCGCGTCACGTGACCAGCACCGCCGGCGTGCGCGGGATCGTCGCGTTCGGGGCTCCGCCGCCGCCCGTCCCGGAACCCGTCATCGAGGCGCTCCGACGCGAGATTACCGGGCAGGCCGCGGCTGTCGCGTCACCCATCCTGCGCGAGGGGGCATGGGTGCGTGTGCTCGCCGGGTGCTTCCGCTTTCTGGAGGGTAAAATGGTGCAGATCGATCCCCGCTCCGACCGCGTGCGGGTGCTGCTCGATCTGCTCGGCGGCGAGGTGCAAGTCACCCTGCCCGCCCATCAGGTCGTCCCCCTCGAGGAGGCGACCCGGCGTTATCCCTCCGGTCTGCTGCAATCCGTGGCGGCGCCCGTGCTGCGCCGCGCGGGCTGAGGCCGGGCACCCTCTCCGCCCGCGCAGGGAAACTGGCGTCGCCGCCAGGTGCGGCAGCCTTGTCCGGAAACGAAACCCCGCCGTCATGCCCTCGTTCGCCGCCCCCGGGCTGCCCCGCTGGAAAAGGATCCTCGACCTCGCGCTCGCCGCGCTGGGCCTTCCGTTCCTCGCCACCGCCACCTTCGCGGTGTCACTCCTGCACGCGCTCGTCTCCCCGGGGCCGCTGTTTTTCCGCCAGAGCCGCGTCGGCCATCTCGGACGCACCTTCACGCTCTACAAGTTCCGCACGATGCGCGCCGGGGCCGACGAGGCTGCCCATCGCCAACACCTCGCGGCCCTCGCCGCCGGCGGCGGCCCGCTGCGTAAGCTGGATCAGGAACGTGACACCCGCGTCTTTCCCGGCGGTCGCTTCCTGCGCGCCTCCGGCATCGACGAGCTGCCGCAGCTCGTGAACGTCCTCCGCGGCGAGATGAGCGTCGTCGGCCCGCGCCCCTCGCTGGCGTACGAGCTCGGGCTGCATCCGCGGGCCCAGCGCGCCCGCGTGGCGGTCCATCCCGGCCTCACCGGGCTCTGGCAGGTCAGCGGCAAGAACCGCACGACGTTCCGCACCATGCTGGCGCTCGATCTCCGGTACGCGCGCCGCCGTTCACCGGCCCTCGATCTCGCGATCATCGCGCTCACCCCGCTCGCGCTCCTGCGCGAGGTCGCCGCCGCCACCCGCCGGCCGGCCCCCGCCCTTTCGCACCCACCCCGCCGCCCCGTCTCCCATTCATGAAATCCCGGATCAACATCGGCGTCGTCGGCTGCGGCTACTGGGGCCCCAACCTTATCCGCAACTTCCGCTCTCTTCCCGGCTGCCGCCTGAAGGTGATGTGCGACCTCAACGAGGGACGCCTCGCCCATCTCCACGCGCTTTATCCCGAGATCGAGCGGGAGACCGACTTCGCGCGTCTCGTCGACGATCCCGAGCTGCACGCGATCGTCATCGCGACCGCCGTGCCGCTGCATTTCCCGATGGCCCAGCGCGCGCTGCTCGCCGGCAAGCATGTCATGGTCGAGAAGCCGATGGCCGCCTCCGTCGCCGAGTGCGAGGAGCTCATCGCCATCAGCCGCCGGCTCGGCCTCGTGCTCATGGTCGGCCACACTTTTCTCTTCTCCGAGCCGATCCGGAAGATACGCGAGATCGTCGACCATCGCGACATCGGCGACCTGCGCTACATCGCCTCGCGCCGCCTCAACCTCGGATTGTTCCAGCGCGACATCAACGTGGCCTGGGATCTCGCGCCGCACGACATCTCGATCATCCTCCACATCATGCAGGAGATGCCCCACCGGGTGAACTGCTGCGGCGGCTCGCACATCACCCGGGGCGTGGAGGACGTCACCTGGATGAGCCTCCACTTCTCCCGCGAGCGCTCCGCCATCATCCACACCAGCTGGCACGACCCCCGCAAGGTGCGGGAGATGACGATCGTCGGCAGCTCGCGCATGATCGTCTACGACGACGTGGCCGGCCCGGAGAAGCTCCGGATCCACGACGTGCGCATCGAGCGCCCGCCGCTCTACGACACGTTCGCGGCGTTCCATTACGCCTATCACTACGGCGACACCTACTGTCCCTACATCAAGCACGAGGAGCCCCTGCGGAACCAATGCACGCACTTCCTCGAATGCATCCGGGAGGACCAGACGCCGCTCACCTCCGGGGCCCAGGGACTGGACGTGGTCCGGATCCTCGAGGCCTCGACCGAGTCGCTCCGAAACCACGGTGCCTCCGTCCGCCTTTCGCCCGCGCCGATCCCCGGCCGCAACCCGGCACCGCCGGTCCACCGCAACGGCGATCCGTCCACGTCGCGCGTGGATGCGCATCCGCCGCCCGCCGCGCTTCCCCGTCTTTCCCATGAACCGGAATCCTGACCTGCTGAATCCTGTCGCCGCCGACGTCACGCTCGGCGACCGCGTCGCCATCCACGGGCCCGTTAATCTCTACGGCTGCGAGATCGGCGACGACACCCGCATCGGCGCGTTCGTTGAGATCCAGCGCGGCGCCCGCGTAGGCCGCCGCTGCAAGATCTCCAGCCATTCGTTCGTGTGCGCCGGCGTGACGCTGGAGGACGAGGTTTTCATCGGACACGGCGTGAACTTCACGAACGACCCGCGGCCGCGCGCCACCAACGGGCGCGGTGAATTGCAGGGTCCCGGGGACTGGGCCTGCGTGCCCACGGTGGTGAAACGGGGGGCATCGATCGGTTCCGGCGCCACCATCCTCTGCGGCATCACGATCGGTGAGGGCGCGATCGTCGGCGCCGGGAGCGTCGTCACCCGCAGCGTGCCGCCCGGGGAGACCGTCGCTGGCAACCCCGCCCGAACCCTCCCCTCCCATCCTCATGCACCTTCCTGCCGTTCCCTTCCTTGACTTGCGCGCGGCCCACGAGCCGCTGCGGCCCCGGCTGCGCGCCGCCCTCGACGAGGCCCTGGACAGCAGCGCCTTCGCCGGCGGTCCGTTTGTCGAGCGTTTCGAGTCGGAGTTCGCCCGTTTTTGCGGCGCGCGCCACGCCGTCGGCGTCGGCAGCGGCACCGAGGCGCTCTGGCTCGCGCTCTCGGCCCTCGGCGTAGGCTCCGGCGACGAGGTCATCACGTCGCCCGCGACCTTCATGGCGACGGCCGAGGCCATCACCTTCTGCGGCGCGACGCCGGTTTTCGCCGACATCGATCCCCGCACACACACCCTCGACCCCGAGGCCGTGGAGGCCGTGATCACGCCCCGGACCCGCGCCATCATTCCCGTTCACTTGTACGGGCAGATGGCGGACATGGATCCGATCCTCGAGATCGCGCGTCGCCACGGCCTGCGGGTGATCGAGGATGCCTGCCAGGCACACGGTGCCGAATATCGCGGCCGGCGCGCCGGGACGATGGGCGACGCCGGCTGCTTCAGTTTCTATCCCGGCAAGAATCTCGGCGCGATCGGCGAGGCGGGAGCCGTCGTGACGGACCGGCCCGAGGTGGCGGAGGCGGTCGCCAGTCTGCGCGAACACGGACAGACGCGAAAATACCATCACCGCCGCATCGGCTGGAACGCCCGCATGGACGGACTGCAAGCGCTGGTGCTGAGCGTGAAGCTCGAGGGCCTCGCCGAGGGCAATCACCAGCGCCGTCGGCACGCCCGGCGCTACGATGAGTTGCTCGCGGGTGCGCCGGAAGTGATGGCGCCGTTCACGGCGGAGGGGCGCGTCCACGCTTTTCATCTCTACGTCGTACGGGTGCCGGACCGCGACCGGGTGCTCTCGGAGCTGGCGCGCCGCGGGGTGATGTGCGGTGTCCACTATCCCGTGCCGGTTCATCTCCAGCCCGCCTACCGCGGGCTCTGCTACCGCGAGGGCGCGCTTCCGCAGGCGGAGCGCGGCGCGCGCGAGGTGCTTTCGCTTCCGATGTATCCCGAGCTGACCGGTGCTCAAGCGGAGCGGGTGGTCCACGAACTCCGGGATGTGCTGGCCCGGCCGGTCCGGCTGGAGCTCACGTGAACGCGGGGCCCGCCAACGTGGGCCGCCTTCACCTCAGCACCGTCGATCCGGAGCATGACCACGCAACGGCCACGGCGGCGGAAAGCCTGCCGGGCGCGACGGTCTTTCACTCCGCGGCCTGGTGTCGCTTGCTTCATGACTGCTACGGTTTCCGCACGCGCCTTTTCGTCGCGGAGGCGGACGACGGCCGCGTACTCGCCGCGGCTCCCGTGACCGAGCTGCCGTGTTGGCCGCGCGGTGCCCGCGGGGTGTCGCTCCCGTTCGCCGACTTCTGCCCCATGGTCCACGGTCGCGCGGAAGCCAGGGAGTTCCTCCATTCGGCCATCGCTCGGCACGCCCTTGAGAGAGGATGGCGCCATTGGGAACTCAGAGGGGATGGCGCCCCTGAGGGGGCGTCACCGTCCACGCTCTTCCACGGCCATGTCCTTCGGCTGGATCACAGCGACGGGGATTTCCCTCCCGCCGCCGTCCCCTCGGTCCGGCGAGCCGTGCGCAAGGCCGTAAATTCCCGCGTTTCAATCGAGATTTCACGCGACGAAGCCGCGCTGCGGCGTTTCCACGAACTCTATTGTCGAACCCGGCGGCGCCACGGCACCCCTCCGGCCCCTTGGCGCTTCCTCGCTGCCGTGGGTCGCGAGCTGATCACGCCGGGCCAAGGCTTTGTGGCGCTCGCGCGGCGGGGCGGCGTGGATCTCGCCGGCGCGGTCTTCCTGCGGCACGGGCCGCGCGCGTTGTACAAGTACGGGGCCTCCGATCCGGACAACCATAGCTTCCGCCCGAATCACTTGCTGATGGCGCGGTCCGTCGCCCGCCTCGTCCGCGAGGGCTGCGTTGAACTTCACCTCGGCCGGACGTCGTTGGGCGCCGAGGGCCTTCGTCGGTACAAGCTATCCTGGGGCGCCGTCGAACACATCATCTCCTACACAAGACTTGATCCCGTCGGGGGTAGGTTCCTCACGGCTCCGGACCGGACCCGAACCTGGCCGACACGTTTTTTCCGCCGGCTCCCCACGCCGCTTCTCCGCGCCGTCGGCGCCATCCTCCATCCCCGTTTAGCATGAATCCGCTCACCGCACCCTCGGCGCCGCATCGCGTCTCCCCCGCTGGCGAACCTCCGTTCTCCACCCCGGCCACGCTCACGGCGGGCGACCTCTACTACACGCTCTTCCGCCACAAGGGAAAGATCCTGCTGTGCGCGCTGGCCGGCGCGGCCGCGGCGGCGTCGGTGCGCTTTCTCGGAGATCCGCCGTACGAATCGGAGGCGAAGCTGCTCGTGCGTTACGTGCTTTCCGAGAGTCGCGCGCTCGGAGGGGAAGCCGGCGCCAAATCCCCGGATCCGAGGGGCGACACGATCATGAAGTCGGAGGCGGAGATTCTCGGGAGCCTCGACCTGGTTCGCCAGGTGGTGGAGGCGACCGGACCGGAGCGCATTCTTGGTCCGCTGGGGGCGACCGGCGGCCCCGCCGGCGCGGTGGCCGCCGTGCGCGCCAATCTATCCATCCGCGTCGCGCCCGCCACGAGTGTCATTCATGTCGCCTTTCGGCATCCGGACCCGGAGCTCGTGCAGCCGGTGCTCCGCGACCTCATCAATCGATACCTGCGCCTGCACCTCGAGACGCACACCGCCAACGGGCTCGTCGGTGATGTGTTGTCGCAGGAGACGGACCGCCTGCGGGCGCGTCTCGCCCGCACCGAGGACGAATTACGGAAGGCTACCGCGGCCGCGGGAGTGATTTCGCCGGAGGATGCCCGCCGCGAACAAGCGGAACGCATCGCGGGGCTGCGACGGGAGCTGCTTTTCGCGCAGGCCGGCCTGGCGGAGCGCTCGGCGCTGCTCGAGCGCGTCCGACGGCGCGAGCCAGCGATCTCGACTTCCGGTCCAGCGGCGCCACCGGAAGTAGCCACCACCTTTGAGGGGTTGGTGCAGCAGGCGCTGCAGCTCAGGCAGGTGGAGCGGGAACTGCTGGCGCAATTCACGCCGGAAAGCGCCCGGGTGCGGGAGGTCCGTGACCGCCTGGACGTGCTGCTCGCCCGGCGCGACGCGTTGCTGGCCGATCATCCGGCGTTGGCGGAACACACCGGGGCGCCCGGCCGCCTCGCGGACCCCGGTCGCACGGAGGAAGCCGCTGCGCAGGTCGCGGCGCTGGAAGCCCGGGTGGCCGTGCTCACCCGCGGCCTCGAGGAGGCCCGCGCCGAGCATGCCCGTGCCGAGCAGTCCGAGGGCCGGATCCAGGATTTGCAGCGGCAGCGCGATCTCGAGGAGACAAACCTGCGGCGCTACGCCGCGAGCCTCGAGCAGGAGCGAATCGGTCAGACCCTTGGCGGGGGGCGGGTTGCCAATATCAGCCAGATCCAGACTCCCTCGCCGCCTTTCGCCGACACCGGGGGAACACGGCGCACCGCCGGACTGCTCCTGGCGGGCGGACTTTTGGTGGGACTGGCGTGGGCGTTTCTCACCGAGTGGTACCTGGATCGTTCCCTCAAACGCTCCGTCGATGTCGAGCGCGAGCTCCGCACGCCCCTTCTCATCGATATTCCACTCCAACCGCGGCGACACATGGAGGGAGCACCCTCGCTGCTTGGCCCCGAAAAGCCCGGGCCGGACGGCACTACTCCCGTTCGCCCGCACCCGCTCCGACCATTCCACGAGACGCTGCGTGACCGTCTTATCGCCGACTTCGAGGCGCGCGGGCTTACGCATAAGCCGAAGCTCGTCGCGGTCACCGGACTGGGTCGAGGGGCGGGTGTATCGACGACCGCGGCAGGGCTGGCGCGGAGCCTGTCGGAGACAGACGAAGGCAGCGTGCTTTTGGTGAGCTTCGCCGGCCCAAGCGGATCAGCTCATCACTTCCTTCACGGCCGGGCCGCCGGCGGCTTGGAGGAGTTACTCTCTAACGGTCAGAACGGGGTAAAGGGAGCCAACCTGTTTCTGGCGGCGGAAGACACCGCCCAAGGCGGAACGACGGGAAATCTTCCCCGGCGATTCCGGGGCCTCGTGCCACGGCTCAAGTCGAGCTCCTTCGACTATGTGATCTTTGATATGCCTCCGGTCAGCCAGATCAGCGTCACACCGAGGCTGGCCGCCTTCATGGATCTCGTCCTGGTGGTCGTTGAGGCGGAACGCACCGACCGCGACGTAGCGCGCCGCGCCCTCAGCCTACTCGAATCATCCGGAGCCCGCGCCGGTGTCGTCCTCAATCGCAGCCGCCACTACGTCCCCGCCCGGCTGCACGAAGACCACCTCACCACCCCCTAGCTCGAAGGGGTCAGGGCGTTAAATGTTTGAACCGCCTCCATTCCAAACATCCAACGCCCTGACCCCTTCGAACGGGCGTCCACTCCCAACATCCAACGCCCTGACCCCTTTTTTGGGGAGCAGGGCGGAGCGGAAAGCTGCCGATCGTGCCCCGCGAAGCACCAAGCCGCTTCCCAGGATGCTTCCGATTATCAGCCCCTTGCGATGCGCCAGGTCCGCGTTTCGTAGCCAAACACCCGCTCCGCCCTCAGCCACCCCTCCCAAAGGGGTCAGGGCGTTAAACGTTTGGACCGCCTCCATTTCAAACAACCAACGCCCTGCCCCCTTGGGAGGGGCGTGATGATGATGTTTCTGCAGCGCTGTTATTATGCGGTAAAACCGCTGTTGCCATGGCGTCTGCGCATGGCGCTTCGGCGTCAGGCAGCGGCGGGGCAGCGCCGGCGGTTTGCCGACAGCTGGCCGATCGACCCCTCGGCAAGCCGCCCACCCAAAGGTTGGCCGGGATGGCCTCGTGATCGGCGCTTCGCCTTCGTGATCACTCACGATGTCGAGGGTCCGGCAGGGCTGGCCAAATGCCGGGCGCTCGCGGAGATGGAAATGCGCCTCGGCTTCCGCTCCTGCTTCAACTTCATCCCCGAGGGCCCCTATGCGGCGCCTCCGGAATTGCGCGCGTGGCTGGTTGCCAACGGCTTCGAGGTTGGAGTCCACGACCTGCACCACGACGGGAAACTGTTCACGTCGCGACGCGGCTTCAACGTCAAGGCGGCCCGTATCAACCGCCGGCTGGAGGAATGGGGAGCGACGGGATTCCGAGCGGGGTTCATGCTCAGGAAACTGGACTGGCTGCACGACCTCGCGATCTCATGGGATTCCTCCACCTTCGACACGGACCCGTTCGAACCCCAATCGGAAGGCGCTGGAACCATTTTCCCCTTTTGGATCCCGGCGCCCGGCGCACCAGAGCGGGACCGCGGCTACGTGGAGCTCCCCTACACCCTGCCGCAGGACTCCACGCTCTTCCTTCTCCTGCAGGAGGCTTCCCCCGCCATCTGGCTGCGGAAACTCGATTGGATCGCCGAGCACGGTGGAATGGCGCTCGTCAACGTGCACCCGGACTACCTGCGCCTCGAGGGCGAGCCTTCGTCCGCGCGCACGTATCCCGTTTCCTGCTACACCTCTTTGCTCGGCCACATCTGCGACCGCTACGGCGACGCCGCTTGGCATGCGCTTCCCCGCGAGGTCGCCGCCCGGGTGGAGGCCATCTCTCCGCGGCCCGCCTGCGCCCGACCCCGCCGGATCTGTCTCCTCACCCAATCCTGCTACGAACAGGACAACCGGGTCCTGCGCTATGCTGAATCGCTGGCCGCACGCGGCGACCTCGTCGAGGTGCTTGCGCTGCGCCGTCAGGCGGCGGACCCGGTGAGCACCGAAGTCGCCGGTGTGAAGGTCCACCGGCTCGACGATCGTTTCGTGAAAAACGAGCGCTCCCCCCTCGCCCACCTGGGCCCGGCGCTCCGGTTTCTAAGACGGGCCACGCGCTGGCTCGCAACCGAGTCGAGCCGCCGCCCGTTCGACCTCGTCCACGTGCATAACATGCCGGACTTCCTTGTGTTCGCCACCTTGCCGCTCCGCTGGCGCGGCACGCGCGTGATCCTCGACATCCACGACCTCACGCCGGAATTCTACGCGGCGAAATTCCGAGACGGCAGGCCCAGCTGGACCAGCGCACTCCTCAGGCTGCTGGAACGGGCGTCCGCCGCGGCGGCGGACCACCTGATCGTCTCGAACCATCTCTGGCGCGAAAAATACGCCGCCCGCACGGGAACAACCGGACGCTGCTCCGTCTTCCTCAATCATGTGGACTCTCGCGTCCATCACCAAGGCCTGCGGCGGCGCGCGGATCACCGGACGGTCATCCTTTTTCCGGGCAGCTTGCATTGGCATCAGGGCCTCGACCTCGCGCTCCTCGCCTTCCGGGAGGTCAGCGCCGAGATACCGGACGCCGAACTCCATTTCTACGGCGACGGCGGCATGAAGCCCGCGCTCGTTGCGCTGGCGGCCGAACTGGACTGCCGGGGCCTGGTGCGCTTCCACGATCCCGTGCCGGTGCGCGAAATCGCCGGAGTCATGGCCGACGCGGATCTGGGAATCGTCCCGAAACGCGCCGACGCCTTCGGGGATGAGGCCTACAGCACCAAAATCATGGAGTTCATGGCGCTCGGCGTGCCGGTGGTGGTCGCGGCGACCCGGATCGACCGACACTATTTCGACGAATCGCTGGTGCGGTTCTTCCAGCCCGGTGACGCCGCCTCGCTCGCCCGCACCATGCTCGATGCGCTGCGCGACACTGACGGTACCCGCGCCCGCGTGGCGAAGGCGCTCGATTATGCCGCGCGCAACAATTGGGCGTCGCGTGAAGGCGATTATCTCCAGCTGGTGGATAATGTGATCCGCGCAGGGCACACGCCGGAAACCGGAGTGAGCTCGACGCGGCCGGATCCGACCGCACTCCCGGCCGCCAAGCATGACACCTCTAAGGGGTCAGGGCGTTGAACGTTTGACCCACACCGGCCCCAAACATCCAACGCCCTGACCCCTTGGGGAGGGAGGGTGGCGTTACGTTTATTCCATGTCCGAAACGATCGAACGCAGCCTGCGGGCGGTGCAGGCGTGGGTGGAGGAACGAAGCTATCGCGGATACGATCCCGGCGACGGCCTTACCTCTTTCCTGCGGCCGCTGACGGGCGGAACGCTATTGGGCGAACGGATCCTCCAGCAACTTGTCTGGAAGTTCCCTCTCAACCTCCGCCCGTGGATCGGTGTGCGGCCGATGGAATCAACCAAGGGCCGCGGCTTCATGGCCGGCGGCTACGCCCGTCTCGCCGCCGCCACGGGCGAGCCGGCCCACGCGGCGAAAGCCCGCGCCAGCCTTGCTTGGTTGGTAAATGCCAGGGAACCCGGCCACGCCGGACCCTGCTGGGGCAATCATTTCGACTTCAGCACGCGCACCGGACGGATCCCCGCCCATACGCCGACGATCGTCTGGACGAGCCTCATCGGTCACGCGTTCCTCGATGCGCATGAGCTGCTGCCGGAACCCCGGTACCTCGACATCGCGGCCGGAGCCTGCCGCTGGATGCTGACGCTTCCGCGGGATCGCACCGAAAGCGGGGCCTGCCTCAGTTACACGGCGCTCGGGGTCAACCCGGTCCATAACGCAAACCTCCTTGGAGCGGGCCTTCTCGCGCGCACCTGGAGCCTGCGCCCGGAGCCGGAGTTCCGCGCGGTCGCAAGCGCCGCGGTGGCCTACAGCTGCCACCGCCAACGCCCCGACGGTTCCTGGTGGTACGGCGAGGCGCCGAACCACCGGTGGATCGACAGCTTCCACACGGCCTACAACCTCGACTCACTCAAGCGCTACCTCGACGCCACCGGCGACGAGCAGTTCCGTCCCCACCTCACCCGCGGTTACAAGTACTACCGCGATGTTTTCTTCGGACCCGACGGTTGCCCCGGCTATTATCACAACCGCAAACAGCCGGTGGATATCCAGTGCGCCGCGCAGGCGATCGACACGTTTTGCCTGTTCGCCGACGAGGATGCCGGGGCCCTGCCGCGCGCCCGACTGATCGCGGATTGGACAATCCGGAACATGCAGGATCCCGACGGACATTTCATCCACCGTCGCTATCCGCTCCTCCGCGCCTCCACCCCGTACCTCCACTGGGGCCAAGCCACCATGTTCCACGCGCTGGCGCACCTGCTCCTCCGGTCCGCGCGCCGTCCCGCCTCCGCCCCGTCATGAACACCCACGTGCATACCGCCAACGCGCCCGGGCGCCGTTACGCCCTGATCACCGCCGCGCGCAACGAGGAGTCCCTCCTGCCCGGCACCCTCGCGGCCGTGATCGACCAGACTTTGCGTCCCGAACGCTGGATCATTGTCAGCGACGGTTCTACCGACGCCACCGACGAGATTGTGCGACGCCACGCCGCCGCCTATCCGTGGATCAGGCTGCTCCGCCTTCCCGAACGCCGCGAGCGTCACTTCGCGGCCAAAGCCTGCTGCTTCAACGCCGGCCGGGAAACCATCGCGGATCTCGACTGCGATTATATCGGCAACCTCGACGCCGACATCACCGTCGGACCCGACTACTTCGCCTTCCTGGTCGAGCGGATGACGCGCGAGCCCCGCTTGGGCGTCGCCGGCACGCCTTTTGTGGAGAACGAAATCGCGATTGAACGCCACAGCTTCCGGGCCCGTTCCGCCACTTGGCGCCACGTGTCGGGAGCCTGCCAACTGTTCCGGCGCGCCTGTCTCGACGACATCGGTGGATACATGCCGGTGAAGGGAGGCGCGGTGGACTGGATCGCCGTCACCTCCGCGCGGCAGAAGGGCTGGGAAACGCGGACCTTCCCGGAGCGCCTTTGCTTCCACCGCCGCGCGCTTGGCACCGGCACCCACCGCCCGACCTTGGTGCCGTTTCATTATGGTCGGAAAGCCCACCTGACCGGCAGCCACCCGCTCTGGGCCATTCTGCGCGGAGTCTACATCCTCACGCGCCCTCCGCGGATCACCGGAGGCGTGCTTTTTCTCGCCGGATACCTCTGGTCCGTCCTACGCCGTACCCCGCGCGCGGTGCCGCCCGATCTCATCGCCTTTCATCGCGCCGAACAAATGGCACGCCTCCGTCTGCTCCTCCGCGGAAGAAGTCGTCCCGATGCGGCCGTCGCAGCCGGATGATCCATCCGTGCCCCTCGATCACATCACCATCTGCCTGTGCACGTGCCGGCGCGCGGGCCGATTGGCCGGCCTTCTCTCGGATCTCGCCCGCCAGGAGTCAGGCGGTGCTTTCACGTATTCACTGTCCGTCGTGGACAACGACCCCGCCGCCTCCGCGTCGGAGGTGATCGCCGCCTTTGCCCGGAAAGGTACGGTGCCGGTTCAAGCCAGCTGGGAGCCCGAACCGAACATCGCCCGCTCCCGCAACCGATCGCTCGAGGGAGCCTCGGGCAACCTCGTGGCCTTCATCGACGACGACGAGACTCCCGCCCCGGACTGGCTGCGGCGGCTGCACACCGCCCTGCTCCGCGACGGCACCTCGGCGGTCCTGGGACCCGTGCGGCCGCGTTACGCCAGCCCGCCTCCCGCCTGGGTGGTTCGCGGACGATTCTGGGAACGCGACGAACTGCCGACCGGCTCCCGACTGCCCTGGACCCGCTGCCGCACCGGGAACGCTTTGGTGCGCAAACCGGCGCTCGACTCCCTCCAGCCTGCCTTCGACGAGCGACTGACGACCGGGGGCGAGGATGTGGATCTCTTCCGCCGGCTCGCCTCACGCGGGCACAGCTTCTCGTGGTGCGCGGAGGCCATCGTTCACGAGGAAGTACCGCTGCACCGCTGCACCCGCCGCTACCTTCTGCGCCGCGCTTTGCTGCGGGGCCGCGACAGCCTCCGGGTCACCCCGGCTCCGCTTCGCGCCACCGCCTCGTCCGCGGCCGCGCTCCCCATCTACACGCTACTCTTGCCGCCGGCCCTGCTTTGCGGACAGCCGACCTTCATGCGTCTGGCCGTCCGAATCGGTGACCACGCCGGCAGACTGCTGGCCGCGGCAGGCCTAGAACCCGTTCGCACGCGAAATCCATGAGGCTGCTCGCTCCCCTCCGTGAACCACCGTTGGAAGTCGCCGGCCACTCCGTCGAATGCAACGGAACCTGGCCTCGGATCGCGCGCCTGCGCGACGAAATCTGGCTCGACGCCCCGCACCCGCAGCCCCCGGAACTGATCGCCGCGGTGCGTTCAGCGCGGCTGCGCGCAGACCTCGTAACCTTTTCCCAGACCATCGAGGACACCACCCCCCGGTATCCGTTCCCGTTCTCGATGGATAGCACGGCGGTGGCCGACGCAGCCGACTTCGGCGCATGGTGGACCGCGCTGCCCCAGGAGTCCCGCAAACATATGCGCCGCGCCCGGAAGGCCGGGGTCGTGGTTCGCTCCGCGCCCTTCGACGACGAGCTGGTCGCGGGAATCAAGCGGCTTTATGACGAGACACCCGTGCGGCAGGGACGGCGGTTTCCACACCACGGGAAGGACCTCGCCACGGTGCGGCGGGAGAACGGCACGTTTCTCGCCCGCGCCCACTTCCTCGGCGCTTACCTCGGCGAGAACCTCGTCGGCTTCGTGAAGATCGTGCGGGTGGGAGGCACGGCGCGCATCATGCAGATTCTCGCGGCACAGGCCCACCGGGACGCCTTCCCGTCGCACGCCCTTCTCGCCGGGGCCGTCGAGCTTTGCCCCCGCCTGCCGGCCCGGTACCTGATCTACGGGCAATACGTGTACGGACGAAAGCACGGCAGCCCGATGACCGAATTCAAGCGACGCAACGGATTCCGCGACGTGCGCGTGCCGCGCTACCACGTGGCGCTCAACTGGCGCGGCCGGCTCGCCCTCCGGACCGGTTTCCACCAACGGACCGGCGACCGACTCCCGGAACCCTTGCTGAATCTTCTCGTGCGACTTCGCGCCCTCGCCCTGCCAAGGTCGGGCGCGGGCGCCGCATCCTGATCCGTTTTTAAGCCGGTGTAGCTTAGTGGCAAAGCAGCCGACCTGTTTTCGGCCCACGGCTGGTTCGATTCCTCCCGCCGGCTCCAATTAACCCCGCATGAACGTCATCGCCGGATTCCTCCGCCGTACTCCGGCATGTTCGGACGACCCGCCACCGGCATTGCTCGCGGCCAGGATGTGCGCCGCGGCCGCGCCGGGTCTTCCCGTCAGCGCGTTCGCGGAGGATGGCCTCGCCATCGCGATCGCGTCCGCTGACGACACGCCGGCCCCGGTGTGGGACACGGCGGGTGACATCGGCTTGATTTTGGACTCCCAGGACGGCGACACCCGGGCCGGGGCGCTTGTCGCCGAATGGGCCCGGCTGGGGCCCGCCGCGCTTCGTCCGCTGGGCGGGCCCTTCCGCGCGGTGTTCATCGACCGCCGCCACCGGGAAGTGACGCTCTGCAACGACCGGCATGGTCTTGGGCGGGTGTTTGTGCACGAGAGTCCGGATCGCCTGCTTTTCGCCACCTCCGTCCGCGCGTTGCTGGCGCTGCTGCCCCGCCCGGGCCGTCTGGATCCGCGTGGCCTCGCGGAATATCTCGCGCTCGGTTGCGTGCTGCAGGATCGCACGATCTTCGCGGGGATTCGTACGCTCCCGCCGGGCTCGGCCTGGTCGCTCACGCCGGCGGGACGCGTTCGCCCCGCACGGCATTTCACGCCGACCTCCTGGGAGTCTCGCGGCGCCCTGCCGGCCGATGAATACAACCTGCGGCTCTTCGAGGAATTTCCCGCCGCGCTGGAGCGTTGTTTGGGCGACGCGACCGACACCGGTCTTTCCCTGACCGGAGGTCTCGATAGCCGGGCCGTGCTGGCCTGGTCATCGGATCGCCGTCTGCCGTGCTACACCTTCGGTGGACCGCTCCGTGATTGCGCCGACGTGACGATCGCGCGGCGAGTCGCCACCGCCTGCGGCTGCCCGCACACGACCCTGCGGCTCGGCGCCGCGTTCTTCGCGAATTTCGAACGCCTGGCCGCCGAGGCGGTGATCGCAAGCGACGGTGAGCTCGATGTCTCCGGGGCCGCGGAGGTTCATTTGAACCGGGCGGCGCGAACGATCGCGGGCTGCCGTCTGACGGGAAACTACGGTTCGGAAATCCTGCGGGGGCATGTCGCGCTGCGTCCGCAGCGCATCGATCCGACGCTCCCGCTGCCGGAGTATCGCCGCCTGGCGCGGGAGGCGGAGGAGACCCTTCGGCAGGAGAAGGCGACCGACCTCCTTACCTTCATCGCCTTCAAGCAGATGCCGTGGCTGCACCGGGGTCGCTTCGCCGTTGAGCGGAGCGAGCTCCTGCCGCGCACTCCCTTTCTCGATCCTGCCTTGGTGTCGCTCGCCTACCAGGCCCCGCCAGACCTCCGCGGGAGCGCCGAACCGCTGCTGCGGCTGATCGCCGCGCGGTCGCCGAGGCTGGCGGAGATACCGAGCGACCGGGGCCTGCGTTATCCGCCTCGCCCCGTGTTGACCCAGGCCACCCGCCTCTGGCGTGAGACCACCGCGCGAGCGGAATACGTCTGGGACTACGGCATGCCGCGCTGGCTGGCGCCCATCGAGCGCCGGCTGCGCGGGATGCATCCGGAGCGACTGTTTCTCGGGCGCCACAAGTTCTGCCATTTCCGGCTGTGGTACCGGGAGCCCTTGGCGCCGATCGTGCGTGAACTGCTCGGGGGGTTCGAGGCTCCGGGATTCGTCCCGGGCGCGACCGACCGGGTGATTCGGGAGCACCTCAGCGGTCGCGTGAATCGCACCCGGGAGATCCACCAACTCCTCAGCCTTCGCCTCATCGAACGCGAGATCCTGCAGACAAACGGATGAGCCTGCTTCCCCTGCTTATTGCGGCCGCCGCGGGCCTATGGGCGATACGCCGGGACGCCGCACGACGTCCCGGCGTGTCGGGCGCCATCTGGATCCCCACCTGCTGGCTCGCGATCCTCGCTTCACGTCCGTTCTCGCTGTGGTTTGACCTCGGCGGCGCCGCGACACTCGAAGGCAGCCCCCTGGACCGCGCTGTTTTCTTCGCGCTGATGACCGCGGCTTTCCTGGTGCTCGTCCGCCGCCCGGTGCAATGGGGCGAGGTCGCCCGTCACAATTGGCCGCTGCTTCTTTTCTACGGCTACCTCCTTCTCTCCGTCTGTTGGGCCCATTCACCCCTGGTCTCCATGCGCCGTTGGGGAAAGGAGGCCGGCAACATCCTGATCGTGCTCCTGATCCTCACCGAGCGGGAGCCGGTGCAGGCGATCAGGGCGGTGTTCGTTCGCTGCGCCTTCCTGCTGCTGCCCTTGTCGCTGGTACTGATCCGCTACTTCCCTGATCTGGGACGCCGCTACAGCCAGCACTCGGGAGGGCTCGAGGTCACCGGCGTGACCACGCAGAAGAACGCCCTTGGCGCGACCGTGCTGGTGTGCGCGCTCGTTCTGCTTTTCGACTGGTTGGAGCGCCGTCGCTCCCGCGGAAATGAAGCGGAGCCTGGTCCATCGCTGCTGCTGCCCGGCCTGCTCGCCCTCGGAATCTGGCTGCTGGCGATGAGTCAGAGCCGATCCTCCCTCATCGCCTTCGCCGTCGGCGCGCTGCTGCTCTTGTGCCCGCGCATACCGCTGGTACGGGGCCACCTGCCCCGCCTTTTACCGCTAATCGCCTTTGGCGCGGTCACGCTACTCGTCCTCGAGTCCGTGTTCCAGTGGTCGCGTCCGGCCGTGGCTGAACTCGGACGCGAGATGACCTTCACCGGACGAACCGAGGTCTGGCGGGAACTCCTCGCCCTGCGCACCGACCCGTTGATCGGCACCGGATTCATGAGCCTGTGGGATGACCCGGCGCACCGGGAGCGCCTTCCCGAGTGGGTCGCCTTCTCGGCGCACAACGGATATCTGGAAGTGTATCTCGCCGGCGGGGCAATCGGGGTTCTGCTGCTCGGGTTGCTGCTCGGGAGCACGGCCCTGCGCCTGCACCGCGCGCTGGCGCGACCAACCCCGTGGGCGGTAGCCGGGGCGGCGGTGTTCGCGGCCGCGCTGTTGGCGAACGGTGCGGAATCCCACTTCGCGTGCATGACTCCGGTCGGTCTTCTTTACCTCGCGGCGCATCTTGGATCTTAAAACCATGAAAACCGAAATCCAGATTCCGGCGCGCATCATCCAGACAGCGCCCACCCGCGATCTCGCGCCGGCGGACCGCGCGGCCGCCGCGAGCCTGCGCCTCCACCATCCGGGATGGGAGTATCTCTTTTTCGACGACACCGACATCGAGGATTTCGTCGCCATGGAGTTTCCCGAGCACCGCGCCACTCTCGATGATTTCCCGCACGCCGTGCAGCGGGCCGATTTCTTCCGCTACCTCGCCATCTACCGCCTCGGGGGCTTCTATGTGGATCTCGACGTGATTCTGGAGACATCGCTCGAGGATCTGCGCCCCCTCGCCGCCGTCTTCCCCTTCGAGGAAATCAGCCTGAACCAGCACCTGCGGGATGCGCACGGCATCGACTGGGAGGTCGGCAACTACGCTTTCGGGGCGACTGCAGGCCATCCGTTCCTCGCGGCAGTGATCCGGAACTGTGTGCACTCCCGCAACAGCCCGTCGTGGCGGGAGCCGATGTTCCGGGGTATACCGCGCTGGGTCCGGTCGGACTTTGATGTGCTCAACACCACTGGACCCGGGCTCCTCACGCGCACTTTCGCGGAGAACCCCGAAGCCTGCGCCGATGTCACGGTCCTGCAGCCGGTTCCCGACTGCGATGTCTGCGACCCCGCGAACTGGCACCGCGTCGGCCGGCACGGCGTTCACCTGATGGCCGGCACCTGGCGTCCCCGGCAGGGACGGGTTCGCCGAGGGCTTAAGCTCGCGTGGGAAACGCAGCTCCGGAACCGTCTCCTCGCGCGCAGTCGCGCCCTGGGTCCGGTCCGGCATTTCCAACGTCCCGCCGAATCCTGAGACCCCATGGCCACGGGAGCTTTGCTCATGCGGGCCGGCCTTGCGTTCGGCCGTTGGAGGGCGGCCCACCTCGCCCGGCGGCCATACCGGATGCGGCCCGGCCGGCCGATCGTCTCCTTCACCTTTGATGATTTCCCCCGGTCGGCCTGGACCGCGGGCGGACCCATCCTCGCCCGCCACGGCGCGCGCGCGACCTATTACACGTCGCTTGGATTGGCCGGGCGCGAGGGCGTGTCCGGCCCGCACTTCACCCCCGCCGACCTTCGTGCGCTGGCGGCCGCGGGTCATGAGGTCGGTTGCCACACGCATGAGCACTGCCCGGCGTGGGAAACCCCCGCGGAGGAGTTCGAGTCCTCCGTCGCTCGCAATGCCGAGGAGCTCGGAGGTTTTCTTCCTGGCGCTCGCTTCCGCTCCCACTCCTACCCGGTGAGCCCGCCCCGGACGGCGACCAAGCGACGCATGGGAAGACGTTTCGCGTGCTGTCGCGGCGGCGGACAGACCCATAACGTCGGGATGCTCGACCTTAATTGCCTGCGGGGGTTTTTTCTCGAACAGACGCGCGGAGACCCCGGTCCGCTCGCAGCCGCGATCGCCGCCTCCGCCGAGGCCGCCGGTTGGCTGATCCTGGTGACACACGACATCTCCCCGCGCCCTTCCCGCCACGGCGTCACGCCGTCTTTCCTCGAGCACGCGCTGAGCCTCGCGACGGCCTCGGGCGCGGTGATCCTGCCGGTCGGGGCGGCGTGGGACCGCATCGCCGCGCGATGAACCGAGGTGCGGAGGGGGCCCGGGACCACGCGCTCGATTTCACGCGCGGCGCACTTGTCCTGTGCATGGTGGCGTATCATTCGGTCAATTACAGCGGAGGCGACCCGGCGATTCTTCGCCACCTGCGCTTTCTCCCCGGGGCATTTGTGTTTCTGGCGGGTTTCACCGTTGGACGGCTGTACCTTCCCCGTTGGTCGGCGGGCGAGAGAGGACTACCCGCCCGGCTATGGTGGCGAGGGATGAGGATCCTCGCGCTCTTCCTGGTCCTGAACCTGGCCGCGCACGCCCTGCTGCCCGCGAGTTACAATCGCCGCCTCGATCTGGCGGATTTTTTGGGGCGGCTGGATGTGATACTCGGACCCGGCGAAGTTCGCGCCGCGGTGTTTGGGGTACTGCTGCCGATCGCGTATGTGCTGGGAATTTCCGGCGGCCTGCTGGCCTGCGGACGCGGACCCCTGCTGCTGCTCGGCGCCGCGGTGTTTGGAGGCACACTGATTCTCGCGCTGTTTTCCGCGCCACCGTTCAATCTGGAACTTTCGGCGCTGGGGCTGCTCGGGGTGCTGGTCGGCGGCTCAAGGCTCCGAAGCCTGCCGCGCGCGGTGCGGCATCCGACCCTGCCGCTGCTTTTGTTCGTGCCGCTGCAAGTGACGCTGTCGCACGGAGAGCCGGGATTTCTCCTGACGAGCGTTTTGATCGTAGTGACCGTGGCCGCAATCCACGCGGTCGGCCGACGACTGCCCCCTCGCTTTCCGGGATCATCCACCTTGCTTCTGCTCGGTCGGAACTCTTTGCCGGCCTACTTGCTGCAGATTGCGGCGCTGCAAATCCTCTTTCGCGGGATGCGGGCCGCGGCTCTAGGCCCACCCGATACCGTGCTCGCCACATTGTTCGCGGCCTCTCTCACCATCGCCGGCATAGCCGCCACCTCCGCGCTCCGCGCCCGACTGCCTCTCGCCGATCGCACGTACCGCACCCTCTTCGCCTAACCCACCCCCGCCCCAAGGGGTCAGGGCGTTGAACGTTTTCCACTCCAGAGGGTCAGGGCGTTGAATGTTTGGACTGACGTCCCGGAATCCCGTAAATAATCTCTTCAGGCTCGTAAACTGCCGCCCCAAAGCTCCCTACAGAATCGGCCGGCCCTTGTTCCAGCCGATCTTCAGACCACCCGCACGCCCATCTTCCACAAACACCCAACGCCCTGACCCCGTCGGCATGGGGTCAGGGCGTTGGATGTTTTAAAATAGAGCCGTCGCACCGCCTACGCGGCGGAGGCTTTCCGGAATTGGAATACTTGCCCTCGTATCGTGCTAGCGCAGCCCATGCGAAGTTCGCGTCCGATCCATGAATATGGGACGCCATGACCCCGCAGCTGGGCGGCAGCGACGACCTTCCACTCCGCGTCGGCCGGATCACTCGCGACCGCCTCCTGCGATTTCCCTAACTCCGTCATCACCCGCTCGAAGGCATCGCGCCAACTTTCCTCCCGGAGCATACCCAGTTCTCGATGCTCCAGGCCGGGGTGTAACAACAGCTGCTGGTATTCCCGCGCCAACGCAGATCGCCACCCTTGGGTTCCAATCGCCCAGCCGGAGGTGAGGCGTTCAAACTCCAACTTAACCTGCTCCTTGGGGTCGACGGCTAGCCTGGCTAGAAAAGCGGCGTACTCGCGCCAGCCCGCGGTGGAATCCTGGATTCCCATCCGGGAAAGCAGAACCCCAGCCGCCAACCACGTGGGCCTCTCCGGCATCCGCAATTTACTCAGACTGCCCCAGCGAAAAGTTGCACATCCTTCAGGCGGGACGATCTGAGCACGGACCGGGTTCAGGTGGATGTAATGAATCACGCGGATGAGAGCCGCGGCGTCCTCCACCAAGAGCGCCTTGTAGCGACCTTGAAAAAGATGCCCCTGCTCATCGCGGAAGCGATTGAACCGTGCCGCGAAAGTACCCTGCAACCAGTGCATGCCCTCGACTAAATTCGCGTGCGGGGTTTCCAGAGCCAAGTGGAAGTGGTTTCGCATGATGGCATAGGCGTGTACCCGCCACTCGTAGCGCCGGCAGGTTTCCGACAGCACCTCCTCGAACGCATAGGCGGCGCCGTTCGTTTCGAAAACCGCGCGTCGGTAGTTCCCACGATTCATCACATGGTAGAGAGCACCTTCATATTGTATTCGTGGCATGCGGGACATGTCCCCAACGATCCACGGCCCCGGCCATACCTCCACAGTCGGAAGTACCCGAAACAGGGAGGAAGCGACACCGCGAGCGGACGCTCCGGCTCATTCAAACACCCACCGCCCTGACCCCTTGGAGCATGGGGTCAGGGCGTTGGGTGTTTTGGACCGTCGGGGGCTTGGCGCTTGGGTGCCGTTACGACGGATGATGCCTCGTGCCTCTATCCACATCAGGGACAGCATTTAACGAATATGCCGCGCCCGCCGGTCGTGAGCGGGACACGCGGTTAAAACATTTAACGCCCTGACCCCTTGGGGCGGAGCAGGGATGCTTTTCAATTCGCTGGAGTTCGCGGTCTTTTTCCCGGCGGTGTGCGCGATTTACTTCGCACTCCCGTACGCGCGCCGCACGTCGTTTCTCCTCCTGGCGAGCGCCGTGTTCTACATGGCGTTTGTGCCGGCGTACATCCTCGTGCTCGGCACGACGATCGGCGTCGACTTTGCGGCGGCAAAGCGGATCGAGGCCACACGCGGCAGCACCCGCACCGCCTGGTTCGCCGGCAGCATTGTCGCCACTTGCCTGATTCTTTTCGCGTTCAAGTACTACGCTTTCTTTACCCAGACCTTCGTCGGCCTCGCTGAATTCGCCGGTTGGCGCCCCTCCCCGCCGGCGCTCGACCTGATCCTGCCGGTCGGCCTTTCGTTCCACACCTTCCAGAGCCTCAGTTACGTGATCGAGGTTCACCGCGGCCGGCAGCGCGCCGAGCAGGATTGGCGCATCTTCGCCACCTACGTCCTCTTCTTCCCCCAACTTGTCGCCGGGCCCATCGAGCGTCCGCAAAACCTGCTCGCGCAATTCCACGCGCGCCACGACTTCGATCCGGCATTGCTCAAGAGCGGGCTGAAACGAATGGCGTGGGGCTTCTTCAAGAAGCTGGTGATCGCCGACCGGCTCGCGCTCCACGTCAACGACGCGTACGGGGATCCCGCCGCGCACTCCGGTCCCCAGCTCGCCGTGGCGACCGTCGCCTTCGCCTATCAGATCTACTGCGACTTCTCGGGTTACTCGGACATCGCCGTGGGCGCCGCGCGGGTCCTCGGGTTCCGGTTGATGGAGAATTTCGACGCGCCCTACACCGCAACCAGCACGGGGGAATTCTGGCGCCGCTGGCACATTTCCCTCTCCACCTGGTTCCGCGACTACATCTACGTGCCCCTCGGAGGCGGTCGCGACAGCCCGTGGCGCCGCACCCGCAACCTGCTGCTCACTTTCGCGCTCAGCGGCCTCTGGCACGGGGCCGCGTGGAACTTCGTCGTGTGGGGACTGCTCAACGGAATCTACGTCGCCGCGGGCCACGCGTCTCGGAACGGACGTGAACGCCTCTGGCAGCGGGCGGGCTTCGGACCGGAGGATTTGGCGCGTAAAGCGGCCGGATGGTCCACGACCTTTCTCCTGATCTGTCTATCCTGGGTCTTTTTCCGCGCAACCTCGGTGCCCGACGCGCTCGCGATTCTCTCCCGCCTGGCGACCGGCTGGTCTGAATTGCAAGTGACGACCGCCAGTTGCGGCCCGCGCCAGCTCGCGATCGGCGCCACGGCGGTGTTGCTGCTCGAGACGGCGACCCGCTTCAATCGCCAACGTCCGATCGGTCCCCTGCTGGGCAGCCTGCCGCTGCTGCCACGCTGGAGCGCCTACGCGGGCCTCCTGATCCTGCTCACCCTGGCAGGCGTCCACGGCGGATCCCGGTTCATCTATTTCCAATTCTGATGCCGCCGCCATCGCCGGCCTCCGGACGGGCGCTACTGCGCTTCGCCCTGTTCCTAGCATTTACCGTCCTAGCGGCCCTGCTGGTGCACGCCGGAATTCGCCTCGGATTACGGCGCGTCGAGACGGGTTTTTTCGGCGCCACCAACCGGATGCTCGAAGGCCGCTCCGCGGCGTCGATCATCGTGACCGGCTCCTCCCGCGCTCTGGTGCACTACGATCCGCGGTTGCTCGCATCCGCCACCGGCCTCCCCGCGCTGAACCTGGGCCGCAACGGCTCCCACACCGGCCTGCAACTCGCCGTGCTAAAGACCCACCTGAGGTACAACTCCGCGCCGCGTCTTGTCATCCACAACATCGATCTGCACTCGCTCGCCACGCCCGCCGAGATCCACGACCCCGGGCAGTACCTGCCTTACCTCGACGAACCGGCGCTCTACGACGAAATCCGGGCGATCCACCCCTCCGCGTGGGCCTGGCGCCACCTTCCACTCTACGGCCACGCGGTCGCGGACCCCAGGATGCACTGGATCGAGGGAGTGGCGCGTCTGGCGGGGATTGAACGCACGGAGACACTGGTTGACGGATTTCAGCCCCGAGCGTGGTCATGGACGAGCGACTTCGAACGCTTCGCCCGCCGCGCCGCGGGGGGCTACCAGGTCGCCCGTGACGATCGCGGCCGCGACCAGCTCACCGCGCTACTTCAGCTCTGCCGCGAAGCGGGACTTCCACTCATCCTCGTCTTCTCCCCCGAGCACGCGGCCGTGCGTCCCTTGCAGCTGAACCGCGCCGCGATTCTCGCGGAGATCGCCGACCTCGCGGCCTCCTCCGGGGCGCCCTTCTGGGACTTCAGCGAGTCCCCGCTCTGCCTGGAACGCTCGAACTTCTACAATTCGCAGCACCTGAACGCCGACGGAGCGGACGCCTTCACCCGCGAGCTCGCGCGTCGTCTGGTCGCGGCGGGTTACACGGCTCAGCGCCCGACTTCACCTCTTTGAACCCGTCATGAATGCGTCACTCCAACTCCACCTCCCGAGGCTAGCCCTCGCGCTCCTGCTGGCCTCGCCCGCCGCCGCTCTCGCGGAACTCATTCCGGCCGCCCGTCTCGTCGACTGGACTCCGGGCGTTTCGACCGGGGTACCCGGAGGAATTCCCACCGACCGCACCCGCCGCCTGGATGTCACCTCTTCACCCTACCTGGCAGATCGCACCGGCTCCCGCGACGCCACGGCCGCGATCCAATCCGCGATCAACGCAGCCCTGCCGGGAGACATCGTTTTTCTTCCCGCGGGCACGTACCTTTGCCGGGGCGCCATCTCCACCGGATACAAGCGCGGTATCACGATTCGCGGCGAAGGCGGCGCGACCGTGCTGATCGCCACCGGCGGCGGCGCCTCCTTCCTCCAGATCGGGGGCGGCAGCGACTACACATGGTCCTGGCCGCCGACCGGCAATGTGGTCACCGCCGGCCTCGGGAAAGGAAGCCGCACCCTTACCATCGCCGACACCTCTACCTTCCGCGTCGGCCAGCTCATCCAGATCAGGGCGAACAACAATCCCGCGACCCCGGTCATCAGTGTTTTCGGCTACGAGGGATTGCAGCGGCAGATGACGCGCGTCACGGGCAAGACCGCCACCACGCTTTCCATCCACCCTCCGCTTTACGCCGACCTTGGCGCCACCCGGACCGTGGTCGCCGCCGCGCAATTCCAAGCCGAGGGCGTGGGACTGGAGTCGCTGCGGATCGAGATGGGCCAATCAACCGCACCCTTCGCCGTCTGGCTCCAGCAGGCGGTCGGCTGCTGGGTGACCGATGTGCACATCCGCCAGGCGGCCAATTACCACCTCTTCCTGAACGATTCCGCGCAGTGCGAGGTGCGCCGGTGCTTCCTCGACACCCTGAACCATACCGGCAGCAACGGCGCCGCGCTGCTTTGCAACACCATCTCCGCGTGCCTCGTGGAGGACAACATCCTCTACCGGGCTTTCCCGCTGATCGAGGTGAACCACGGCAGCTCGGGCAACGTCTTCGCGTACAACTTCTGCGAGGATAGCGCGCCGGGAGTCGCGATCGACTCGAACCACGGCCCGCACAACGCCTTCAATCTCTACGAGGGAAACATCGCGCCAAACCTCCAGAGCGACGGCTACTTCGGATCGACCTCCACCGACACCGTCTTCCGCAACTGGCTGCATGGGTTACTCGGAGGCCGGATGGCCTGGACGATCAGTCTGAACCGCTTCACCCGCGCCTATTCCGTGGTCGGAAATATCCTCCAGAAGGAGGGATTCACACTTGCCGGCGACGGAGTGAGCCTGGGCAACCCCAACATGGGCAACAGCAGCTACTCGGGAAGCGCCCCGCCTTGGACCGACGGCGCGCTCACCGGCGCCGGCACCCTCTCCCAAGCCGGAGGCGAGGTTTCCGTGTCCGCCCCGATGTTCAACGCGTCGCATGTGGGCTGGTTCATCATGACACCGACGACCAGCGCGCTCGGACTCATCGCGGCGTACAAGGACCCACAGAACGTCACGGTCAACAACGCCCAGAATCTGACCGGCGTCCCCTACATCCTTACGCCCGGACCCGCGGGATACCAGGGTCTCGACTCAGGCGTCGCGGCGACACTTTTGCGCAAAGGAAACTTCTCGTACTTCGCCGGAGGGATTCCCGCCGCGGAAGCCACGGCGCCCGACCCAGTACCGGCGTCGCTCTTTCGAACCACGAAGCCCGCGTGGTTCGGGGACCTGCCGTGGCCGCCTTTCGAGGCGACGCGCCCTCAGCCCGCCTATACCTCGATCCCCGCTGGTTACCGCTGGGTCAACGGCGTGGGCCCGGCCCCGGATCCGGCCAAAACCCAGCCTCCCATCAACGTTCGCATCGGCAAGTGACGTTCGGCCGCCCGAACCTTCCCGAATTCGATGGAGCTCGCCCCGTTCCTGCAGGACGGGTCCGGTCAGCTCGCGCGCCGCTCCGTCCGCGCGACGATCGCCACCACGGTGGCCGCCGGACTGGACTTTGCGGTGCGCCTCGGCTCCGTCGCGATTCTCGCGCGACTGGTGAGTCCCGCGGACTTCGGCGTCGTCATGGTGGCCGGAGCCGCCGTGGCGATCGCGGAACAATTCCGGGACCTGGGACTTTCAACGGCGACCCTGCAGCGCCCGGATTTATCCGCCGCGGAAGTCACGAATCTTTTCTGGATCAATGCCGCGGCCGGGCTGCTGCTGGCACTCGCCCTTTGCGCGCTATCTCCGGCGTTGGCGTGGCTGCTCGGTGACCCTCGCCTGATCCCGGTTACCTGCGGGCTGGCGTTGACCCTTCCAGCCGGCGGCCTCGCGGTCCAGCATCAGGCCCTGCTGGGACGAAATCTGCGGGCGGGACCCCTGGCCACGGTCCGGGTCGGGGCCGGGCTGGTCTCCACTGCGCTGGCGATCTGGCTGGCGGCACGCGGGGCCGGCTGCTGGGCCTTGCTTTGGCGCGAGGTCTCCCGCGCCGTGCTCCTGACGGGCGGCACGTGGTGCCTTTTGCCGTGGCGGCCGGGACCGCCGCGCAATCTCGCCAGCATCCGCCCGCATCTTCGCTTCGGGGCGGACGTGCTCGGCTCCAACCTGCTCGGCGCGCTGGCGGCCGGCAGTGACCGCCTCGTGCTCGGCGCTTTCGCGGGACCGACCGCCGTCGGCGTCTACCGGCAGGCCGCCCAGCTGGTTGCCACCCCCACGGATCAGCTGCTGGGCCCGCTTTACCAGGTCGCGCAACCCGCGCTGAGCCGGGTGCAGCACGAACCGGAGCGTTACCGCCGCGCCTATCAGCGCCTCCTCACCCTGGTTTCGCTCACGACGATGCCGGTCAGCGTGTTTCTCGCGGTCTTCGCCGAGGAGGCCACCCTCACGCTCCTCGGTCCCGGCTGGGATCAGGCGGTCCCCGTCGTGCGGATACTATGCGTGGCCGCGCTCTTCCGTCAGCCGGTCGGATCCACCGCGCTTCTGCTCCTCAGCCGAGGCGACGCGCGGGCCTGCCTGTGGCTGGCCGCCCTCAACCAGATTCTTCTCCTGCCCGCCTTGCTCCTCGGCGCCTCCGCCGGCCCGACCGGAGTCGCCCTCGCGGAAGTCTCCGTGGCCGCGCTGATGATCGCGCCCCGCCTGCACGCGGCCTGCGCGGGGTCCTTCGTCACCTCCGGAGATTTTCTCCGGACCATCGCCCGGCCGGTCGCGGCGGCGTCGCTGCTGTTGCCCGTCCTCCTAGTCCTGCGCCCCCTGCTCAGCGGGCTTGCTCCGGCCGCACGCCTCGCCACCGCCAGCGTCATCGCCGCCCCTCTGTTTCTGCTCGTTTGGCTGGCGCTTCCCGGCGGTCGCGCCTCCGCCGCGTCCTTGTTCGCGGATGTACGCCTGGCCTTGCGCCCGACGGCCGCGCCCAACCCCGCCTGTCCATGATCACCCTCGCGACGCCGGCGCTCCCCGGCTGCCACCGGCTTTGCCTGACCCCGACTCGCAACGAGAGCTGGATCATCGCCCCTTTCCTTGCCGCGGCCCGGATGTGGGCCTCCCGCGTCATTGTCGCGGACCAGGGATCCACCGACGGCACGCGAGAGTTCCTCGAACAGGTCCCCGGGGTCGACGTGTTGCGGAATACGTCCGCGGACTACGACGAATGCCATCGGCAGCGTCTGTTGCTGGAGGCGGCGCGCCGCGTGCCGGGACCACGCTTTCTCCTGGGGCTCGATGCGGACGAGGCCCTGTCGGCCAACAGCGCGAACAGCCCCGACTGGGCGAGGATCGCCGCGGCGGCCCCCGGCACCATCGTAAGGCTCCGTTGGGTCAACCTGCTTCCCGGCCTGAGGGAAGCCTGGATTCCACCGGTCCACACCGCATTCGGCTTTGTTGACGACGGTTCCCCGCACACCGGGCGCGCGATCCACAGTCCGCGGGTACCCTGTCCCGTCGGCGCGCCGGTGGTGGATCTGGATGACATCGTCGTGCTCCACTTCCAGTACACCGCGTGGGAGCGGATGCGGAGCAAGCAGCGGTGGTACCAAGCCTGGGAGCTGCTGCGGCAGGATGGCGACGGCGCTCTGGAGATCTTCCGCCGGTACCATCACATGCACGGCGGCTGGCCGAGCGAGGAGATCACGCCGGTGAATCCGGTGTGGCTGGCGGGCTTCGCGGAGCGGGGCGCCGACTTCGACCGGCTCGAATCCGAACCCCTGCCCTGGTGGGATCGCGAGGTCGCGGAGCTTCTCCGGCGGCACGGTCCGGGGCGCTTTCGGCGTCTGGCCATCTGGGACCGCGATTGGAACGAAGTCGCGCGCCTCCTCGGCGACGAGGAGCCCGCCCTCGGGGATCCGCGCGGCCCCGCGGAACGCGCGATCCATCATCTCCTCGCGCTCACCCAATCCCGCCGATCCGCCTGGACGACGCGCGGCCTCGAGCGCGCGCTGCGCCTCGCCGGCTGGTGACACATCCTCCCATGAAAAACAGCCCGCCCCCCGTCGACCTCGATCCCGCGCACGGCATTTCCGAGCGCAACGAATACGGCCTCACCATCCTTTCACCCATCGGCGTCAAGCCGCGCCGCCGCGTCCTGTACGTCAATTCCTACGGCGGCCGCTGCCATTGGAACGAGATCAAGCACGGCATCGTGGCCCCCCATCATCTCTGGGGCAGCCTCGAGTTGGTTCGCCTCGGATACGAAGTCGGCCTCGCCGAGCCTCTGCCGGACTTCTACCTGCACCGCAACCCGCTGCCGCACGATCTGCGCCTGCTTTCCGCGGTGCGGTCGTGGCTCGGACGCGACGGCATCGTCTACTGCGGGCACAACGTCCTTTACTGGCTACCACTCCTGCGCGAGTTGGGCGCCCACCATTGCCGGATCGTTTCACTCCTCTTCGCGCGGGAGCCGCTCGATCAGAGCCGCGCGCACAGCGGCATCATCGCCCTCACCCCGCCCGCCGCGGAGCACGCCCGAAAGCTCGCCCCCAAGGCCAAGGTCGCCCACTTGAGCTGGGGCGCCAGCCTGGGACTCTTCCCGCGATTGGATTACGCGCCCGAACGCTTTCTCTCGTGCGGGCGGACCCGCCGGGATGACGTGACCCTGGTCGCCGCCGCCAACCTTTCGCGCCGCGCTTTCCGGGTCGTTTCCCCGCTGCGACCGTCCGATTACGCCTGGCCGTCCAACGTGCATCTTTCCCGCGGCGCTCCCGGCGAGACCTACACGGAGTTCCTGCGCGACCAGTACGGCGACTGCGCCGCCTCCCTGATCATACTTTCCCCGGATCCGCTGCAGCGCACCGCGGTGGGCATGACCAACCTCATCGAGGCGCTCGCCATGGGGCGCCCTGTGATCGTCACCCGCACAGGCGCCATCCCCGCGGAGCTCGACGTGGAAAGCGCCGGCTGCGGGGTGCACATCCCGCCCTCCGATCCCAACGCCCTCGTCCGCGCCATGGAACAGGTGGCGACGGATCCGCGCGGTGCCGCGGAGATGGGGGCCAACGGCCGCGCCGTCTGCGAGCGCCGTTACAACATGGGGCGCTTCGCCGGCGACCTGCACGAGTTCCTCGACTCGCTCTGATCCCCGCCGTGTCCGCCGACCCCAGACCGTTTCTCCGGTGCGCTCTGCGCCGGGTGCTGGATGCGATTGACCTCCGGTTGGTGCGCCTCGCCACCGACCAGGTGCGGGGCCACGATCCCTACCGGGATCTCGCGTGGCTGCTCCGTCGACGTCCGCACCCCGTTATCCTAGACGTCGGCGCCAATGACGGCGAGACCGTCGCGGCCTTCCTGCGCCGCTTCCCGGGCGCGCGCATCCTCGCGTTCGAGCCGTACGCTCCGCTCTACCAGCGCCTGCGCCGCCGCTTTCGCGAAACCACCACCGTGGAGACGCTCAACGTGGCGCTGGGCTCCATAGCCGGCTCCGCCCGTCTCCATCTCTACTCCGGGCACCGGATGAATTCGCTGCTCCGGCTTGACCGCGACCGGGCCAACCCGATGGCCGAAGGCTTCGAGGAGCGGGGCTCCGTCACCGTCCCCGTGGCGACCGTGGACGAGGTCGCACGCGAAAGACACCTGCCCCGGATCGACGTGCTGAAAATCGACACGCAGGGGTACGACCTCGAGGTCCTGCGCGGTGCCGCCGGCCAGCTCGCCGCCCGCCGCGTGGGCGCCGTCCTGCTCGAGGTCAATTTCGTCCCGATGTACGAGCGGCAGGCTTCATTCCCGGAACTGCACGCGTTGCTTTCCGGGCACGGCTACCGGTTGGTTGATTTCTACAATCACCAGCGCACCGCCGGAATCACCGCCTGGTGCGATGCCTGCTACGCCGCCCCGCCCCCATGACCGTCTGCGTCGTGATCGCGACGCGCAACCGACGGGGGTCCCTCGCCAGCACCTTGGCCGCGCTCGCCGCGGTGCGACGTCCCCCGGGACTGCATGCGGAAATTCTCGTGGCCGACAACGGATCGACCGACGACACCGCCGGGCTGCTGGCGGGGCCGATGGGCGGCGATTGGATTCTTCGCCGGGTGACCGAACCGCGCCGGGGAAAATCCCGCGCCCTCAACGCCGCGCTCGCCCTCGTGAGGTGCGACCTCATCGCTTTTCTCGATGACGACGTGCGGCCGGCCCCTGACTGGCTGGAGCACACCGTCCACGCTCTGAGCACGCAACGCGCCGACGCGGTCACCGGGGAGGTCCGGCTCGCGCCGAACCTCGTGCGCGATTGGATGACGAGCACCCATCGCGCATGGCTGGCGGAGACCGCTCCCGGGCGTGAGGGTGTCGGCGCCAATCTCACGATCCGACGGGAGGTGCTTTCCCGGGTGCCCCGCTTCGACCCGGAGCTTGGACCAGGCGGCCTCGGACTTTGGGAGGACACGCTTTTCCTCGCGCAGGTTCGCGCGGCTGGTCTGCGGGTAGGCCCGGCGGCCGGCGCTATCGTGCACCATCATTTCGACGAATCGCGTCTCACCCGCGGCGCCTGGTTGCGCCACGCGGAGGCGCAAGGACGAAGCGCGGCGTATGTCTCCTGGCATTGGGAGCACGCCGCCGACCATTCCGCGCTTTACCGCGAGCTCACCCTGCGGCTCCGCCTGGCGGCCCGCCGTGCCCGACGCCGTTTTTCCGCTCCGGCGCCGGTGTGGGAACTGGACCTGCTTGCCGGAATCGCGTTCGAGCAACAGTGGCGCCGCGAGCGAACCCGCGGACGCGCTTATCCGCTCCTAGGTGCGCGGAAGACAGGCGGCCGTCCATGACTCGACGCCCCCGTATCCTCTATCTTTCTCCCTGCTGGCCCCACGCCCCCGCGCATGGCGGCCAACTGAGGGCGCTGCATATCGGGCGCGCACTGCGGCAGGTGGGAGACGTGCGCCTGGTGATCGTCGCGGCTGACGCGCCCGATGATACCACGCTCCGCCGGACGCGAGAGGAGTTCGACCTTCGCGGGGAGATCCCCGCCGACCCGCCGCGCGGAAAAGCCTGGCCGCACCGCCTGGCGCGCGCCTTCGACCCGCGGGTCGCGCATGCGCACGGGATCATCGCCCGACCGGGCTCCAGCCGGCTCCTGGCGCCGCTTCTCGCCGAGACCGACCTCGTGTGGTTCGGCCGGCTGCGGACCGCGAGCGTGTTCGACCGCTGGCAATGGCCGGGCTCCGTGGTCGACATCGACGACCTGCCGAGCGCCCAGGCCGAGGCCGAAGCGCTTTCCGCTCCCGGCGCCGGGCGGCTGATCAACGCGATCTTCCAACGTTGGGTCGCGCTACGCCGTCAACGCCTCCTGCCGGAGCGCTTCACCGTGCTCGCGGTGACCAGTGAACAGGATCGCGCGGGGCTTCCCGACGAGGCCGCCGTGCACGTGATCCCGAACGGGTTTGATCGCCCGTGCGTCGAGCCGCACCGCCGGCCGGCGATCCCTCCGCGCCTCGGTTTCATCGGTCTGCTGGATCACGAGCCCAACCGCGAGGGCCTCGACTGGTTCTGCTCCCGTTGCTGGCCCGAGATCAGCGCCCGCCTGCCCGGCGTGCGGCTGCGCGTGGTCGGGGCGGGCAGCGAGAGCGCCCGCCGGCCCGCCGTCGCGGGTGTGGACGGTCTCGGCTGGGTCGCGAACCCCGCGATGGAAATGGCGACTTGGAGCGCGCTCATTGTTCCGATCCGCACGGGCGGAGGCACCCGCATCAAGATTCTCGACGGTTTCAGCCGGATGTGCCCGGTCGTCTCCACGAGCTTCGGGGCCCGCGGCTACGACCTCACCCACGGTCGGGAACTTCTGCTCGCCGACACGCCGCGGTCCTTCACGCAGGCCTGCGTGCAAATCGCCCTCGATCCCGTGGGCGCCACCACGATGGCCGACCGCGCTTGGGGGCGGTTCCTCGGAGAGTGGACCTGGGATGCGATCACGCCGCGCGTGTGGGGCGCCGTTGAGGATTGCCTCAGCCGATCCCGCCGCGTGCCGGCGCGTCCCGTGATGTCCTGAGCGGCCAAACCCATGTCCCCGGCTTTTACCGTTATGCAAGAACTCACCATTGCCTCCCATCCGTCCTCCGCCGACGCGCAGTCTCCATCCCCGTCGGCGTCCGCCACCGCTACCTTTCCCCAACCTCTGCCCGCCACCGAGCCTGGGACCGCCGTCTCCACCGTCTGTGTCGTGGGCCTCGGCTACGTCGGTCTGCCGCTCTCCCTGCAGTTCGCCGCCAGCGGACTACGCGTGATCGGCCTCGACGCGGATTCCGCCAAGGTCGAGGCGCTGAACCATGGACGGAGCTACATCCGGCACATCCCCTCGCCCGCCATCCAGTCGGCCGTGGCCTCGCGCCGCTTTTTCGCCTCCGGTGATTGGTCCCGCGTCGCCGAAGCGTCGGCGATCGTCATCTGCGTACCGACCCCGCTAAGTCCCCACCGCGAGCCGGATCTTTCCTGCGTGCTCGACACCGGCCGGGCGATCGCGCCCCACCTCCGCCCCGGCGCCCTCGTGGTGCTCGAGTCCACGAGTTTCCCGGGAACCACGGACGAGGAACTCCGCCGGGTGCTGGAGGCCGGTTCCGGAAGGACGGCCGGACGCGAATTTCACCTGGCGTTTTCGCCCGAACGGGAGGATCCGGGCAACCCGGGGGGCGGCGTCGGCGCGATCCCGAAGATCGTCGGTGGATACACGCCGGCCTGCTTGGAGCGCGCGCTGGCGCTCTACGGCCGGGCGATCCGCACGCTGGTTCCAGTCTCATCCTGCCGTGTCGCGGAGGCGGCCAAGCTGCTCGAGAATACCTTCCGCAGCGTGAACATCGCCTTGGTGAACGAGCTGAAGCTCGTGTACGGGGCGATGGGGATCGACATCTGGGAGGTGATCGCGGCGGCGCGCACGAAACCTTTCGGTTTCATGCCGTTCTTCCCGGGACCCGGGCTGGGCGGACACTGCATCCCCATCGATCCGTTCTACCTCACCTGGAAGGCCCGCGAGTTCGGGCGGCACACGCGCTTCATCGAACTGGCCGGCGAGATCAACACGGCGATGCCGGAGCACGTCCTCGCCCGCGTGGCCGAGGCGCTCAACCATCGGCGACGCGCGTTGAACGGCAGCCGCGTTCTCGTCGTCGGCCTGGCGTATAAGCCGGATGTCGATGACGAGCGTGAATCGCCCAGCTACGTCCTGATGGAAGGACTCCGCCGGCGCGGCGCGGAAGTCGGCTACCACGACCCATACATTCCGGTGATCCGACCCACCCGCGAGCACTCGCAATGGGCCGGGACCCGGTCGCTGCCCTGGACACGCGAGGTGATCTCGAAGTGCGACGCGGTCATCATCGCCACCGCCCATTCAAACGTGAACCACCGCGAACTGATCGCGTGGTCCCCGTGCATCATCGACACCCGTAACGCTCTGGGGGCCGTGCCGGCGCGCCCCGGCCAGGTTTGGAAAGCCTGAAGACATGGCCCCTGGCATACCCGCCGCGCGGCAGGCGAAAGTCGCCGCGATCCTCCTGGTCTGCGCCGCGACCCCGCACGCGCAAATCACCCCTTTCGCCGGGCCGGTTTCAACCGGCAGTAGCGTGGTGATCACACCCTTTCGCGAAGCCGGGATCCCGGAGCGGCCCCGCGGCCCCGCGGCCGGAAGGGTTCATCTCCACCCTCACTTCCTCGTGCGCGTGTTGCGCGGCGACGGCTTCGCGCTCGCCGCGCTGCCGGAACAGGACACGACGATCCTCACCACGGAGCCAGGCCTGCTCGCGCGGATCGGCCGGCACTGGCGTGCCGATTACACCGCCACTTGGAACCGTTATTCGAATCCCGCATTCACGGACACCTTTGACTCCGCGCTCGTGCTCGCCGGGGAGCACGAACCAGGGCTCTGGCGCCTGCGGGAGCAGGCCCGGATGGAAACCTCGACGAGCCTGTTGATCGAGACCGCGGCGCAAACCCGCACGCGCCGTCGCGGTCTGAATCTGGAACTCGAACGCGACCTCGGTCGCGGTAACCTCTTCGACGCGGGTCTCGACCACACGCGCACGCGCATCGAGACCGTCGGCCTGTCGATACTGCCGGTGACGCCGCGCTGGACGGAAACCGCCGCCCGACTCCGACTGACCCGCCGCCTGGCACCTGACCTGCACGGATCGGCCTTCGCTCACGCCGGGGCCTCCGCGGCGCTGGAAACGGATTCACGTCAGGTGCGGCCGGGACTGGGGCTGCGCTGGCGCCTCGGAGACCGCCTGCAGCTCGGCGCCGAATATTCAAGGGAGTGGCGCCGGTTCAGGATCGAGCCCCGGCACTTGCTCCAAAGCGATGTGGTCGGTGCACGGGCCGAGTATTCGCCATGGTCCGCCACGCGCCTGACACTCGAGGCCGGGCGCACGCTCACCCCTTCCTTTGTGGCGGGAGAGGTCACCCGGCAGCACCTGCTGCGCGCCAACGTCCACCAGCGTCTCATCGGCCGCCTGCAGTTCGACGCCGGCATCCTCCAGCGTCACCAGGACTCCCTGCCCGCGACGGGCGTTGGGTACCTGGCTCGCACCGACCGCTCGCGCGCCATCGACCTCTCCGTTTCCTGCGCGCTCCTGCGCCGCCTCAACGTCTCCCTGCTCCACCGTAGCACGCGGAACGACTCGTCACTGCCGGGCCTCGCCTTTCGCAGCCGCCAATTCGGCGTGGAAACCCATGCGCGCTTTTGACCGGCCGCGATCCGGGATCGAGACGGTCGCCGCCGCGCTGCTCGTCACCGCCCCCTTCGGCCCCGCGCTGCTTGAGGCGTTCCGGCTCTCGCACGCGAACGGGGTTCAGACCTACACGCCGCTGGTGCCGGTGGTCGCCCTCTACCTCGGCTGGAGACGCCATCGGGAGGTCACCCCGAGTACTTCCGCCCACTTCCACCGACCAGGCATGCTCAGCGTGACCACGCCGCTCATCGCCGCACTCGCGCTCGTCGGAGCGCGGCTTGCGACCGATCCCGCACTCGCCGCCGCACTGCGAATCATCGCGTGGCTTGCTCTTCTGGCCGGCCTGCTGCGCTTCCTGCTCGGCCGGGCCGGTCTCGACCGCTGGGGTCCGTCCCTGCTTTTGCTGCTCTTCCTCGCACCACTACCGCGGGCCGGGGTGGAGCTCGCGGAGGGCTTTCTCCAGCACGGTTCCGCGCTCTTTGCCCGGCTGTTCTTCGAGATCCAGGGTACGCCGGTCCATCTCCGGGATCTCACGCTTCATCTTCCCGGGATGATGCTGCAGGTGGCGCCGGAGTGCAGCGGCCTCCGTTCGACCCTGGTCCTGCTGCTGTTGACCGCCATCGCCGCCGTGACGCTCCTCCGCGGGACGTTCGCGCGTCTCGCGCTGATCGCCGCCGTGGCCCCGATCGCCATCGCGCGCAACGCACTCCGGATCTTCGTGATCGGAGAACTTTGCGTGCGCGATGGTCCCGCGGCGCTCGATTCGATTCTTCACCGGCACGGAGGCCCGGCCTTTTTCGCCCTCTCCCTCGTGCCCTGGACCCTGCTGCTGCTCGCCCTGGGACGTCGCGAGGCGGCGGCCCGTCGCGTGATCCCGGTGACCTCCTACTCATGAAAGCGAACCGAATCATCCCCGCCTGCCTCGGCCTCGCCGTCGCCCTTGGAGCCGGTTGCTCCCGCGAGCAACGCACCACGCGGATCCTCGGGGCGATCGACCGCCACCTCGCCGCCCAAGAACTCGCCGCGGCTGAGATCGAATGCCGCAATGTGCTGCAGCTGGATCCGATCCACCCCGGCGCGCTGCGCCGACTAGGCCTGATCTACTGGGATCAGGGACGTGAATACCGGGCGGTGCCGCTGCTGCGCGCGACCCTGCGGCACTTCCCCGACGATGCAGAGGCGCGCGTGCGGCTCGCCCGCTTCCACCTCGCGTGCGGCGATCCGGCCGCCGCGGCCGGGGAAGCCACGGTCGTGCTGCGGGCCACTCCCTCGGACCCGGAGGCACCGCTCATCCTTGCCACCGCCGCAGCACCAGACCCGGACTCCCAGCGCCGCGCCCGCGATCTGCTGCACGGTCTGCCGGACACCGCCTCCGCCCCGGTCCTGGTGGCGCTCGGTGTGCTCGACCTCCGCGCCGGACGTGTCGCGGCCGCGGAGGCGGCGTTCCATCACGCGCTCCGGACCGATTCTCGCTTCGCCCCGGCGCACCATGCCCTTGGTATGCTGCGCTGGGGCCGCGGAGACCTCAAAGCGGCCGAGGCGGCGCTCCGTGAAGCGGCGGAAACCTCACGACCTTACTCACCGTTTCGGGAACGATATGCCCGTTTTCTTCTCCTCACGGGGAACCTCGCCGAGGCGCACCGGCTGGCGGCCCAGGCCACCGCGGACACCCCGGATCATCTGCCATCCTGGATTCTGCGCGCGGAGTGCGCCGCCGCCGGTGCTGATCCGGCCGCGGCGGCGGCGCATCTGAAGGAAGCCTTGCGAAGGGACGAAGCCCATCCCGCGGTCCTCGCCGCCCTCGCCCGGCTTTCACTGGCGCAAGGCGACGCGGGCGCCGCCGTCACGACGCTGGAACGACTTCGCGCCCTGCACCCCGGGTTACCGCAGGCCCGCTACGAACTGGCGCTCGCGCTCCTCGCCAAGGGAGAGACGCCGCGGGCGCTCACCCTGCTCGATGAAGTCGCCCAAGCCGCGCCGGCACTTCGTGAGGCCACGCTTGCTCGGGCGGAAATCAACCTTCGCCGAGGAGATCCCGGCGCCGCGGCCGCGGTGCTCGAGCCTCTCGTGCGGGAACACCCTGATTTGTCGGCCGCACGAGCCCTGCTGGCCGGCGCTCGCTGGGCGCAGGGCAGACCCGACGATGCCATCGCGCTCTGTCTTGATCTGGAGCGAGACCTGCCGTCATCGCCCCAGGCACCCTTTCTCCGCGGGGTCGCGCTGGCGGGGAAGGGCCGACACGATGAAGCCCGGGCGGCGCTGACGCGCGCTCTCGGTTTGGCGCCGGGAAACACCGCGATTCTGGAAGCGCTCGTGAACGTCGAAATCGCCACGGGGCGGCGGGAGGAGGCACGCCGGCTGCTCGAAAAGGAAAGTTCGCAGGGCACCGGCCGCCTCGAGCCTTCGCTTCTTCTGGCGCGGGTGCTCGCGATCTCCGGTGACGCGGAATCCGCCGAACAGGTGCTGCTTCAAGCAACCCGCGACCACACCCGCTCCGCGCTGGCGCATTACGCGCTCGCCCTGCTGCGCCACACCCGTCGCGGTGGAGGGGACCCGCTGTCACCCGCCCGACGGGCGCTGGAATTGGAACCCCGCTCGGTGGCCGCCGCCTGGCTCGTGGCGGAACTGGAGCAGGCTCGCGGGGATATCCCGGCGGCGCGGGCCGCCTGTGAAAAGACGCTGGCGCTACAGCCGGACCACGCCGGCGCACTCCGACTGCTTGCGCGCTTGCTGCTCCAGCCGCCCGCAGATCCCGGGCGAGCGCTGAAACTGGCGGAGCAGGCTTGGTCTGCCGGTAACGATGACCCCGCGAGCGCCGCGATCCTCGGCACGGTCCTTCGGCGAACGGGCGACTCCTCGCGCGCCCTTCCCCTGCTGCGCCTCGCCGCCGCGCGGGCACCGCGTGACGCCGCTCTGCAGCTCGAGCTGGCCCGCGCGTTACTTTCGCGGGGCGCCGATCCGGAGGCCCGCGCGGCCTTCGGGAGCGTCGAAACGATCGGCCCGCCGGAGGAAAACCAATCCGAGGTGCGCGCGTCTCTCGAGCTTCTGGACCTCCCGGCGGATCCCGCGCCACTCGCCGCCGAGGGCACACTCTATCGTCGACTGGCCGCGGGAGAGGACGATCCCGCCACGCGCGCGCGTCTGGCCTCGATCGCCCTCCAGAAGGGGCAAACGGATCTCGCGCTCGACCATGCGCAATCCGCCCTCGTCGCGGCACCCTCGCATCCGATTGCCGCGCTGCTCGCCGCCCGTATCCTCGCCGGACAAGGCAAAGCGGGGCGCGGGCTTGAACTCCTGAAGTCCGCCCGGGCCGCGTCGCCGGACCACATCGCACTGACCCGCGGACTCGGACGCTTCGCGTTGGATCACAGCACCGACCACCCCTGGGCCCTGAGCCTGCTGCAGGATGTGGCAAGGAACGACCCCTCCGACCCGGAGGGACTGTATGATCTCGCCCGCGCGCTCTACGCCACCGGCGACACAAACGCGGCACTGCGGGTTTTCGCCTCGCCCGTGCTCGCGACGCCACCTGCATCGCGCGCCGGAGAAATTCGGGCCTGGATCGAGGCGGCTCGACGCGCGGAGAACTCCCCGGAAAAGGGACCCACGGAGGACCCGCTCGGCGCCCCGCGTCGAGATGCCAAGCCATCCACGCCTCTCATGTGGGTGCGATTGCGTGGCGCCCTGCAGGCGGACGACCACGCCGCCGTGCTGCGGATATCGGAGGAACTGGTGCGGGACTGGCCACACTTCACGCCGGGGTTGCGAGCGGCGATCAGCGCGCATCGCGCCCTGCGGCCGCCTCCGGCCTACCTGCGTGAACCGTCCCTGCGTATCGCCGCCGATCCCAGCACGCCAGCAGCGGTGCGTCGTGACGCCGGCCTGGTCCTGTGCCGGCTGGGCGAGCCGGCCCGCGGCGCCTCGGCTTTGGAGACGAGCCTCGCGGAGAGTCCCACCGATGCTGAAGCCCTATTGGAGCTAGGTCGCGCCTGCTTGGCACTCGGTCGCTCCGAGGATGGCCGGGCCTATCTCCTCCAGACCATGGCGGCGGACCCATCCGGAGTGGAGGCCGCGGCGGCCCGTACCGCCCTCGGCGGATCCAACTGATACCATGCTCGCGCCATTTCTGCTGGCTGCCTCTCTGGCCGCCCTCGCCACCGCATGGCTCGCCTGGCGGGGCAAACGGGAATCCTCGCGACTGGCCCTCGCGACGGCTTTGTTTTTCAGCGCCGTGGAGTTGGTCGTGGCCCTCGTCGCGCCCACCGAGGGCATCACCACCCACCGGGTCTGGGACCATGTCCGACATTCCGCGTTCGCGCTGAGCGCAGGGGCCTGGGTGGTGTTCGCGGCCACGTATGCGCGCGGTGAACCCGCGCTGATCGGCCGACGCCGCTGGCTGCTGCTGCCCATCGCCACGGCTCCGGTGATCTGCCTCCTCGTCGCGCCCGGAGAAATCGCGGTTCATCCTCCAACCGGAGAATCTCCGTCGCTCTCTCGTGGCGATATCTGGATGCACGCCGCCGGCTTGATCGCCGCGATCGCAGCTCTGCTGCAGCTCGAGCGCACGTTCGCGGCGTCCGTCGGGACAGTCCGCTGGCGGATCAAATTCATGATCTTTGGCGCCGGCGCCATCCTCACCGCCCGCCTCTTCAGCGGAAGTCAGCTCCTGATAACCCGCCGGCTGGATCCCGCGCTCGACGGCTTCACCGCCGGCGCATTGCTCGCCGGAACCGTTCTGGTGTTGCGGGCTTTGCGACGTGGCGCCGATCGCACGCTGGAGGTTTACCCTTCGCAGGAGGTGCTCCGGCGCTCGGTCACCGTGTTGCTCGCGGGAGTCTACCTCCTGTTCCTGGGTACGGCGGCCTCGACCAGCCTGAGCCTCGCTGGTCCCGCGGGTTTCGCCCCGATCGCCTTTGTTCTGCTCGCCGGGCTCGTGGCACTCGCGGTCGCCACGTACTCCGAGCGGGTCCGTTGGCGGTTGAAACGATTTGTCAGCCGGCACTTCCAACGTCCTCTCCACGACGCACGCGCGGTGTGGCTCCGGCTCACAGCCGCCACCTCGCGCTGCAGCGATCCCGCGTCGCTCGGCCGAGCGATCGCCGACCTGTCCGCGAAGGAGTTTCACGCTCTGTCCGTCTCCGTTTGGCTGCTGGAACCCCGGCGCGAACAACTTGATCTCGTCGCCTCCACCGCCGGCAGCGTTGAGCGCGGCACCCCAGCGTCATCACCGGGCCTGCCCGCCGCGGGTATCGCCGCACATTTCCGCTCCTCACCCGCGGCCGCCGAACTGGAGTCAGCCGCCGGGGATTGGGCCGAGCGCCTGCGCGCCGCCAACCCTCCGATGTTCGCGCGCCGGCCGCACCGCGTGGCGGTTCCCTTGGTGGATCACGGGGAACTCCTTGGGGTCGTTGTCCTCGGCGACCGCGTCGACGGCTCGCCGTTCCTGCCCGGCGATCTGGAGATACTCGAGTGCGTGATGACCCAAGGCGCCGCCAGCCTGCAGGGCATCCGGCTATCCCAGACCCTGGCCGAAGCCCGGCAACTGGAGGCGTTCCAAGGCATGGCCGCGTTCTTCATCCACGACCTGAAGAACGCCTCTTTTCTGCTTTCGCTCATGCTGCAGAACTTCTCGACGCACTTCGACAACCCCGCGTTCCGGGCGGACGCTCTGCGCTCCGTCTCGCAGGCGAGCGGACACCTCAACGACCTCATTCGCCGGCTCTGCGGATTGCGCGAGGGGCTTCGCATTGAACCCGCGGAGGCCGATCTCAACGAGGTCGTCACCCTCGCGCTCCGGGAGGTGCCGCGACCCGACACCGTGACGATCCAAACCCAACTCGGCGCACCGCCCCGGATCCGCGCCGACCGCGGGCAACTCCGCAAGGTCGTCACCAACCTGCTGCTCAACGCCACCGAGGCCATCGCCGGCGACGGACGCATCAGGGTGGCGACCAGCGCGGAGGACGGCTGGGCCGTCCTGACCGTGGGGGACAATGGGTGCGGAATGTCGGAGCGTTTCCTCAACGAGTCGCTCTTCCGGCCATTCCGCACAACCAAGCCCGCCGGCCTTGGCATCGGCATGTTTCAAAGCCGCTCGATCATCGAGGCGCACGGAGGCCGGATTACGGTCAACAGCCAGCCCGGCGAGGGAACCATTTTCCGCGTCTATCTGCGACCGGACCACGCCTCCTCGAACTGATATCCGACGCACCATGGAGAACGGGGAAAAACCCGGCGTTCTGATCGTTGATGACGACGAGGCGCTGCTGACCCAGTTGCGCTGGACTCTGGGAGAAGAGTACCGGATCGGCCTGGCGACCGATCGCATCGCGGCTCTGGCCTCCTTGCAGCAGAGCGCGCCGGCGGCGGTGCTCCTTGACCTTGGACTCCCCCCCGACCCGTCGTCGCCCGCCGAGGGCCTGGCGTTGATCGGCGCGATCCTTCGGCAGGACCCTGCCACCCGCGTGATCGCGCTTAGCGGGCAGACCGCGCCCGACTATGCCGCGAGCGCAGTCGGTCACGGTGCCTGTGATTTTCTCCCCAAACCGATCGACCCGGATGAACTGCGCTCGCTCGTGCGTCGGGCGTGTCGCGCCGCCCGCTGGGAAAGAGAGTTCCTTGGCCGACGCCCCCCGGCGGCCGCCGTCTCGATCGGAGGTGCCGGGCCGGGCATGCAAAACGTGGCGGCGACGGTGCGAAAGGTGGCCGCATCCGACGCACCGGTTCTCATCCTCGGCGAAAGTGGCACCGGCAAGGAGATGACGGCGCGAGCGATCCATGACCTTGGACCGCGGCGGACCGGGCCTTTTGTGGCGATCAATTGCAGCGCGATTCCCGAGACGCTGATCGAAAGTGAACTATTTGGGCACGAACGCGGCGCGTTCACCGGCGCCCACCAGCAGCGCCGCGGACGGGTCGAATCAGCGGCCGGCGGAACACTTTTTCTGGATGAAATCGGCGACGTCCCGCTGGCGGTGCAGGTCAAGCTGCTGAGGTTTCTGCAGGAGCAAACCATCCAGCGCGTGGGCGGCCGAACGGAATTGGCGGTCGACACCCGGGTGATAGCGGCGACGAACGCGGATCTGCAACGGGGCATGCGCGAAGGAACCTTCCGCGAGGATTTCTTCTACCGGCTCGCCGTGGTGCGGATCGCGTTGCCCCCGCTGCGCGAGCGCGGCGAGGAGGTGGTGACACTGGCGCGCACGTTTCTCGGCCGCTTCGGGGAGGAGCAAGGACGCCGCGGCCTCCGGCTTTCGGAGGCGGCGGAGGAGGCACTGCGCTCGCATCCCTGGCCGGGAAACATCCGTGAACTGCAAAACCGCGTGCGCCGCGCCGTCATCATGGCGGAGTCCCGCCGCATCGAACCGCCGGATCTCGAACTCACCTGCTCGGAGAAACCAGTCGGCACCTCGTTGCGTGATGCCCGGGATTCCGTGGAACGCGACCTGATCCGCCGCTGCCTAGAAAAGCACGCCGGCCGCATTGCCCCCGCCGCCATCGAACTCGGCATCAGCCGCCCCGCCCTCTACGAACGCCTCGACCGCCTCGGCCTCCCCCGCCCCACCTAACCTCCCCCGCCCAAAGGGGTCAGGGCGTTAAACGTTTTAGCCCTCGTGGCAGCCCCTCCCAGCCCAACAAAAAACACCCACACCCCGGAGAAAACGGGGTCAGGGCGGTGGATG
>CAXRGI010000322.1:0-6457 GCA_964229935.1 Opitutales bacterium
CGGGGTCCCAGAGCGCCTCGCCCGGACCCGCCGGACCGCGCCGCACGAGACGCACCACCTCGTGGCCCTGCGTGAGGAGAAAATGGACCAACGCGGTGCCGAGCAGGCCGGAGGCTCCGGCCACCACGATCCGGCGCCGCCTCGTGTCGTAACGCGCGGCCAGCTCGAGATCGGCCTTGGTGGTGGCATGGCGCCACGCAAACAACCGCGTGAGTTCCCGCCGGACATGCCCTCCGCCGAGCAACCGCCCCACCACCCCTCCGGGGAGACGATAGGAGATGTCATCGGTCAGGAGGCACGCGTTCGCTCCGTCGGGCGTCACTCGGTGGATGTGCTCCCAGCTCGCGAACGGTCCCGAAAGCTGCACGTCGCGGAATTCACGCCCGGCCACGTAGCCGCGGTGCTCCACGTGCCACTCCAGTGAAAACGGCCCGCGCCGGTTGCGCACCACCACCCGCGCACCGTCGCGCACCCCGCCAGTGGCCGAGACGACCTCCACCTTTTCCCAGGGAGGACAGAGCCGCCCCAGCGCGCCGGGACGTTCGTGCCAGGCGAAGACCTCCGCGGCCGGCCGCTCGATACGCGTGGTGAGGGTGAATTTTTCCATGATCAGGAGCGTTTGGGCGCCTTGGCGCGCGGCTTGGTCTCAAGCGGCAACGTACCCTCATCCGCCGGAGGCTCGCCGCCACCCGAGCGGATCGCGTGGGCGCGCTCACGGATCGCCACGCGCTCCGGCTCGGCCAGCCGGGCCACATTTTTGACCTGCAGCGCCATGCGCTGGTTCCCACGAAGCAGCTTCTCGTGGCGCAGCAGGAAGTCCCAATAAAGCGTCGTGAACGGGCACGCGTCTTCCCCCGTCGCCTTCGCCGGATCGAAGCGGCACTTGGCGCAGGCGTTGCTCATCCGCTGGATATATTTGCCGGTCGCGACGTACGGCTTGGAGGCCATCACGCCTCCGTCGGCGTACTGGGACATCCCGAGCGTGTTCGGCAGTTCCACCCACTCGACGGCGTCGACGTAAACACCCAGGTACCACTCGTGGATCCGCTTCGGGTCGACGCCGAGCAGCAGGGAATAAAGGCCGGTGACCATCAGCCGCTGGATGTGATGGGCGTAACCGAGCCGCAGCGTCTGCCCGAGCGCGTCGCGCAGGCAGGCCATCGCGGTTTCGCCGGTCCAATAGAATGCCGGCAGCGGTTCCCTGGCGCCGAGCGCGTTGCGCTCCACGTAGTCCGGCATGTGCAGCCAATACACGCCGCGCACATATTCCCGCCACCCGAGCACCTGCCGGATGAATCCCTCGCCTGCCGCGAGGGGAACCTTTCCCGCCCGCACCTCCCTTTCCACGGCGGCGACGACTGTTCGAGGATCGAGCAGCTTGAGATTCATCGCCGCGGAAATCAGCGAATGGTAAAGCCACGGTTCCCCGCACCAGATCGCATCCTGATAGCGTCCGAAGTCAGGCAGCCGGTGCGTGACAAAGTCTTCGAGGGCGCGCTGCGCGTCCTCGGGCGTCACCGGCCAGTCGAAGACCGAAAGATCTCCCGGGTGACGCGGGAACCGCTTTTCCACGAGCTGCAGCACCGCCCGGGTCGTCGCGTCGGGGGCGAACCTCCGCGGCGCCGGCAGCGGACGCGGCGGCCCGTTTTTCCCGAAGCTCTCACGGTTGTCGTGGTCAAAGTTCCATTGGCCGCCCAGCGGCTCCCCCGCTTCGTCCAGCAGCACGCGGTGGCGCCGCCGCATCTCCCGGTAGAAAAACTCCATCCGCAGCTGTTTCCGGCCAGAGGCATGCTCGCGGAATTCCGCCGGTGAGCAGAGGAAGTGGCGGTCCGGCCGCACTTCGAGCGGCACTCCAACCCGCGCCACCGCGGCGGAGAGCTCCTGCTCCAAGCGCCATTCCCCCGCTTGGACCATCACCACCCGCTCGGGCCGCGACGCAACGAGCGCACGGGCGAGTTCGCCCGCGAGAGTCTGAGTGTTCCCCGGCGCATCGAGCTCGACGTACTCCACCCGTCGTCCGAGCGCGCGCTGCGAGTCGCGGAAATGCCGCATCGCGGAGAGGAAGAGCGCGGTCCGGACCTGGGAGGAAACCACATGCTCCGACTCGCCGGCGACCTCGGCCATCCAGATCGCGTCACGTGAGGCCTCGAAACCATCGAGCGCCGCGGAGCCCGCGTCGAGCTGGTCGCCCAGCACCACGACGAGATGACGCACGCCGGAGGCCGCCGCGCGGGAACGCGGGCTCATTCGCGGACGGAGATTTCCCCGCCGCGGATTCGCTTGAAGGCCGCGAGGGCCTCTTTGCGGGCCGTCGCGTGGTCGACGATCGGCGCGGGGTAGTTGCCGCCCTTGCCGAGCCGGATGCCCGCGGCGGCCAGAACCGAGGCCGGAGCCTCCCACGGCGAATGGATGTTCTCAGCGGGAAGCTTGGCCAGTTCGGGCACCCAGCGGCGCACGTACGCGCCCTCGGGGTCGAACTTCAATCCCTGCAAAACCGGCGCGAAGACGCGGAAGTAGGGCGCGGCATCGGCCCCGCAACCGGCGGACCACTGCCACCCGAGCGTATTGCTCGCGAGATCCGCGTCGACGAGCGTGTCCCAGAACCAGCGCGCTCCGTGCACCCACGAGAGCCGGAGGTGCTTCACCAAAAACGACGCCACGATCATGCGTACGCGGTTGTGCATCCAACCGGTGGCCCAGAGCTGGCGCATGCCGGCGTCGACGATCGGGTAGCCCGTGAGCCCGCGCTGCCAGGCGCGCAGCTTCACGCCGTCGGGGTCGTCAGCCCACGGAAAAGACTCGAAGTCCGAACGCAGCGGCCGCTCCGGGGTGTGCGGAAAATGGAACAACAGGTGATGCGCGAACTCCCGCCAGCCCACTTCACTCAGGAAGACGCGGGCGCCGTTGCTGGGCGGAAAGACCCCGCTGTCCTTCGCCACCGCCTGCACGGCCGCCCAAATCTGACGTGGGGACAACTCCCCGAAGTGCAGCCACGGCGAGAGCATCGATGTGCCGTCCACGCCGGGGATATTTCTCCGGTCGGAGTACGCCTCCATCGCATCCGCCACAAAGAGCTTCAGCCGCTTGGCCGCGCCGGCCTCGCCGGGCGTCCAGGCCTCGCGGAACCCCGCGTCCCACTTGATCCGCGGCAGCAACGCGAGCTCGGCGAGATCCAGGGACGCCGGCCACCGCTCCGGCGCCGCCATCTGGACCGAAGGCGCGAGACGCGCGGGCGCCTCCACCGGCAGTTCCAGGCAATGGCGCCAGAACGGGGTGAAAACCTGGAACGGTTTGCCCTGCTTGTTGGCGATGGTGTGGGGCTCGTGCAGCAGCGCCGCGATGAAGCTCTTCGCCTCCACGCCCTCCGCCGTCCACCGCGCCTTCAGTCCGGCGTCGCGCGCGATCACCGCGGGCTCGTACCGACGGTTCCAGAAGATCGCCGTGGCGCCGGTCGCGCGACGAAGTCGGTCGAGTTCCGCGCCGCTTTCGCCTCGCGCAAGGATCAGCCGAGAACCCCGGGCACGCAGATCAGCGTCGAGCGCGGCCAGCGCGTGATGCAGCCACCACCGCGACGCCCCGCCGGCCGGCCAACTGCCATCGCCCGAGTCATCGAGGACGTAGACCGGAACGACCGGCTCGCGGCGTGCAAGCGCAGCCATGAGGGCGGGATTATCCTGCAGACGCAGGTCCTGACGGAACCAGAGAAGAGTGGACGGCATGCGGTGCGGCGAAAAGCCACACCGTTAGTACGCGCCGCGACCCCGGCCAGACGCAAAGCCCTACTTAACCTCGCGGAGGTTTTACCACGCCGACAAAGTGGCCGAGGTGCGGGTAACCACGAAACACGCGAAAGGAACGAAGCCGAACCGATTGGCCCACGGAAAACGCGGAAGTCACGGAACAGATTGAACGTCGCCGCACCTTCCGCCTTTTCCGTGCCTTCCGTGGACACCCTGTTTGGTCGACGGACCGCAGCACGTAACGAACCCAGAGTTCCTGATTTCCAAATTTCTCCCGGCCTCCGTGTCTTTGTGCCTCCGCGGTAAAACAGCCTGGTCACGCCATTTTACCGTGCGACCAACATCTTGGCCGCGGCACTGGAGCATGAGGACCGAGAAATCAGGGCTTCAGGTACTTCGAGAGCGGCGGGTTCACCAACTCCGCCATCTCGGGCGAATCAAAATTGGCCTTGGTGACAAAGCCCACGCCGGTGTCGACGCGCGGCTCCACCTTGCCGCCGCGCAGCATGGTCACGATCGCCTTCACTCCAAGGTAACCCATCTTCATCGGATTCTGGACCACCAGACCCTGCACGTCGCCCGCCTTGAGGCCGGCGTTAAGCGTTTCGCCCGAGTCGAAGGCCACCAGCTTGACGCGTCCGCCCGCGAGGCCGGCGTCGCGCAGCGCCTGCATCATGCCCACGCCCGCGGTCTCGTTGCAGCAGAAGATGCCGTTCACCTGGCGGCCGAAGCGGTTGAGGAGATTCTCGGACGCGCGCTTGGCGGTGTCGCGCGTCGCGCCCGCGTGCTGGTCGGTGGAGATGAGTTTGATGTTGGGAAAGTCGCGGCGCATGACCTCGAGAAAGCCCTCCTCGCGCTCCTCGGTGCTGGCGGAACCCACGGCGTAGCGCAGGAGGATGACGTTGCCCTTGCCGCCGAGCATCTTCGCCAGCTCGCGCGCGGCGATACGGCCGCCCTCGCGGTTGTCGGTGGAGATGTAGCTGGCGGGGGCCTTGGACTCGATGCCGGAGTCGATCACGACGACCGGGATCTTGCCACGCACGGCGGCCTCGACGGGAGCGACGAGGGCGCGACGATCGAGCGGGGCGACGACGATGCCGCTGACGCGCTGGGCCGTGAAATTCTCGATGACCTGCACCTGCTGCTCACGGTCGTCCTCGCGGAGCGGGCCCTTCCAGATGACCTGCACGTTGACGCCCTCGGCCTTGAGCTCCTGCTGGGCCTTCATGGCGCCGGCGTGGACGGACTTCCAGAACTCGTGGGTGGTTCCCTTGGGCACGACCGCGATGCGGTACGTTTCGGCGGCGCCGGCAAGGACGGCGATCAGCGGCAGGAGGAAGGCGGAACGCAGGAAGGACTTCATGACGAGGGAGTGCGAGGGGTTGGGGGCCGGACCGCGACGCGCGGCGCCGGCGGGGCGGGAAAGTCCGTTTCGCGCGCGGTGCCGTCAACCGCGAATTCCCCGGCACGAGGGTCCGCCGACCCCGTCAACTCCGGCTTGCGCCTGAGGCGGGACCGGCGCTACTTCCGGAAATCTCCCGAGCACAAAACGCCCCTCTTTTCATGAAATCCAACCTCACCGAGACCTCCCAGAAGCCCCTCGCCAGCATGGATGAATGGGAGGACTTCCTGAAGGTCCGTTATCCGGAGCCGGCTCCCGCACCGGCGGGTGGCACGCGGCGGTCGCCGCCCGTGGGAGTGGCGGCGGACAAGAAGAAGGAGGAGTTCCGCCAGTACGAAGCCGAGGCGCGCCCGAGCGTGCGGGAGTTTTACCGGCTGAACCACACGCACCAGACCTACGACTTCGTGCAGGCCAAGCGGAAGGAATACCTCGGTCTCAACCGCATGCAGATGAGCGTGTGGGAGGCGATGGAGTACCTGAACCAGCTCATCGACGACTCCGACCCCGACACCGACCTCTCCCAGCTCCAGCATCTGCTGCAGACCGCGGAAGCGATGCGCCGCGATGGCCAGCCGCGTTGGATGATCCTCACCGGTCTTGTGCACGACCTCGGCAAGATCCTGTGCCTCTGGGGCGAGCCGCAATGGGCGGTGGTGGGCGACACCTTCGCCACCGGCTGTGCTTTCTCACCGAAGAACGTCTTCCCCGAGTTCTTCGCCGCCAATCCCGATGCCAACAACCCGCGCTTTCAGACGCCCAACGGGGTCTACGAGGAAGGCTGCGGGCTGGACAAGGTCGCCCTCTCCTGGGGGCACGACGAGTACATCTACAACGTGTGCAAAGACTACCTCCCCGAGGAGGGGCTCTACATGCTGCGGTACCACAGCTTCTACCCGTGGCACCGTGAGGGCGCCTACGACCAGTTCGCCACCGCGAAGGACCGCGCGATGAAGGAGTGGGTGTTGAAGTTCAACACCTACGACCTCTACACGAAGAGCCACGAGGCGCCGGACGTCGCCAAGCTCCGTCCGTACTACGAGGACCTCATCCGCGAATTCTTCCCCGCCAAAGTCCGCTGGTAAGCGGACGCGGGCTCAGAGCGAATCCTGGTAAAGTCGGTCGTACGCCCCGGCGGCCGACTTCCAGCTAAAGTCGCGCGCCATGCCGCGCTGTTGGACCGCGGCGTAACGGACCGGATCAGCGAACAACGCGAGAGCACGCTGGAGCGCGTCGAGCAACCCTGTGCTGTTCGGCTCGCAGATCAGACCAGTGCCGTGCTCCGGGTCCGCATCGGCATCGATCACCGTGTCGACCA
>CAXRGI010000323.1:0-6099 GCA_964229935.1 Opitutales bacterium
GAACTTCGGCTGGCATCCGGCGGAGTTTTCTTACTCACTCAACGTTCCCATGCGTCACACGATCTCCGTCCTCGTAGAGAACAAGTTTGGTGTGCTGGCGCGCGTCTCGGGCATGTTCTCGGGGCGCGGCTTCAACATCGACTCGCTCAACGTCGCTCCCACCCACGACGCCACGCTTTCCCGCATTACCACCGTGCTTAACGGCGACGAGGCTTCGCTGGACCTCTGCATCAAGCAGTTGCGCAAGCTGGTGAACGTCGTCGAGGTCGTCGATTTCAAGGAGGGTCAGGCCGTCGAGCGCGAGCTCGTGCTGGTCAAGGTGAAGGCCGATGCCCGCACCCGTTCCGAGATCGTCCAGATCGCCGACATCTTCCGCGCCAAAATCGTCAACCTCGGTTCCGACAACCTTATCATCGAGCTCACCGGCTCTGACGACAAGGTGGGTGCGCTCCTCAGCCTTCTGGAGCCTTTCGGCATCGTCGAACTGGCCCGCACCGGCCGTCTAGCGCTGAAGCGCTGAACCGACTTCCAACCCGACCCGCTTTTCCGACCACCCATGCCCGCCAAAGTCTACACCGACAAGGACGCCAATCTCGGCGTCTTCGCCAACAAAACGCTCGCCGTCCTCGGCTACGGATCGCAGGGCCACGCCCACGCGCTCAACCTCAAGGACAGCGGCTGCAAGGTCATCATCGGCCTCTATCCCGGCTCGAAGTCCCGTCCGGTCGCGAAGCAGCACGGCTTCGAGGTGGTCGACACCGCCGAGGCGGTTCGCCGCGCCGATGTCATCATGGTCGGCCTGCCCGACATGAAGCAGGCGTCGGTCTACGCGAGCGACATCCTCCCCAATCTTTCCAAGGGTAAGACCCTGCTCTTCTCCCACGGCCTCTCGGTGCACTTCGGCCTGATCAAGCTCCACAAGGACATCGATTGCATCATGGTCGCGCCGAAGGGCCCGGGCCATATGGTTCGGCGCCTTTACGCCGAGGGGAAGGGCATGCCCGCCCTCGTCGCCGTGGCGCAGGACAAATCCAAGAGCGCGCTGAAGACCGCGCTCGCCTGGGCGAAGGGCATCGGCTCGACGCGAGCCGGCGTGCTCAAGACCTCCTTCAAGGAGGAAACCGAGACCGATCTCTTCGGCGAGCAGGCTGTGCTCTGCGGTGGCGCCAGCGCCCTCGTGCAGGCCGGTTTCGAGACGCTTGTTGAGGAAGGTTATCAGCCCGAGATGGCCTACTTCGAGTGCCTCCACGAACTGAAGCTCATCTGCGATCTCATGTACGAGAGCGGCATCGCCGGCATGCGTTTCTCGATCTCCGAGACGGCCAAGTATGGTGATATCACCCGCGGTCCGCGCGTGGTGAACAAGAAGACCAAGGCGGAGATGAAGAAGATCCTGAAGGAGATCCAGACGGGTCAGTTCACCCGCGAGTGGGTCCGGGAGTACAAGGGCGGTCTCAAGAAGTACAACGCCCTCCTCAAGGCCGGTGAAAAACACAAGATCGAGCAGACCGGGGCCTATCTCCGCTCGATGATGCCCTGGATGACCAAGAAGAACATCAAGGGCGTCCAGGCTTCCTACTCCTGACGATTCTCCCAGTCCCTTGATTCCGGAGGCGCGGAGGTCACTCTCTGCGCCTTTGTTTTTCCCGATGTCCCGCCTCGTCATCGCCACCCGCAAAAGTCCGCTGGCCCTGGCCCAGACCGAGATGGTCGCGGCGCACCTGCGCGCGAAGCTCGGCGTGGAGACGGAGCTGCTCCGGATAGTCACGACGGGCGACAAGCAGACCGAGTGGTCGCTGGAGACGCGCGGCGGCAAGGGCCTGTTCACCAGCGAACTTGAGGCCGCGCTGCTGCGCGGCGAGGCCGACATCGCCGTCCACAGCACGAAGGATCTACCCGGGGAAATGCCGGCCGGTCTCGCGATCGGCGGGTATCTGCCGCGCGCGGATGCCCGCGACGTGCTCGTGCTGCGCACCGGGGTCGAGAAACCGGGCCTGATCGCCACCGGCAGCCCGCGTCGTCGCCTGCAACTGAAGGCGCGGTTTCCTGATCTCGCGTTCACGGAAATCCGCGGGAACGTCGACACGCGGCTCCGCAAGATCGGTGAGGCGGCGGTGGCCGATGGCACGGTGCTCGCGGCGGCCGGTCTGAAACGCCTCGGAATAGAAACCTGGCCTGGGGTGGTTTTCTCGCCCATCGGCTTGGAAGAGATGGTTCCGGCGGTCGGCCAGGCGGCGGTCGCAGTGCAGTGCCGCGAGGCCGACGCCGCGCGATTCGCCACGGTGCTGGACTCAACCACCGCCCGCGCCGTGAACGTCGAACGCGCCCTCCAGGCCGCACTGGGCGGCGGGTGCCACACGGCTTTCGCCGCGCATGTGGACGGCGAATCTCTGCATGTCTTTCACGAGAAATGCGGCGTGCGTAAAGCCACGCTGGCGGATGCCGATTTCTTTGCTCCGGCCGCGGTCGCCAACCGTTGGCTCAGGGAGTGGGGGCTTTTGTCATGAATACGCGTCCCTTGCAGGGCCGGCGGGTGGCCGTCACCCGCGCCCGCGAACAAGCCCCGGAACTCGGAGAGCGCCTGCGGGCGCTCGGCGCCGAGGTGATCGAGTTGCCGTTGATCGCCGTGAAGCCCGCCGCGGATCGCGAGACCTTGAACGACGTCTTCGCGGAGCTCGGTGGTTATGATTGGGCCGTTTTCACGAGCGCCAACGGCGTGAACGGTTTCTTCGAGGAGTTCCTCGCGCGGTTCGACGACATCCGTGCACTCGGCCTGCTGCGTTTCGCGTCGGTGGGCGATGCCACCGCGTCGGCCATCCGAGCCCGCCACATCCGCGTGGAGTGCCAGCCTAAGGTTGCCACCGCCGCCGCCCTGGCTGACGCCCTCATCGCTACCGGCAGCCTCGACAGCGCGAAGATCCTGGTCGTGACGGGCAACCTGAACCGCGACGAGCTGATCCTTAAGCTCGAGGAGGCCCGCGCGATCGTGGATCGCTGTCAGGTTTATCGCACCGATCAGACCAACCTTGCGACGGACCCCTCCGCGGCGGACTTTCGCGCGCGCGGCGCCGACGCCGTGCTGTTCGCGAGCTCCTCGGCGGTGCAGTCTTTCGTCGACCAGGCGGCCGCCCTACGACTCGCCAAGGACGCCCGGCGCCCGCTGGCGGGCAGCATCGGGCCGCAAACCAGTGAGACGATGCGCAAGGCGGGTCTGCCGGTGGACTTCGAGGCGACGACACCCGGCCTTGACGCTCTGGTGGCCGCGCTGGTCAAAAAGCTTGGCGCATGAAGGTTCCGTTCCTCGATCTTTCGCTGCAGCACCGCGCGCTCCGCGAGTCCGCGCTGGCGGCGTTGACCGCCACCTACGACGCGAATCGCTTCTGCCTCGGGCGGGATGTCGAGGACTTCGAGCGCAACTTCTGCGCCACGCTCGGTTATCCGCGGGCGCTCGGCATGAATAGCGGCACCTCGCCCCTGCACGTCGCCTGCATGATCGCCGGCTTCGGCCCCGGCGACGAGGTCATCACCAGCCCCTTCACCTTCATCTCGTCCGCGTGGGGCATCAGCTACACGGGGGCGACACCGGTGTTCGCGGACATCGAGGAGGGGACGTTCAACCTCGATCCGGCGGCGCTGGCGGCGGCCGTGACGCCGCGCACCAAGGGGATCATCATCGTACACCTCTTCGGCCAGCCGGCGCGGATGGACGAGATCCTAGCCGTGGCGCGGCGACACAACCTCGTGGTGATCGAAGACTGCGCGCAGGCCGTGGGCGCCCGTTACCGCGGCACGCCGGTAGGTCTGCTGGGCGACGCTGGCACCTTCAGTTTCTATCCGACGAAGAACCTCGGTGCGTGCGGGGAAGGCGGCGCTTTCGTATCGCGCCACGAGGACTGGCAGACTCGCGCGCGCCACATTCGGGTGCACGGCTCCGACCGCCGCTATCACCACGAGATCGTGGGGGGGAACTTCCGCATGGACGGCTTCCAAGGCGCGTTGCTGAACGTGAAGCTACCGCACTTGGCCGCGTGGACGGCCCGCCGGCAGACGATCGCCGCGCGTTACCTCACGGGGATACGTCTCCAGGATACGATCCTGCCCGTGCAGCCGGAGTACGGTCAGTCTGTGTTCCACCAGTTCACGCTACGACACCCGCGCCGGGATGCTTTGCGCGAGCATCTGGCGAAGCGCGAGGTGGGATCCGATCTGATCTACCCCGTGCCGTTGCACCTCCAGAAATGCTACGCCGGTCTGGGCCGCGGCCCCGGGTCCTTCCCGGTCTCGGAGCGCGCGGCGGCACATTGCCTGAGCCTGCCGATCTTCCCGGAACTCACCGACGCGCAGGTCGACCACGTGATTTCCGCGGTCAACGCGTTCTAGGGCGTCGCGCGCTGGTTCCCCATGATTGCCGGCGTCCGCCTCAAGGTCTGCGGCCTGACTTCGATTGTGGACGCGGAGGCGGCTGATCGCTGCGGGGCGGATTATCTGGGTTTCATCCTGCACCCGGGTTCGCCGAGGTTTCTGCCGCTGGCGCAGTATACCGCGATGACGGCACGTCTGCCTGAGCGCCGCCGCGTCGCGGTCTCGGTGGAGCCGTCCGCGGAGGATTTGTCGGCCATGACCCGGGCAGGATTTGATTTCTTCCAGATTCATTTCGGTGTCGGCATCGACGCCGCGCGTCTGGAGGAATGGGCGGTGATTGCCGGCCGGGATCGCATCTGGCTTGCGCCTAAATTGCCGTCGAAGACCGATGTTCCCGCGGGCGTGCTGGCTTCAGCGCAAACGATTTTGATGGATACGTTCCACGCCTCCGGTTTCGGCGGGTCCGGTCTCACGGGCGACTGGACGAAGTTCGCACGTCATCGAGCGGCGTTTCCGGATCACACGTGGATCCTCGCGGGCGGTTTGAACGAGACCAATATCGGGGCCGCTTTGGCCGCCAGTGGAGCGCGATTCGTCGATGTGAACAGCGGGGTGGAGTCATCACCCGGCGTGAAGGACGAGGCGAAGCTAAGGTGTTTCGCCGAGGCGTTGCGCGCGGTGGCTACTTCCGGGCGCGGCGGCGCCTAGAGTAGCGCGGGCGGCAGCGCGCCCTCCAGCTCAAGCAGCAGGCGCTTGATCTCGGTCCCGTAGGCGAAGCCAGTGAGCGCGCCATCGGACCGGATCACGCGGTGACACGGCACGATGACACAGATCGGGTTGGTGGCGTTGGCGCGACCCACGGCGCGCGCCGCGCCGGGGCGGCCGACTTCCGCGGCGAGGTCCCCGTAACTGGTAGTCGCACCGAAGGGGATGCGGGTGAGTTCGTCCCAGACGCGGCGTTGGAACCAGGTGCCGCGGGCGGCGAGTTTCAGTGTGAAACGGCGCCGGCGTCTCGCGAAGTATTCCTCCAGCTGGCGGCGGGCTTCGCGCAGTGCCGCGCCATCGCGGGCGAGAGCCATATCCTGGTTTTTGGCGGCGAGAACGATCTCCGTTCCAAAGACGGCGGAGACCAGTGCCCCCTCGACGTCGACCGCCACGGTGAAAGGCCCGCAGGGGGTTGCGAAGGTGTCGAAGCGCAGCGCGTCGACGGGACGGGCTGGCCGGGAGCGGGGCATCAGGCGGTGGCGTGCTCCCGCAGGCGTTCGAGCGGGATTATGCGCAGGGTTCTCTCGTGGGTAGCTGCGAGGATGACGGGTGCGGGGGCTCCGTGATCGGCCGCCTCCAACCAGCGCGACGCGCACACGCACCAACGGTCACCCGGGCGCAGGCCGGGGAAATGGTATTCCGGCCGCGGAGTCGAGAGGTCGTTGCCGGCGGCTCGGCTCGCGGCGAGGAATTCCGCGGTGACCTCGACGCAGACGGTGTGGCAGCCGGCGTCGGCCGCGCAGGTGTCGCAGCGGCCGTTTCGGAAAAACCCCGTGAGTGGCGCCTCGGAACATGCCCGGAGCGGGCCGCCGAGGACGTTGCGCGAAGGCAGGGGGTTCATGTTTCTGAGGAGATCACGGTTGCGCCCGGTGATGCACGTTCCGATTTTCCTGCAATGTCACCCGTCTACGAATCCCTCCGAGCCGACATCGTTACCGCCATGAAGGCCCGCGACGCCGCGACGACCACCGC
>CAXRGI010000324.1:0-2126 GCA_964229935.1 Opitutales bacterium
CATCGCCGAGCGCCCGATCGGCGACGATGCGGGTGATGCCGACGATCGGATACGCACCGGGCACCTCCGCGCCGACGAGGGACACCCGGTCATCGTCCCGCGGCGTCCTCAGCAGCGCCTCCGCGGTCGCCGACAGGGACAGGCTGTCCGGGGCGACGAACCGTCCCGCGCGGTTCTGGAGGGCCATCGGCGTCAGCCGCGCTTGGCGGGCGTAGCTCAGCTCCACGAAGCCGACGCCACCCGGGGTCACCCGGACGAAGGCCGCGACCCCTTCGTTGCCCGGCACCTCGGTGCCGACCGGCGCACCAGGCGCCGCCGCCCCCAAGGAGCCGGACAATCCGCCAAGGTAGGCGTCGATCAGGTCGGCCGTGCCGCTCGCCGCCTCGCGCCGGGCGACGAGGACGGGGAGCGCCACCGTCGCCAACGCGGGATTCAGCGCGACCAGCGCCGAATCATCCCACCGGGTGATCCGACCATCGAGGAGCGCGCCGAGCGTCGCGGCGTCGAGCCGAAGCGTGTCGGTGGTCGGAACGTTCGCGACGACGGTGACGGCGCCCAGCGCCGTGGCGACCTCGAGCGGGCCACACGTCATCCCGGCCCGCTCCGCATCGGTCAGCGGACGGTCGACGGCGCCGAAGTCCGCCCCGCCAGAACGCAGCAGCCGGAGCCCCTCTGGCGAACCGACGGAGAAGTAGTTGATGCGGACGCCGGAGCCCTGACCGTATTCCTCGAACCACCGGCGGTAGAGCGGGAACGGGAAGGTCGCCCCCGCGCCGACGAGGTCGATCTCCCCCGAGGGCTGCGGGGCCTCGGGCCGGTCGCGCCACCCTCGGAACCCCAGGGCGAACCCGACGAGCGCGCCGATCCACAGGAGGGCGACGGCACGGAGCCAGGTGAGGGGACGCGGGGGACGGTGCTCCACAGAGCCTCAGAGATCGTTGGCGTACGAGAGGAACTTGTAGCGGCCATCCCGCGCGAGCAAACCAGCGAAGAGCTGGAGGGTGCGCGGGGTGGAGTCGGCGGCGGTGAATCGCACGCGGCAGCCTGGGGTGATGCGATTCGGCCCTTCGATGATGACGCTGTCGGGGCAGAGCAGCGCCTCCAGGCGAAGCGCCGCACCGCCGTAGCGCTCGAGCAACCGCACCGCACCCGTCTCGCTGCCTGCGGCATGCTGGATCCAGACGAGCTCGGGCCCGAGCTCGGAGGGCCGGGCGACGTACTTCGTGTACGGATAGTAGAGCCAGGCGAATTCCGCGCGGGACATCACGAGCGCACGCAAGGACGCCGTATCGCGAGCGCTGACCGCGGCGAGCAAGGCCCGGACGAGGGCCTCGGGGCGCTCCGCACCACCCCCGAGGACGGTGGGCGTGTCGGTGGTCGTGGCGCGGAAGCGCGCGAGCAACACCGGGATCGGGAGCGCGCTATCGATGACGCCGGCGGGTGCCTCGGCCTGCCGCGGGGCACCGGCGTCACAGCCGCCGCCGAACGCCGCGACCGCCAAGGCGAGGATGCCGACGAGCCGGCGGGCAACCGATGGCGCGGCGGTGAACGGACGAAGGGTGAGGGGACGTGGCATCGCAGTGGCAGGAGGAGAGGGGAAACGGCATGCGGCCGGCGCCCGGACCGGGCACCGGCCGCACCGACCGACATTCTACTCAGTTCTTCGCGTACGCGGTCCAGCCGGCCCACCACTTCACACCACCCGGCGCGGCAGCGCCGCGGAAGGCGGTGCCGGTCACGGCGGTACCCGCGGCCGTGGCGAGGTTGCCGGAGAAGGTCTGCAGGCCGCCGGTCGCGATCGCCGCGGTCGCCGCCGGCGTCCAATCGAACGAGGCCGCCGAGGTGGCCGGCAGCGTCAGCGTCGTGAAGAGCGACGCCGCGGTGGCCGTCCCGTCGCGGACGATGTTCCGGGCCACGGAGTCGGCGAGGACGAAGCCGCCGGAGGCCGACGTGAAGATCGACGGCGTCTCGACGATGAAGAGGTTGCGGATGTCGAGGAGCCCATCGTTCACGCGCACTCGCGTGGAGAGCGTGTCACGAAGGCCCATCGCGCCCTTCGGGAAGCGGGCGAGGACGCCGTTGACGTAATACCCGCCGGTCCCGCGGCGGAGGATCATCCCGTAGCC
>CAXRGI010000325.1:0-14145 GCA_964229935.1 Opitutales bacterium
CCCGTGCGGGCGTCGAGCGCGTAAAGTCGCGTGGCCCCCGAGGTGAAAATGCGGCGATCCTCACCTTCGGCCCAGTACATCACACCGCGCAGGCGCCGCCCGAGCGTCTCGTCGTTTTCAGATTTCGGGTCGAAACGCCAACGCTGGCGCCCAGTCGCGGCGTCAAGGGCGACAACGTGGCGCCCCGGCGTGGCGGCGTAGAGCACGCCGTCGACCACGAGGTTGTTGGACTGGAATTCCCCCTTCTCGCCGGTGTCGAACGTCCAGGCGACCCTGAGCCCGGCGACGTTACCCCGATGGATTTGAGCGAGCGTCGAGTAATGCGAGCGGGCGGAGTCCCCGAGGTAGGACGGCCAATCGCGCGCCGCCGCCGAAGGCTCGGCGGCCGGAAGCACCGCTTGCGCGGCAAGGGCGAAAAGAAACCAGCGAACGCGAAACGACCCGGGGCTAGGGGTGAGCATGCACGCCCATCGAACGTCGCCGAACGGCAGGCTCAAGCGGGAAGCAGACCACGGGAGAACTCAGCGCGGCTCCGCCGCGACCGAAGCGTCGTTCAGGATGGTTTCCGAACAGCTCCGCCAGGGTGCAACCACGGATGGACACGAATGGACACGGATGCGGGAGTGCCGATTTAGCCGGGGCCGCTTGCCTCGGATCATGATGTGAGCCCAACGACCGACTTGTCTTCCGCCGGCTCAGCGAAGGAGGAGGTGTGATTCGTCGGGGGCGAATGTGAACCGCGGATTTCTCAGATGGCTTGGATCAATGCAGCGAACGCACGATCGGACGAAATCGTGCCAAAAAAACGAGTCCCGGCGTGGGGCTGCGGAAAGCGTGAGCCGCTCCCCCGTCCTTCTCCGTTTCCTCGGCTTCCTCCTGTTGGCGTTTTTTAAACAAGAGAAAACGGAGGCAACAGAGGGCAGGCTTTCGCGGCCTCCTCAGCCTTGCACGTCTCTCCCGTCCTCCAAGCCGCCTTCCCTCCGTGCCTCCGTGGTTCACCCGCTCGGTTTCGAGTCCGGTCCGGGCGGGCCTTGAATTTCCCTGACGCCCGCGCCCGCGCCGCTTAAGTCCAACTCCGCTCCATGATCCCGGCCGCCGCCCCCGACCTCGATATCGATACGAATCGCATCCTATTGAACCGATACCGGCACGTGCTGCACGAGACGATGCGGGTGTTCGCGGGTTGGCTGCCGCGGATCGCGCGCTTCGAGCTCAAGTGCGAAGCGGGGCGCACGATCTGGGAGAACTCGCTCCACGTGAACGCGCTGTACCTGCGTCTCCGGGAGATCCAGTCGCCGGCGTTCCAGGCTCCCGACGATGCGGCGCTGCGGCGCCTGACCGCGGAGCTGATCCATGCGCCCGACGAGCAGGGTCTGGCGCGGGCCTACTACGGGGTGGTCGCACCGGGACTGATCGCAGCGTTGGAGAGCCACGAGACCGCCACGTTTCCCAACAGCGACCTGCCGAGCATCCGCGCACTGCGGCATATCCTGCTTGATCTACGAGCGGAACAGGAACGGGTGCGTCCCCTGCTGGCGGAAGCCGAGGCGGCGGGACGCGTGACGGCGGCCGCCCGCTCCTGGGAAGCGCACATCTCGCGCCTGCTGGCGGCCGCGGGGGGAATCGCGGGAGGGAAAAATCGGGGCGAGCCGCCCGGAGCCTGCCCGGCCCGGGTGGAGTTCGCTCCCCCTCGGGAGGCGGCGCGGGACGAGCGGTTCACCACGTTAGGAGCCGATCTCGCGACGATGCCGCCCGAGGACGAGCACGCCGCGCACACGGAGGAGGAATTCGAACGCTACTCCACCGAGGTTCTCGCGGCCGAGACCGTGGCGGTTGTGATGTACCACGTGCGCGGGATGCCGTGGGAGTTCCAGCTCGATGCCGCCCGGCACCTGTACGACGAGATCCGCCACGCGCTGATGGGCTACGAGTGGATGCGCCGCCGCGGGATGGATCCCTTCCGCTCCCCGCAGTACACGCACATCCTGAAGTGGCGCTGCCAGTTTCCGCCGGTGGTGCAGTACTGCCTGCTCACGATGGGCAACGAAGTGCACGCCTTCCCTTACCGCCATCGCCGCGTCGAGGCGCACCAACGCGCCGGCGACCGTCTGAGCGAGCAATTCGTGCGCTACGACATCGCCGACGAAACCCAGCACGTTCGCTTCGGCCACCGCTGGCTGCCCGAGCTCCTGAAGCAGAGCGGCGACTCACGTGGCGTGGAGGAGTTCACCGCCGACTGCCTGCGCGTCTGGGAGCAGGAATACCGCACCGGCCGCCTCACGCTGAACGTGGAGTGAGATCCGGAGGACGCGCGCCGGCGGAACGCACCCGTCCTCATTTCGCCGGCGCTTCCCAGATCGCCGCGCCCATGTGGTAGCGATCGTGGTTCTCCACGCGCTTGGCGTAATACACCGTCACGATCTTCCCGTCGGCGCGCTGCACGCTGCTGGGATAACCGCAGTCCTGCTCCAGGCTCCTCGCCAGACGCACCGGCGCGCCCCAGGTGCGGCCCTCGTCGCCGCTGAACTTCGCCATCACGCCGAACTGCCCGGCCACGCGGTTGCCGTAGCTCAGCAGCAGGCGTCCGTCCCGCAGACGCGCAAGGTGGCCGTTGATCTCGTTGCGCTCCGTCACGCGCACCATTTCGCCCCACGTCTGGCCATCGTCGGTCGAGCGGAAAATCTCCATCGCATCGGTGCGCGCCGCGGCGAGCCAATCGCGTCCCCCCAGGTGGAAGATCGCCGTCTCGTTGTGGGTCGGTCCGATCACCGAGGTCCGCTGCCAGGTGCGGCCGTCGTCATCGCTGCGGAAGTGCCAGGCGCGCCAGCCTTTCGTCTTCGTGCTCTTGGCGGGGTCGGCGAATTCGCCCGCGTAACAGGACACGTGCAGCGCGCCGTCAGCGCCAACGAGGATCGGTCCGAAGGGAATGAATGGCATCCAGCCACCCTCGTTGGCGGGAAACTGCCTGTGCTGGGTCCATGTGCGGCCGCCGTCCGCCGAGCGGCAAACCCAGATCGGAAGCACCGCGTCGCGAAACGCGGCCTGCTTCGGCCTTTCCGGCTGCTTCACGTCGGTCCAGCCGGAGCACAGCACCAGCAAGTCCCCGTTACGCGCGAGCCCCGCGGCGATATTCATGCGCACCGTGTGCGGTTCATTGGGCGCGGGATGGCCGCGTTTTTCCCAGAGCGCGCCATCGCGGCTGACCCAGCACTCCACATCTCCCTCCATCTGGCCGTGGCTGGGACGGTTGAAGATGATCGCGGCGAAAGAGCCGTCGGGCAGGGTGGCGAGCATCGGCCAGGCGCAGACGTTGTCGATGGCAACATAGCGCGATTTCACGAGCGCGATTCCCGCCGGCGTGGAGGCGCCGGCGGCGGCGGAGAAACCGGCGGATACGCCGCCGGCGACGAGGGCCGAGGCAAAGAGCAGGTGGGGAAGCTTCATTGGAAAACGGGAAGTGGGCGGCTCAATAATCCCCCTTCACACCGAGGGTGAAGGCGGCCGAGGGGTACTGCAGGAGATCCACGCGGGCATAGGCCGGGGTGTCGGGCGACCAAACCCCGCGGCGCTGCGCCACGCCCCCGAGGTTGCGCACGTCGAAGTACACCGAGTAGCGCCGGCTGAACATGTACGAGAGGGTCGCGTCGACCTTCAGCTGCGGCGCAAAGTACGTGTAGCTGTTCGGTCGCACTGTCGCGCTCGCGGCGGCGGGCGCCTGCCGCCGCCACTTGTTCTGGTTCACGTTCACGCGGACGGAAAACCGGGGCCGCGCGTAGCTCAGGCCCCACTGCACGGTGCGCGGGGAAAATCCAACCAGGTCCGCCGCGTTCGGCCCCCCGAGGTCCATCAGTGTGACGTTCGTGTACGCCTGCCAGCCGCGCGCCCAAGGCGCCCAGGTCCCGAGCGCTTGCCGGAAGCTGAACTCCACGCCGCGGATCGTGGCGTCGCCGATGTTGCGCTTCGTGATGATGTCGTAGTCGAGGTAGTCCTCGTTTAGCCCGAACTCGGCCAGCGTCTCGAGCGTCGCGTCGGTGCGCGTCGAACCGAAGAAGTCCTTCAGGTTCTTCTGGAAGAGGCTGACCGAGGCGACCGCCCCCTGTAGCTCGTAGGCCTCGAGGCTGAAATCGAAGTTGTGCGCGCTCCAGGGCTTCAGGCCGCTGTTGATCACGGTGATGGTCTTGTTGATCGTCGTGGCGTCCGGGTCCGTGATCGTCATTCCCGGGATGATCTCGGGGAAGTTGGGCCGCCCGATCGTCCGTGCGTAGGCGGCGCGGGCGACGAGGTGGGGCGTGAGGGAAAAGCTTGTGTTCACGCTGGGGTAGAAGCCGCCGTAGTTGCGCTTCGTGTACGCACCCTTGAGCGTGTACTGGAGCCGGGTGCGCGCGAGTGAATCCGTCGTGACCGGGATCAGCCGGTCGTTGGCGTCGCGCAGGAGGCGCCCGTTCGCGTCCTGCCGGTAGGTGGCGCGGATGTCGTTGAGCGGCCCCCACCCTTCGTCGTCGGTGCGCTCGTAGCGCACGCCGGCGACAAGCCAGAGCCTGTTGTCGAGGAACTTCCAGTCGCTCCGCAGGTAGCCGGCGGAAATCGTCTCCTCTATCGTCTTGGTGAGGTTAACCCGGCTGGTGTGGGCCGCGGCCTCGTTGAGCACGAACCACGTCGGCTGCGCCGCATACAGGTCGTGCACCCGAGCGAGGCTGATCCACTGCACCGGCACGTTTTGGCCGTTCGGGTCCCGGAACCAGGGCTGGGCCGAGAAGTTCCGCGCGATGAGGTCGAAATTGCGCGCGAGGGCCGAGGTGCCGGCCGGCGGCGTGAAGGTCCAGCTCTTCGCCCCGGCGACGGTCTCGTTCGTGCGGCGGCTGACCAGGGCGCCGAACTTCAGGCTGAGCCCGAAACCGGGATCGAACTCCCGGGTCACGTTGAAGGAGGCGCGCTGCACCTCGTCGGTGATGTCCTGGGCGGAAGAACCGGTGCTGACGAGCGAGAGGTTGTTGCCGTCGTTGGCGTCGATCACCACGCCCGCCCGGTCCGTGACCCGCATGAACGGCACGCGCCGGTCGACCACGGACTCGATGCCGTCGTGGCGGATGATGACGTTGGAGATACGCGCCGTCAGGGAGTTGAAGAACCCGTCCTCGGTGTCGGTGAACCTTGTGCCCGCGGTGGAGAAGGCAGCATTGGCGTCCACCCGCCAGCGGGCGCCGGTGAACCGGTAGGTGAGTGTGGCGAGGCGGAGATCCTTGTACTGGTTGTTCCAGACGTTCGACTGCGCCACGTTGCCGACGGCGGTGGGCGCACCCGCGGCGAAGGTCGGCCCCCCGGTCGAGCCGGTGCCAAAGGTCGAGACAACCCGATTCTGGCGGACGAAGATCTCCTGGTTGGAGAGCGAGTAGCCCAGGCTGAATGCGTGCCGGGCGCCTGGTTTCCAGTCGAGGGTGATCGCGGCGAGCTCCTTGTCCTCCCCGAGGGGCAGCGCGTTGATCGTGTTCGAGGTCAGCTTGAGGCCGATCTTGTCCCACGCGGGATTCGGGAAATCCCAGTCGTTGTAGCGACTGGAGCGGCTCAGCGACAGCGCCAACGCAAACGAGCGGTTGAGCGGCAGGAGATAATTGAGGTTGAAGGAGGGATTGATGCGCCGGACGTCGGACCGTCCGTCGGGGCCTTCGCTGCGCCCCGTGATCCGACCGGGCCCGCCTTCCAGGCCGTCGAGCGTGCTGAGGGTAGTGTAGACGTTGTAGCTGAGCAGGGCGGTCTTCCGGCTGAAGCCGCTCTTGGTGATCATGTTGATGCCGCCGCCGACCGCGTTGGCCGGCATGTCGGGGGTCGGCACCTTCGTGACCTCGATGCGATCGATGTTGCCGGTGGCGGCGAGCCCGAGGTCCGTCGCCCGGCCGGTGACGCCGTTGGCCGCGACCTCCATGCCGTTGGTCGTGACCAGCGTGCCGCTGGAGGGCATGCCCCGGATCGAGGCGAACTGGGGCGTCTGCGGGTTCTGGTCCATCACAAGACCGGGGATGTATTTCAGGAACTCCCCGACGTTGCCCTCGCCGGTGTCCACATCGATGGCCACGACGTTCTTGATGTTCGGCGCGGTGCGTTGCTCATGGAGCGCGACCGCCTGGCCGGTGAGTTCGCGTTCCTGCACGGTGAAGGCCTCGAGCTTCAAGATCTCCCGGTTCGCCGCCGGCGCGCGACGCGGGAGCGCGAGCTCGAAATCCGCGCGGACGGCGCCGCCGGTCGCCACCGCGACGGAAACCGTCTGCGCCTCGAATCCGGTGAACGACGCGGTCACCCGCGCGGCCCCAGCCGGCACCTGGACCAGGAGATAGTCGCCGTTCTCATCGGTGTAGGTCTCGAGGCTCGTGCCGGCGACGGCGACCCGCGCGTTGTTGAGATAACTGCCGCTGGTGGTGTTGAGCACGCGGCCGGAAATCGTGCCGGTCGCGGGCGGCTCGGCGGCCGGCGCCGTCAGGGCGGAAAGCGCCGCCGCGAGGATCAGCAGGCCGGGGCGGAGGGATGACGTCGGCGGGGTGGACTTCATGGGAAGAGCAACGGGAGCGCGACGCGGCGGTCCGCGCGGCGGTTCATGGGGCGGAATCAGCGGGACGCAGAGTGCCGTGGAGATCAAGCCGTGATCCGGCCGCCCCACCCCGGGCAAGCGCCGCCACCTGCGGCTCCCTGCAATGGAGGCGCAGGATCGCCGGCGCGCGTTCGAGGACCTCCAGTTGCCCCGGCGCGGAGCCAATCATGGGTGCAACCACCCGACTCCAGCCGGACGCGAGGGCCAGCGGAACCGCGGTTGATAGCCTACCCGTGCCGCCCGAGGTCGGGGATTTTGATGTTCGCATCGCCGAAAGAGCCGCACTCCTCGCCACCAGGATTCCGCCGCCCTACGAACCCGCCACTCTGCGGGAGAAGATCCACGCCAGCCTCCAGCGCCCCGGCCTCGCGCGGGTCGACGTGCTCTACCTGTACCAGTGGCAAGAATCGGCACTCCGGCCAGACACTCTCGCCGCGCTGCAGGGCGGCGTCGCCGACGGCCTCGTCGGTGCGCTGGGCGTGAGCAACTTCAACGTCGACCAGCTCGGTCGCGCGCTCGCGTTCCAGACGGAGCGCGGGTTCGCGCCGTTCCGCTACCTCCAGAGCATCCACGATTACGCCGTCAGTGCCTTCGGCGCAGCGCTCTGCCGGCTCTGCACGGACGCTGGCGTGAAACGCGTCGGCTACAGCCCGCTCGGCGCCGGGTTCCTCACCGGCAAGTACCGCGATGGCGTCCCGGCGGGCACGCGGTTCGATCTTATCCCGGGCCACCAGGCGGTCTACTTCACCCCGAACGCACAGGAGCGCCTCGCGTGGTTGACGGCGGTCGCCGAGCACACCGGATTCACCCCCGGCGAACTCGGCCTCGCCTCGACCGCGCGGCACCCCGCGGTTTCCCTCGTGCTCATCGGCGGCCGCTCGGTCGCGCAGGTCTCCCAGGGCGCGGTGGCCCTGGCCAAGGTGCCCCCCGCCGCACTCGACCGGCTCGACGACGGCCGCGCCTAGACCCAATCACCACCGCAAGCGCGGCACGATGCGGCCCTTGGCGTTTTCGACGCCGATGTGCCGCGGCGGGATCACGACCACCCGGCCGTCGCGGCCTTCCAGACTCCCGGCGCCGGAGGGAATCGCGACAATCCGACCGTCGCTGCCCTGGGCCGCCACGCAGCCGACTGGGATCACCGTGGTGCGGCAATCGCGGCCGCGCACGCGGGTCGTCTCACGAGCTAGGGGCTGTTTGGGAAATAACCCGCTAAAAATATCCATTAAGTGGATACTTTTTGCTTGCCGAAGCAGGCTTGTGAGTTCTTCATCCTGTTGTGAACCAACAAATAAGGTTCGTTCTGGGCGATGAGCACTGGGACGAGCTAAAAAAATTAAGGCCCGCCGGGACAGCCTGAGTGGGGCGCGGCGGCGTGGCCGCCGTTGTCCGGATGAACGGCGGCGGGTGGAGGCGATTCTGTGGGTGCTGCGCACCGGAGCGGGTTGGCGAGATCTGCCAGCCGTGTTTGGTCCCTGGCAGAGCGTCTACAGCGGTTTCCGGGCGTGGATGCGCAACGGACTATGGCAGGCGATCCACGCCGGCCTGAGCGGACTGGCGCGGGACGATGAACATCTGATGATCGATAGCACTGCCGTGCGCATCCACGCTCACGGCGCCGGTCCGGCGGGTGGTCAACTCGCGCAGGCGATGGGACGCTCGAAGGCCAGCCTCTCGACGAAGATCCATCTCGCCTGCGATGCGCTGGGTTATCCCCTAGGTTTCATCCTGACCGGGGCCAATGTCTCGGACTTCGACCAGTGCCTGCCGCTCTTGCGCACACACCTGAAGCCCAACGCCAAGGTCATCATGGACAAGGGCTACGACAGCGACGCCATCCGTGCTTATGTGAACCAACAAGGCGGCGTCGCCGTCATAGCCGTAAACGCTAGCCGGGCGAAAAAACCGCCCTTTGACGAGCATCTCTATCGCGAGCGCCACCGCATCGAAAACCTCTTCGCCAGACTCAAGTCCTTCCGCCGTATCGCCACCCGCTACGAGAAACTCCACGCCACCTTCGCCGCTATGCTCACGCTCGCCTGCATTCTCGTTTGGCTAAAACTCTGACCGGCTTTTCCCAAACAGCCCCTAGGCCGGTAGGACCCTTCTCCGCGGGCTTCTTGCCGAGATCACGCGGTCGATTGGATGGGGAAAGTGTTCTCATCGGAGGGAAGGGCACGGAGACTTGGTCACCATCGCGACTGACTGGCGCAGGGCTTCGATCGGATTCTCTGGTTGCATTTCCGCAGGATAGTCCCGAATCGCACCAGACGCGACCTCTAACACGTGCGGACGCGCAACTGACGGGCAAATTGCTCCCGGAACACCCGATTAGGCCGCAGTTATCCGCAGCCTCGACCGTCGCGCGCGACCAGGAGGCCCCACGAACCGCATTCGGTGCGTGTCAACCGGTCGGTCGGCCTTTCCGCTGCGCCGCGCGGGCAAGATCGGGTCCGAGGGTCTTCAGGTAGGCCAGCAGCAGACCACCCGACACGAGCGCAATGATGATCGGCACGAGGCCGAAGACCGTCTGAAACCCCAGCGACTCGCGGTACTGGCCCACGGCCAGCGCCCCCACGCCGCCGCAGAGCGAGTTCAGGCAGTTCGACATCCCCACCGCGGTGGATCGTTTCTCCGGTGACACCAGTTCGAAGATCAGCGGGTGGCTGTTGAGTTCGCCCAGGGCGCGACACAGCTGAAACAGGAACGCGCTGCCCAGCACCATCGCCGGACCCGTCGCGACCGAAAACAGAATCGGCCACGGGATCGCCAGCACGTAGAAGCCCAGCAGCAGCGCCATCCGCCGCTTCGGCTGCTTCGCTCCCACATGGTCCGACAGCAGACCGCCGCACAGCGCGCCGATGAACACCGGACCGGTCACCGCGAGGTTCCCGAAGAAGCCCGACTGCGTCAGGTTCATCTTGAAGCTCTCGTAAAGGAACAGCGGCAGCCACGTGATCAGCATCCAGGCCCCGAGCGAGAAAATCGCGACCGCCACCATGATCGCGACGACGGACGGTGTGCGCAGGATCTCCCCCACCGTCGCACCGAGGCTCGCGCATCGGGTCGGCACCGCGGAGTCCGTGGCACCGTCACTCGCACCCACCCGGATGTCGCGCAGGAACAGCGCCTGCAACATCGCCAGCAACATTCCCGCGCCGCCCAGGGCGATCAGCGTCGGCCGCCACCCATAGTGGTCGCCGATCCAGCCGGCACCCGCCCCGCCCACGATGGGCCCGAGATTCATGCCGATGATCAGCGTCGCCACCGCCTTGGCCCGCGTCGCCGCCGAGTGGTAGTCCGCCACGAGGGCCAGGGCCGCGGGAATGTAGAACGCCTCCGTCACCGCCAGCAGCACGCGCGTCGTCATCAGTTGCGCGGGCGAGGTCACGAGCCCAGCCGTCACCGTGACCAGGCTCCACAACGCCAGGCATCCCACGATCACCTTTTTCCGCGACCAGCGATCCCCGAAATAGCCCGCCAGCGGCGAGCAGAGCGCATAGGTCCACAGGAAAACCGACATCAACGCGCCGACGAAGACATCCGAGAGCTGTAGTTCCTTCCGGAGGAGCGGCATCACGGAGAAGATCACCACGCGGTCCTCGAGATTGAGGAAACCGGAGAAGAACAGCAGCCCGACCACGACCCACTGGTAGCCGCGCCACTGCGCCAGCCGATCGATCCCGCCTTTGAAGGTCCCGGATGAACTCATCGCGCCGCCCGCCCCGGCCGCGAGTCAACCCCCGCTTCGAGCCACGCGCCGAACCGCTCCGGCCAGCGCGCCCCCTCGCCGCGGTTCGCGCCGAGCTTGAATGCCGTATGACCGCCCTTTTCGACGAGCCACAACCGGCACTCCACGTCCACCCGCCGATACGCCGCCGCGATTCCCTCGGCAAATTCCGTCGGCGCCACCTTGTCATCGCGTGCCGAGGCCACAAAGGCCGGCGGCGTCTCCCGCGTGACCGGAAAATCGGTCACCGGCTGCGCGTTGGGCCACGGGCACAGCAGGCACAGGAAATCCGGCCGGCAACTCTGGCGTTCCACGGGATCCGCCGCCACCGGGTCGCCGCGATCCCAGTGCGTGCCGAGATTCAGCACGAGGTGCGATCCGGCTGAGGATCCAATCATTCCGATGCGGGAGGGGTCGATCTTCCAGCGCGCGGCATGGTAGCGGACGAGACGCACCGCCCGCCTCGCATCCGCGAGCGAATCCTCCACCACCCGGGTCGACGGCGGCCGGGTGCGGTACTTCAGCACGATGATCGCCGCCCCCTTCGGCACGAAATAATCGACCGTCCCCATCCCCGAGGTGAACAGACCGATGCGGCTGTACGAGCCTCCCGGGCAGACGATGAAGGCCTGGCCCGTCGCCCGCTCCGGGGGCGGCAGATGCACCGCGATCGCCGGCACGCTCACGTTTCCCACCGTCCCGGCGGCATCGATCGTCTCCGCTCCCGCCGTCCCGACGTGGTGCGGGGGAGTGCCGTCCCAGAGCGGCAGCAGTTCGGGTGCGGCCCGCAGTCCCGCGGCGATCATGATCGCAGAAACCAGGATCCAGCGGCCGGCGAAAAATCCCGCGGACTTCAGGGGCATGGCGCAGAGGGAGCCACGGCCTCGGGCCCCGCGCAAGGCCCGTTGACGTGTCACTTTCTATGACACGTGACCAAGCGTGCCTCCCGGCACAAACTGCGGCAGGAGCAGGCGGCTGCGCAGCGGAACACTCCCGCCCTGCGCGAGCGCCAGCACCGCCCGCGACAGCCGCCGGGAGAACTGCGCCGGCAGCACGCGGTACCGCGTCAGTTCCGGTACGAGGTAATCGAGGTAGGGCTCATGGTCGCGCGAAACCACCGACATCTCATCCGGCACGCGGATGCCCGCGCGGCCGAGCACCGTCAGCACCGATATGACATAAGGCGCGCCGGCGACCAGCAGGCCCGTGGGGCGGTTCACCTCCAGGAGCCCCTCCAGCCGGCGCCGCAGCACCGCCAGGGTGCCGTCGTGCTCCACCACGCGCACGGTGACACCGGCGATCGCGTTCGTCACGGCCAGGACGCCGTTGACCATCTTCGGTTCGCCCGCCATGCCGAGCGCCGGCACGATCACCGCGATTTTTCGGTGACCACGGGTCACCAACTGCTGCGCCGCGTGCCGCCCGAGGGAGTGGAAATCCGATTCGACGGTCGGCAGCGTCACCCCGGGATGGCAAGACCCCACCACCAGGCAGGGCAGCCCGCGCGCCTCGAACCAGCGCTGGATCGCCGCCGTGACGCTGAACAGCACGCACGCCACCGGATTGCGGGATCGCAGCAGGCGCTCCAGCGCCGCCTCGGGCCGCTGCGCGAGCCACCCCCGCCCGGCGTGCACCTCGAGATCGAACCCCGCCTGGGCCAACTGCTGGCGCAGCTCGTCGAGCAGGAACATCGGCGTGCCGCCCAACAGGTCGACCGGCGCTCCCGTCAGCAGCAGAATCCGGCCGGTGCGGCCCGCTTCGAGGCGCGGCGCGTTCCGCTTCACAATCTGGCGGAACCGGCCACGCGCCGAACGCAGCCACTTCTCGCGGGTCAGCGTGGCGAGCGCCGCCCGCAGCGTCGTGCGGCTCACCTGCAGGCGCTGGCAGAGCTCCATTTCTCCCGGCAGATAACGCGCCCACTCGCCGGCGCGAATCCCGTCGCGCAGGATGCCCTCGACCTGGTGCACCAGGGTCAGCCGCTTCGGAATGCGTTGCATCGGGAGAAAAGGAGGAAGCCCCGCCGGACCGCGAGTGGGTGGCGCAGCGATCCCACCCGCAACCGAGCGCGCCACCACCCCCACCGTCAAGGAGATTGGGGCCGCCGGTGTATCACAAAAATACAAGGGGCCCGCGGTTGGCGGAGTCGACCCGCGCGGGCACTGTTAGGGCTGTTTCACCCCCACCGAAAATGGAGCGTGCCCTGGTCGCCGTCGTGTTCCGCCGCATCTCCGCCCGACCGGACCGGTTGCCGCCCGGCGTGGCGCATCTTTCCGCCCTGCTTGGCCTGACCATCCTCGCCGCCCGGGGAGCCGTCGGGCCGGAGGATGCCACGACGCAGTTCTTCCGCTCCCACCCCAACGAGATTGACGTGGTCGCCCGCGGGGATCGTGTGCTCTTCGCCAACCGGCAGGTGGGACTCGAATTCCGCCAGACGTCGCGCGGCTTCGAACTCACCCGCCTCTACGGCACCGCCGCCGGCCAGGACTTCCTCACGCCGCCGGATGACTCCCAACCGCGCGACCTCTTTGAGATTCGCCTCGCGCTTGATCCCCGCCGGATCGCCCGGGACGAATCCGGCACGACGCGCGAGACGCGCATCGGCCCGCTGCTCGACCGGATGGCGGACATCGGCAAGGCCTTCGGGGTCGGTTCGCAGGCCGGGGGGCGGGTCTCCTGGCAGCACGAGCCGGGCTCCGGCGAGTCGCGGCTGCACTTGCAGTGGCAGGGGATCGACGTGCAGGAGGAAAAGGGGCTGCTCGACGCGGAGGTCACGATCCGGCTGCGCGCCGGCGATCCCCTGTCCTACTGGCGCATCGCGCTCAAGAACCGGAGCCGGAAGTACGGCATCGAGCGCACGCGCCTGCCGATTCTGCCCCTGGCGCCGATCGGTGCCGCCGAAGACAACACGTTCCTGTACCCGAAATGGCGCGGCGGCCTGGTCACCGATCCGTTTCACGCGCCCGCCGGGCTCGGCGAGAACTACCACCGGACCGGCGCCTACTATCCGTACTACGTCAACATGCAGTTCTGGGCGCTCTACAACCGCGCCACGCGGCAGGGCGTCTACCTCGGCACGCGCGACCCGGCGCCCCACCTCTCGCACTTTCTGGTCCAAAACTCCTCCCGTGAGATCGCGTGGAGCGTGAGCCACTTCCCCGCGAACCTGAGTTTCGCCGCGGAAGACTTCACGCTGGGCTACGACTGCGTGGCCGGACCGTTCACGGGCGATTGGTACGACGCGTGCCAGATCTACCGCACCTGGGCTCTGGCGCAGTCGTGGTGCCGGCTTGGTCCGACCGCCACCCGTCGCGACGTGCCGGCGTGGTACCGCGACGCGCCGCTGATGTTCTACACGGTGATCGCTGACGCCGCCACGGGAACCCACTCGCTCGCCGACAACCTGCAGATCGCCGCCGACGATTTTCGTGCCTGGCTCGCGTGGGCCGGCGTCCCGTTGCCGGTCAACTGGTACGGTTTCGCGCAGCCGGCGCCGGGGCTCAGCCTCTACGACCGCCCCGCGAGCTCCCGCCGGCCCTACCCCGCCAGCAGCAACGTCCGCCAGTGGGCCGGCTTTGCAGCGCAGTTCACCTCGTACGCGGGGAACTATCCCGCGCTGCCCGCCCTCGCCCGGTTCTCTGCGGTCTGCCGCGAGTTGCGCGAGGCCGGTGGCAGGGTCTGCCCGTACGTGTGCCTCCAGTTGCTCGACCAGGGGCCGCTCGACAATGCGCCGTTCGCCGCCGCCGGTCGGCTCGCCGTAGCCCGCGACACCTACGGCGCCGCCCTCACGTACCCCGGTCTCGGCCTGTGGCTGCCCTGCGTGGCCCACGCCTGGTGG
>CAXRGI010000326.1:0-4642 GCA_964229935.1 Opitutales bacterium
GCTGGTGGACGCTGAGGGACTCGAACCCCCGACCCCCTCGGTGTAAACGAGATGCTCTAACCAACTGAGCTAAGCGTCCGGAAACGGCCGCAAGCAAATCGGCGCGAGCGTCGGTCACACAAGACGGAACTGGCCGGCTGATGCGAAATCCGCCGACCCGTCCGATGCATGCGGATTTCACCGCACGCTAAACCTGAGGATGCGGTTCTCCAGCGTGTATTCTTAAGCGGCGAGCTGGGTGAGCGGTGAAACACCACATCACCTCAGAACCACAGTCTGCCCTGGGGGTAAGCGTACTTCTCCGAGGCTGCAGCCTCGGCTACACCGCATGCCCATCGTCAGGTAGAGCCGGAATGCCTCTCGTGAGGAACCGGGTGCCATGTAGCCGAGGGTACCAACCTCGGATCGTCGCATAACCCTACCGGCAATTCCCCTCACTCCCTCTCACCTTGTGACCTGCGAAGCCTCGGCGACGCAGGGTACCTCATCCCTCTCAGCGCGAAGCAGCCCGGGCGATACTTCGGTTGCGGCGGAGCCGCGCTGGGTCGACCTCAGCCGCGACGGCGAAGGAGGCCTTCGCGCACCATCAGCTCGGCGTTCTGCAGGGCGTTGAGGGCGGCACCCTTCCAGAGGTTGTCGCCGCTCACCCAGAGGGCGAGGCCGTTGTCGAACGCGGTGTCGACCCGGATGCGACCGACGCCGCACTTCACCTTGCGGGTGAAATCCAGCGGGGTCGGGTAAAGCTGCTTGGCCGGCTCGTCGACCAGCTCCGCGCCCTCAAAGGCGGCGATCGCGGCGCGGGCGGCCTCGACCGACACCGGACGCTCGAACTCGGCGTTGACGGCGACCGAGTGGGCTCGGACGACCGGTACGCGCACCGTGGTGGTGGAAACCTTGAGGTCCGGCAGGCCCATGATCTTGCGGCTCTCCAGCATCATCTTGGTCTCCTCGCCGGTGTAGCCGTTGGGGCCGAACGAATCGACCTGCGGGATCAGGTTCAGCGCGATCTGGTGGGCGTAGACCTTGCGCGTGACAGGCGTGCCCCGCACGTGGCTCTGGATCTGATCCTCGAGCTCGCGGATGGCCTCGGCGCCGGTGCCTGAGACCGACTGGTAGGTCGCGGCGAAGTAGCGCTTGAGCCCGAAGGCCAGGTGCAGCGGCCACAGCGCCATCAACGTGACGGCGGTCGAGCAATTCGGGTTGGCGATGATGCCCTTATGGTGGCGCAGCTGCTCGGGGTTGATCTCGGGGATCACGAGCGGCACGGCCGGGTCCATCCGGTAGTGGGAGCTTTTGTCGATGACGAGGCACCCGGCCTTCACGGCGTCGGGCGCGAGGGCGCGCGTGGCGGAGCCACCCGCGGCGAAGAACGCCACGTCGACGTCGGCGAAAACGCCGGGCTTGGCCTCCTCCACGGTGTATTTCCGGCCCGCGTGCTCGATCACCTTGCCGGCCGACCGCGCCGAGGCGAAAAGCCGCAGCGAGGCCAGCGGGAACTTGCGGTCGTGCAGGAGCTGGAGGAGCTCTTGACCGACGGCGCCGGTGGCGCCGACGATACCTACATTGATGGATGCTGTGTTCACGCGTGAGTCTCCGGTGGAGCGGGTCAACGAAGCGTGCGCCCGCCTCGGCATCAAGCCCCGAGAGCGCCTGCTGGCCGTGTCGATCGGCGCCGCCACCCTGCGGTTCTACCGCGGCGGCGCGCTCGTCCGCGCCTACCTGGTTTCGACGTCACGCCGGCCGCCCTCCAACGTGAAAAACTCCCTCGGCACCCCGCGCGGGCTGCACGAGATCGCGGAGCGCATCGGCGCCGGCCAGCCGCCCGGCATGGTCTTCAAGGCCCGCGTGCCGACCGGACACCACTTCTCCGAGCTCCTGACGTCGGAGGACGGGAAAAACGACAACCTTATTACCTCCCGCATCCTCTGGCTGCGCGGACTTGAACCCGGGGTGAACCGCGGGGGCGAGGTGGATACCTACGAGCGCTACGTCTACATCCACGGCACCAACCACGGCGACCGCATCGGTGAACCCCTCAGCTCGGGCTGCGTGCTGATGCGCGACCTCGACATCATCGAGCTCCACGAGGAGGTGCGCCCCGGCGACCTGGTGTGGATCGAGGACTGAAACGGGCGGCCGAAGTTGAAAGGTGGGGCCGGTCTCCGCCGCCCGGGAACAGTTCAGTTCACCGCCATCGTGACGCGCGCGTTGCCGCCACCGTTGATCACGCGCACGCGGTCGCCGTCCATGAAGCGCCCGGTGGAAATCTCCTGGGTAACCGTGACGGTGCTGCCATCGTCGAGCCGGATCGTGATCTCCTGCGCGACCCGGCGCGTGGCGACCTCCTCAACGGCCTGGCCCACCACCGCACCCGCAACCGCACCAGCGGCCTGCGTGACGCGACCCGCGACGCCGGAGCCGCCGCTGGCGACCGCGCCCCCGATGATCCCGCCGCCGTAAAGGCCGAGCTGGCCCTTGCTGCCCTCGATGTTCACCTCTCGAACGCTGGTCACGACACCGAGCTCGCTCCGCTGCAGAACGTTGGCCTGCGCGGCGGGCACGGAGCGGCGGGAGGAAGGGAACGTGCAGCCGGAAGCGAAAACGATGACGCCGGCGGCCGCTAGGGAGAGTAAGGAGATTGGTTTCATGGCGCGAAGAACGCGGACCAGGTTCCAAAGCCGGAGGACGTGAAACTTCCCGACAAGTTACCGATTCCGGCCGAACAGCAACCGAAGCGAATTGAGGCAGACCACCAGTGTGCTGCCCTCGTGGGCCGCGACGCCGACCGCGAGCGGCACGGAGCCCGCCGCGGTGGCGATGACCATGACCACGACCACCCCGAGGGAAACCGCGAGGTTTTGCCGGATCACCCGGCGCGCGCGGCGGCTGAGGCGATCGGCGGCGAGGAAGTTCTCGATGCGGTCGTGCATCAGGATGATCTCGGCCTGTTCCAGCGCGGCGTCGCTGCCACGGGCGCCCATGGCCACGCCGACATCGGCGGCCGCGAGGCACGGCGCGTCGTTCACCCCGTCGCCCACCATCGCGACCGTGTGGCCGGCCGCGCGCAGCGACTGGATGGCGGCCACCTTGTCCTCGGGGGAAAGCCCCGCGCGCACCTCGTCGAGCCCGAGCTCGCGGGCGACCGATTCGGCCGCGTGCCGGCGGTCACCCGTGAGCATCACCGTGCGGATCCCGGCGCGCCGCAGCTCGGCGAGCACCGCGCGGGACTCCGCGCGGATCTGGTCACGCAGCAGCACGCGTCCCACCAAGTCGCGCCCGACGACCCAGACTTCGCTCAACTCCGCCGCGGCCGGCGGCAGACGGCGCGCCCATTCGGCCAGCGGACCGCTCTCGAGCAATTCGCGGCGGCCGAGCAGTAACGACGTACCGCCGACCCGGCCCCGGAGTCCGCGGCCGGTGAGCGACTCAAAGTCCTCCAGCGCGAGCGGCGGCACGCCGGCCGCGGTCGCGTGGCGCGTGATGGCGCGGGCGATCGGATGCTGGGATTTAGCCTCGAGCGTGTGGGCGAGCTGCAGCACCTCGCGCTCGCGGCCCGGAGGGAAACTCTCGTAGCCGACGACCGCGAGTTCACCGGTGGTGAGCGTGCCAGTCTTGTCGAGCGCGACGGCGTCGACCCGCGCGAGGTTCTCGATCGCGCCACCCCCGCGGAACAGCACCCCATGGCGAGCACCCCAGGCGATGGCGGCGAGGATCGCCGACGGAATGGATAGCACGAGCGCGCACGGGCTGGCCACGACCATCAGCGTCATCGCGCGGTAAAAGGCGGAGCGTTCGTCCGGCGTGTTGGTGAACGCCGGCAGGCCGAAGCCCAGCCACCAGACGAGAAACATCAGCGCGGAGCCGCCGATGACCGCGTAGGTGTAGCCCGTGCCGAAACGGTCGGTGAAACGCTCGCTCGGCGCCTTCAGCTTCTGCGCCGTCTGGATCAGGCGGATGATCCGCTGCAGCGTGCTCTCGGACGGCAACCGCCGCACCTCGAAGTCAACCGCGCCCCAGAGGTTCAGCGTGCCGCTGAAGACGGCGTCGCCCTTCCCCTTCTCCACCGGGATCGCCTCGCCGGTCAGCGCGGATTCGTCGCTGGCACTGCGACCCGCCAGCACCTGCCCGTCGGCGGCGAAGGCCTCGCCCGGTTTGACCCGTAGCCGGTCGCCGACCGCCAACGCTTCCACCGCGATCTCCTCCTCGGAGTCGTCGGCGCGCAGGCGCGTCGCCCGCTTGGGCGACGTTTTCAAAAGCGCCCCGACTTCGCGTTGCGTGCGGTCGAGCGCGTACTCCTCCATCGCGCCGGAGGCGGAGAACAGGAACAGCAGCAGGACCGCCTCGCCCCAGGCGTCGATGAACATCGCGCCGAGGGCGACGGCGAGCATCAGGAAATGGATGTCGATCTCGCGCTTGCGCAGGTTCTCCCATGCGTCGACCGCGGCGTCCCAACCGCCCGCCAGGATTCCGGCGAGGAACAACGCCTTCGCCACCCACGGCTGTTGCGGCAAAGCATACGATGCGACCACCCCCGCCACACCGGCGCCGCCGCAAATCGCCGCCAGCCACGCGAGCGTGCGCCACTCCTGTTCCTCCGGCGCGGGCTCGGCCTTGATCTCGGGCCACTCCATCTCGCGCCACA
>CAXRGI010000327.1:0-14533 GCA_964229935.1 Opitutales bacterium
AGGTCCGCCGCGCCGAACGCGCGCGCGCGTTCGCCCGCGAGCGTTTTGACCCGGCCCGCCAGGTACGCGAGTACCTCCAGCTTTTTGCCGCGCTCATCGCGGCCGCCCGCCCATGACGCAAAAACAGCGGACCGACCTGATCGAACGTTTCATCCGCGAGAACAAGTACGCCGACCTGCATTCGCTGGCCGGACGATTCGGCGGCTCCCTCTCCACCGTGCGCCGCGCCCTCGACCAGCTCGAGGCCCGCGGCATCGTCCGCCGCCATCACGGCGGGGCGTCGCTCGTCGAAACGGACGCCCTCGCGGTGGAGAACGACTTCGTCGCCCGCCTCCAGCGGCAGGCCGACCGCAAGTTCGCCATCGCCAGCCTGATCGCCGAGCAGGTGCGTCCCGGCACCACCGTGATCCTGGATGGGGGCACCACCACCCTCGCCGTCGCCCGCCTGCTGGTGCACAAACGGGTGCAGGTGATCACCAACTCGCTGCCGGTCGCCAGCCTCTTCGGCGAGGTCGGCGCCCACGAGGCGATCATCACCGGCGGCAGCATCCTCGGTCGTCTGGGCACTCTTGTCGGCCCCCTGTGCGAGTCCTCGCTGGAGCAGATCCACGCCGACGTCGCGATTCTGGGCGGCACCGGCATCACGGAACGCGGCGTCTGGAACCATCACGCGCTGATCATCGCCGCGCAGCGCCGCATGATCGCCGCGGCCGAGCGCACCATCTTCGCCCTCGATGCGTCGAAGTTCGGCCGCAAGGCCCTCAGCCTCACGGCCCCCTTCGGCCCGCGCATCAACGTCGTCACCGATACCCCACCCTCTCCCGAAGTCACGAGTTCGATCGCCGACGCCGGCGCGAGCCTAACGCTGGCGGCGCGGTGAACACACTGCGCGGCTCCGCCGCCAACGAAGTATCGCCCGGGCTGCGCCGCGCCGGAAGGTATGAGGGACAGCGAGAGGGAGTGGAAGGGGGATTGGCGGAAAGAGTGGCGGCACCCATTTCCGACGATCCGAGGGTAGGCACCCTCGGCTACACCTCTCGTATTTCTTCACGACATTCGTTTCGGCGTTCCGGGCCGAAAGGCACCGGGTCGCCAGTCGTCACGAAAAGCGTGCGATCGGCCCTCCGTCATCCGTGTCCTGTTGTGTCCATCCGTGGTTGCCCCCTCGCAAAGCGGTTCGGAACGGCCGCACGATCCCAATCATAGACATCCTGAACGACCCTTCGGTAACGGCGGAGCCGCGCCGGGCGTTCCGTGAGTACAAGCCACGACGTAACAGATCGGGAGTCCGCCGTAAGCCTGAGTTCCTCGAGTCCAGCTTCACGCCGCGCTCCGTTCCCTCGGTTTGCTCCTGTTCCCCGGATTGGACAGCTCCACCAGAGGAACAACGTTCGACCCGGCGTTTCGTTAACTATGCGTGGCGTCCCATCCCTTCCCGGGCCACGCCGGTTGCATTCCTGCTTTACGTCACCTTTGTAGCGCAGTGACCGCTTCCAAAGTCTCCGCCCACCCGGAATGCATCCGCCTTCGGGGCGTGCGTCAGAACAACCTGAAGGGCTTCGACCTCGATCTTCCGCTCGGGCGGTTCATCGTCGTCACGGGCCTCAGCGGCTCGGGCAAATCCTCGCTGGTTTTCGACACCCTGCATGCCGAGGGCCAGCGCCGTTACGTCGAGACGTTCAGCGCTTACACCCGGCAGTTCCTTGATCTGCTCGACAAGCCCCGCGTCGACTCGGTCGAGAACATCCGCCCCTCCATCGCCATCGAGCAGCGCAACACGGTGAAAACCTCGCGCTCAACCGTGGGCACCATGACGGAGCTGACCGACTTCGCGAAGGTGTGGTTCAGCCAAGTCGCGAGCTGCTTCGATCCGGAGACCGGTGAGCCGGTGGAGGATGACACGCCGGAAACCATCTGGCGCAAGGCGGCCGCGGGGCAGCCCGGCGCCGCGGTCGTCGTGGCGTTCCGCGTCGACCGGCCGGAAAAGATTTCGTGGCCGGAGATCCTGACCAGCCTCGCCGGGCAGTCCTACGTGCGCGTGCTGGTGGAGGAGACGCCCGCCGACGAGGGAGCTCCCTCGCTTCTGTGCGCCCACCGCGTCGACGCCCTGCGTGCCGACCCCTCGTCGCTGACGGACGCCGGGCGTCTCTTTGTGGCGCAGGACCGTCTTACCATCAACGCCGCGGCCGAGGGACGATTCCGCGAGGCGGTCGAGACAGCGCTGCACTTCGGCAAGGGCGAGGTGCACCTTTTCCGGGACGCCGGCGAGGGGCGCTTCGTACCTGCCGGCCACCACTCGCGCGGCCTGCACTCGCCCGCCACGGGGCGCGTGTTTCGTCCGGCCACTCCGGCGTTATTTTCCTTCAACTCGCCGCTCGGCGCCTGCCCGCGTTGCCGGGGTTTTGGGCGGATCATCGAGCTGGATACCCGTCTCGCGATTCCGGACCAGAGCCTCTCGATCGAGGAGGGCGCGATCCGCTGCTGGGAAAGCGAAGTGTACGGCGACTCGAAGCGCGACCTGCTCTCGATCGCGCGCAAGCGCGGCATCCCGACGACCATCCCCTTCGCCGCGCTGAACACGGAGCAGCAGCGCCTGGTGATCGATGGCGACGCGGACTACGACGAGGAGGGCAACTCCTGGCCGCGCCGGTGGTACGGGCTGAAGGGCTTCTTCCGATGGCTGGAACGGAACGCCTACAAGATGCACGTGCGGGTGTTCCTTTCCCGCTACCGCGCCTACAGCCCCTGCCCTGACTGCGGAGGCGCCCGGCTTCAGCCGGAGTCGCTCTGTTGGAAGTGGCGAGGCTTCACGCTCCCGCAGCTGTACCAGCTTCCCGTCGATCAATTGCGGAAACTACTCGCGCAACCCGATGCCGAGCCCCGCGGTGGCGCATCCGCCCGCAGCGCCACCCTCGCCCTCGAATCAATGCTCACGCGGCTCCGTTACCTCGAGCAGGTCGGTCTCGCGCACCTCACGATCGACCGGCCCTCGCGAACGCTGTCCGGCGGCGAGGTCGAGCGCGTCAACCTCACCAGCTGCCTCGGCACCTCCCTCGTCGACACGTTGTTCGTGCTCGATGAGCCGAGCGTTGGCCTCCATCCGCGCGACGTCGACCGCCTCATCGATATCATCCGCACCCTCACTTCGGCGGGAAACACGGTGGTGGTCGTAGAACACGACGAGGCGGTGATCCGCGCCGCCGACCAGGTGGTGGAAATCGGTCCCGGCCCCGGGGAGCGGGGCGGCGAGGTGGTATTCCAGGGATCGGTTCCCGCGATGCTCGCTGACGACCGCAGCCTCACTGGAGCCTATCTGTCAGGCCGCGAGACGATCCCGGTGCCAACCTCCCGGCGCCCCGTGCCGCCGGATCATCCGGCGCTCCACATCGAGCACGCCAGCAAACACAATATCGAGGGACTCTCGTTCCGCGTGCCGCTCGGCCGCCTCGTCGCGCTCAGTGGCGTGTCGGGCTCCGGCAAGTCCACGCTGCTCGACAATGTCATCCACCAGGGATTGCTCACGCAGCGTCACCAACTCGCCGAGGATCCCGCGGTCATCGGCGCGCTCCGTCTCGACCGGCCGATCGGCGAGGTGGTCCTGGTCGACCAATCGCCCTTGGCCCGCACCCCGCGATCCAACCCGGCCTTGCACGTCGATGCATGGGACCTCGTGCGCGAGCTTCTCGCGGAGACTCCTCAGGCGCTCGCGGCGGGTCTCGGGGCATCGGCCTTCTCCTTCAACAGCGGCGAGGGCCGCTGCCATCATTGCCAGGGGCTCGGACACGAGCGCGTGGAGATGCAATTCCTCTCCGACGTCTTCGTCCCCTGCCCCGAGTGCGACGGACGACGCTTCAAACCCGAGGTCCTCGCCATCCGTTGGAACGGCCGCACCGTCGCCGACCTCCTCGCGACGAGCGTCGACGACGCGCTGGAACTCTTTGCCGCGGAGACGGTGATCCGCGACCGCCTGGCGCCGCTGGCGGCCGTTGGACTCGGTTACCTCAAACTCGGCCAGCCGCTCAACACGCTCAGCGGAGGCGAGTCCCAGCGCCTCAAACTTGTACGGCACCTCGGCGCGTTCACCACCAAGGACGCTCCGGCGCCGGACGCCGGCCCCGCTTTGCTGCTGCTCGATGAACCGACCACGGGACTCCATCGGCATGATGTGAAACGCCTGCTCGGCGTCCTGCAGACCCTCGTCGAACGCGGCCACAGCGTGGTCGTGATCGAGCACAACCTCGACGTTCTGAAGGCCGCCGACTGGATCCTCGAGATCGGCCCCGGCGCCGGGGTCGAAGGCGGCCGGATCGTCACCGCGGGCACGCCCGAAGAAGTGGCGCGCACCACCGCGGCGACCGCGCCGTTCCTGCGTTCCGCGCTCCACGGTGTTCAGCGAGAAGATATCAGCGCGCTCCCCCTCGCCGCCGAACCGGAGCCGTTCACTCCGGCACCCCGTGTGCTGCACCTGCTGGGGGCCCGGGAGAACAACCTCAAGGACGTCAGCCTCACCCTGCCCCACCACCGGCTCAACGTCGTCACCGGCGTCTCGGGTTCGGGCAAGTCGACCCTCGCCTTCGACATCATCTTCGCCGAGGGCCAGCGGCGCTTCATGGAGTCGATGTCGCCTTACGCGCGGCAATTCGTCGAGCAGCTACCGCGTCCCGCCATCGACCGCCTGAGCGGCATCCCGCCGACCGTCGCGATCGAGCAGCGCGTCACGCGCGGCTCGCGCAAATCGACGGTCGCGACGATCACCGAGGTCGCACAGTACCTCCGCCTCCTCTACGCGCGACTCGGCGTGCAGCACCATCCCGATACGGGACGCCCCGTGACGCCGATGTCGCCCCTCGCGCTGCGCCGGCTGCTCACGAAAGTCGTGACGACCGACCCCCGGGCCAAGAAGGCGCGACACCTGTACCTCTGCGCTCCGCTCATCCGCGGCCGCAAGGGCCATCACCAGCCGATCGCCACCTGGATCGGCGGCCAGGGCTTCACGCTCATGCGCGCGGACGGAAAGCTAACGCGGGTCGACGCCTTCCAGAAACTGGACCGTTACCGCGAGCACGACATCGAGGTCGTGGTCGCGGACTTCAAGGACCCCGCCGCAACCAAGCCCGAGCTTCGAACCCCCGGGGCCGCGTTGGACGAAGCGCTCAAGCTGGGTCGGGGAACCTGCTTCCTGCTCACGCCGCAAGGTGACATTCTCTCTTGGTTCTCCACGGACCGGACCGACCAGAAGACGGGCGAATCCTTCCCCGAACTCGACCCAAAGAACTTTTCCTTCAACTCCCCGCGCGGCTGGTGCCCGTCCTGCCGCGGCCACGGCCGGGTCTTCCCTTGGATGCTGATTCCCGACGAGGAGACGGAGGATGATCCCGCGGCGCGCCTCCGCGCCTTCGGGATAGATGACGCCGCCGACGTCGCGGACGAGGGCGAAGCGTGTCCGGAGTGTTCCGGCGAGCGTTTGAACCGCGTGAGCCGCGCGGTGCGACTGCATCTCCGGGGCGGTGACGCGCCGCTTTCGCTTCCGGCTCTTCTGGCGTCGACTCCGGGTGAGCTTCTGCAACGCCTGCGGCGACTGGAGCTCGACCGGCGCGGACGCCTCATCTTCACGGACGTTCTCCCGCAGATCGAGGGGCGCCTGAAGTTTCTGGATGAAGTCGGTCTCGGCTACCTGCCGCTGGATCGACCGACCGATACGCTGTCGGGTGGCGAGGCGCAGCGCATCCGGCTCGCGGCGCAACTTGGTTCGAATCTCTCCGGGGTGCTCTACGTGCTGGATGAGCCGAGCATCGGTCTGCACGCGCGCGACAACGACCGACTGATCGGGACGCTCGGCCGCCTGCGCGACCGCGGGAACACGCTGCTGGTGGTTGAGCACGACGACGAGCTGATGGAACGCGCCGATGTGATCGTGGACCTTGGTCCCGGCGCCGGAGTCCACGGCGGCGAACTGCTCGCCTGCGGATCCCCGGAGGAAATCCGCGGCAATAACCGCTCGCTCACCGGACGATTCCTCGCGCGCGGGATCGCGCATCCCCTGCGCGGGGCACGGCGTCCCGCGCCCGACCGCGACGAGAAAGGGGCGTGGCTCACGCTCAGCGAGGCGCGCTTCCGCAACCTGAAGGGCTTTGATCTCCGGATTCCCCTCGCCCGGCTCACCATGGTGGCCGGCCCGAGCGGAGCTGGAAAATCCACGTTGATCCGCGACTTGCTCCGTCCCGCCGTGGAACACGCGATCAAGGCGCAGAAGAACCTGCTCAAGGGCGGCTCGTTCGCCCGCGCGAACGGACCGGGGGGAGGAGCGGCGCCATTTCACGAGCTCCGCGGCGCGGCCGGCTTCCGCCGCGTGATCGAGGTCGACCAGTCGCCCATCGGAAAGACGCCGCGCTCCACCCCGGCGACCTACCTCGGGATCTTCGACCTCATCCGGCAATACTTTGCGGGCCTCCCGGAGGCCAAGATCCGCGGCCACACGGCTTCGCGGTTCTCGTTCAACACCACCGGCGGACGCTGCGCCGCGTGCGAGGGCGCGGGACGCATCAAACTCGAGATGGCGTTCATGCCGGATGTCTATCTTCCGTGCGACAGCTGCGGTGGATCGCGCTTCGGACCCGATCTCGCCGACATCGCCTGGAAGGGACGTTCGATCGGCGGCGTGCTCGCGCTCACTTTCGACGAGGCGGCGGAGTTCCTCGATTTTCACCCGCATCTCGCCGCGGTCTGCCGCCTGATGGTCGATTGCGGCCTAGGTTACCTGACGCTCGGCCAGAGCTCACCCACTCTCTCCGGCGGCGAGGCCCAACGTCTCAAGCTGGTGTCGGAACTGGCCGCGGGCCTCGCTTCTTTCCGCGAGCGCGGCCGCGGCGAGACCCCGCGCAACTTGTACCTGCTGGAGGAGCCAACCATCGGCCTGCACCTGAGCGACTGTGAGAAACTGATCCGCGTGCTGCACTCGCTGGTCGACCAGGGGCACACCGTGGTCGTCATCGAGCACCACCTGGACCTGCTGGCGGAAGCGGACCACCTGCTGGAACTCGGACCGGATGGCGGACCGGAAGGCGGCGAGCTCCTTTACCAGGGAACGCCCGAGGGCCTGCTTAAGGTCCGCCGCAGCCCGACCGCCCCTTACCTGAAGAAGCTGCTGGGCAAACGTGCCCCGGGCGGGAAGTGAGTCTCAGACGGACGCCGCCGCCACGCTCGCATCGTGCGCCTGCGCGGCGTCCTGCACGACCTTGATGAGCTCCGCGACGGCGACGGGCTTCAGCAGGTAGCGGAAAAGCGCGGCCTCGTTGACGCTGCGCAGCAGCATTTCCGGTTTCATGTAGCCGGTGACCAGAATGCGCTGCATGTGGGGAAACTCCTCACGGGCGCGCACGAGGAAATTCATGCCGTTGCCACCCGGCATCAGGTGGTCGGCTACCACGACCTTGAAGGGCCGGCGCTGCAGCTGAAAATCGGCGTCGCGCGTGTTCGTGGCCCGCGTGATGTCGAAAAACGGGCTCAGCGCCGCCTCGAAGACATCGAGGAGTGACTCCTCGTCATCGACGATGAGTACGGCGTCGCGAACTCCCCCCGGGGGCGGCTGGACATTATCCGGTGACATCGCGCGTACTGTGTTTTCCGCTACAGCCGAAGCAAACTGATTTCCTGGTGTCCATCCGCATCGTTTTTGTTGCCAGTGCGGTGACCCGCCGCTGCGCTCGCGCGAATGGAAAGCGATGCGGTGACACTGCTCGAGGCGATCCGGCAGGGAACGCTGGCGACCTTCCCCGCGGGGAAGATCACCGCGGCGGCGCTCACGCGGCGCAATGCCTCGGGCAACACCCCGCTCCACGCCGCCGCCAAGCACGGCCTGCTCCGGCAGTTGCCGCCCGCGCTGCTGACTCGCGACCATCTCACGCTCCGGAACGACGCGGGCTACACCCCCCTCCACCATGCCGCGCTCGGCGGGCATCTTGACCAGGTGCCGGCGGCCCTGCTGGTCGCGGAGAACCTCGGCTTGAGCAGCAACGCCGGCATCACGGTGTTCCATTCCGCCGCCGCCAGCGGGTTTCTCCATCAGGTGCCGCCCGGTTTACTGACCGCGTCCGCCGTGCTCAACCGCTCCGGCGTGGGCAACACCCTGCTCCACGAGGCCGCCGAGAACGGCACGCTGGACCGGATGCCATCGGCGTTCCTCACCCCGGGGAATCTCGCCACGCGGAACCTGGGCGGGGAAACCGTGCTCCACGTGGCCGCGTTCAACGGTCACCTCGACCAGATTCCGGCCTTCCTGCTCACCACTGAGGCGCTGCGGGAGCAAACCAGTGCGGGCGACACCGTCTTCCACGCGGCCGCCATTTCGGGCCACCTCCGCCAGGTTCCCCCGGCGCTCCTCACCGCGGGCAACCTGACCGTGGCCAGCAAGAGCGGATTCACCGCCATCCACGCCGCCGCGGAAACCGGGCAACTCGGCCGCATTCCTCCCGCCCAGCTGACGACGGAGCTGCTGCTAACCCGGAACGACAACGGCGACACCCCGCTGCACGCCGCCGCGGCGGAGGGTCACCTCGACCAGATCCCAGCTGAACTGCTGACGCGCGCCGCCACCGGGGCCCGCAACTACCAAGGACTAACCGTCGCGGCGCTTGCCAAGCAGAGCGGACATTTCGCCCAGATTCCCCGCCACGCGCGGCCCTTGCCGCCCGGATTGATCGGCTGGCTCCTGGGACTGTTCCTGCCGGGCGGGAAGTGATCCCGACGTCTATTCCAGACCGAGCGCCTTCCGACCCGACTCGGAAATCATCTGCGGGGTCCATTGCGGATCCCACACGATGTGCACGCGCGCCTCAGCCACCGAAGGCAGGCGAGCGATTTTCTGCCGCGCGTCCTCCGCGATGACCGGACCCATGCCGCAGCCGGGAGCGGTCAGCGTCATCTTTACGTCCACCACGCGGCGCCCCTCGGCGACCGTCTCGACCGCCAGGTCGTAGATCAGCCCCAGATCGACAATATTCACCGGGATCTCCGGATCGAAGCAGGTCCGCAGCGCACCCCACACCGCCTCCTCGCTGAACTCGCCCGCGGCCGGTTCCGGCGTGTCCGCGGCCGCGAGGTGGCCGTCGATCGCGGAAGCGTCTCCCGCGGCGATCCGGAAAAGCCCGCCGTCAGTGCGGACGGTGACGTTGCCGCCGAGCGTCTGCGTGATGAACACGCGGGTTCCGGCCGGCAGGTCGACGACCTGGCCGGACGGGATCATGGTGGCCGCGCAGGTGCGCGTGAGGGTGGTTTCGCTGGGCATGAAGGATAAGGTTCAGCGGATCGCGACGCTGAGGGGCAGCCGGGCGTAAACTCCGGCCGGGTCGTTGAAGGAGCGCAGGGCGCGCAGGTCCGATTCCAAGCGGCCGGCGAGGTCACCGAGCGGACCGCGGGCGGCCCGGGCGGCCCCCGGCAGGCGGCGCTCGATGATCTCCTGCAGCGCCTCGATGAATTCCTTCTGGCGCGGATACTCGGTCACGCGAGGGTTCTCTCCCAGGCCGGCGCGCTTCGCGGCGTGCGCCACCGCGGCTTCGAGGCCGCCGATCTCATCGACCAGCCCGCGGGCCAGCGCCTCACGGCCAGACCAAACCCGGCCCTGCGCGATCGCCTCAACCTGCTCGGCAGTCAGCTTCCTCCCCTCCGCGACCTTGGCGACAAACTCCCCGTAGATCCAATCCACCATGCGCTGCAGTACCGCCATCTCCTCGGGGGTCTTCGGCCGGGTGATGGTGAGGGCGTCGGCGAAACGCCCGGTCTTCACGGTGTCAAATGAGACGCCGAAGTCGGACGCGAGACGCTGCACGTCGAACTGCAGTCCGAACACGCCGATCGAACCCGTGATGGTCGAGGACTCGGCGAAAATACGATCCGCCGGCGCGGAGATCCAGTAGCCGCCCGAGGCCGCGTAACTGCCCATGGATACGATCAACGGCTTCACTTCGCGGATGAGGCGAACCTCGCGCTGGATCACCTCGGAGGCGGAAGCGCTGCCGCCGGGGCTGTTCACGCGGAGCACGACGGCCTTCACGTTGGGATCCTGCCGGAGCCGGCGCAGCGTGCGGGAAAGCTCCGAGCCGCCGATCTCCCCGATCTGGCCCTCCCCGTCGACGATTTCCCCCTCGGCGTAGACTATGGCGATGCGCCCCTTCGCCGCGGCCTTGCGCCCGGGCTCCGCGCCACCGTCCTTCAGCTGCTTGGCATACTGAGCGAGCGCCACCTGGCGGAAGGGTTCCTTCGAACCCGCCCGACCGGTGCGCGCCTTCAGGTCCTCGAAGATCTCGTCGCGATAGGCCACGCGGTCGACCAACTTGCCCTCGAGCGCCGGCTGCGCGCGGATCAGGCCCTCGCGGTCCACAACCTCCTGGATGCCCGCCGGCTCCAGCCGGCGGGTCCGGGCGATGTCGGCCAGAAGTTCCCGCCAGATGTCGCCCAGCAACTGGGTGACCTCCTCGCGGTTCTCCGGGCTCATATCGCGCCGGGTGAAGGTCTCGACCGCGGACTTGTACTTGCCAACGCGCGTGACCTGAACGTTCACGCCGTATTTCTCGAACAGGCCGGCGAAGAACATCGGTTGGCTGGCGAGCCCGGGCATCAGGATCATCCCGTAAGGGTCGAGCGCCAGGTTGTCCGCCGCCGAGGCGACGTAGTACGTGCGCGTGGTCGCCTGCGTGAGGTAGGCTTGGACGGGTTTGCCGGCCCCCCGGAACTCCTCGAGGGCGGCCCGCAGCTCGCGGAGCGCCGCGTAACCGGAGCCAAAATCCGCCGGCGAGAGGTCGCCCGTGAGGTAGACCCCCGCGATTCGCTCATCCTTCGCCGCGGCGCGGAGAGCGCGGGTCGCGGTGCGCAGCTGGACCGACTCGGCGCCGCCGCCGAGGGGTCCGAGATCCAGCTCCACGGGGGCGTCGGTGAAGTTGGTGGAGAGATTGAGCACGAGGTAGGAACCCTTTTCGAACGCCGGGGCCGAAGGATCGCGGCCGCCGAGCGCCACTAGGGCCGCCACCGCCCCGGCGGCGAGGACCACAACACCAACCGAGAAAAGGAACAACCCCACGAGGGTGCCCGCGAGCGAGCTGAGGAAATTCTTCATGACGCGCGGACCCTACCCGCTTCGCCCCGTTCCTCCAGAAGAAAGCCGGAAAGCGGCTCCCCTCCTTCCACGCCGTCCGGGCAAGACACGCGGAACCATCCCCCGACGGACCTCAAGGGGATCGCCGTCGGCGGGACAGCGAAACAGATGGATCCGGCCAGCGGAGACTGAGATACTTAAAGGGCCTTGTCCGAACCCGCGAACGGAAGCCCACCTTCACCCGCGGGCGAGCTGAGGCCGGGCGAACTTGGCCGAGTAGAACTAGCGGTGACCCCACGGCGCGGGCGGCGCGGCGACGGGCTGCGTCAGATCGAACTCGACGCGGAAGCGGCGACCCTCGGCCTCGCGCACGAGAAGGTAGCTGAAAGTTTTTCCCGCGGATAGGAGGAATGACCAGACATTCGTCCTCGCCGCGGGAATGAGCTCGGCGGTGTACGCGTCAGCGGGAAAATCCTGCCGGTTGACGGTGCCGGCGGCCGCGGTGTCGCCACCGTATTGGGTGACCTTGTCTTCCGAGCCATCCTCGTGGCGGTGGTCGTGCTTGAGGCGGAGCCCGGTGGCCGTGCGGGTGATCACCCAGGTGCGCGAGCGGTTGGCGCCGACGTGGAACGGGATCCTGATTTCGTTTTCGCCGCAGGCCCGCACGTGCATCACGAGGGTCTGGCCCGCGAAAGCGGCGTCGGTCGCGCTGGTGCTTTCGACGACCTTGCCCGCAAAGGCTTGGCCGCAGAGGCCGCGCAGCGCGCTCCAAAACGCTTCCTGTTCCGGCGGAATCGAGGCGGCGCTTACGGCAAACGGATACAGCAGGGCGAGGAAGAGCCGATGACGCACGGGACAACGCTGACGAGTGCGATCCGCCCGCGTCAACCGTCGACCCGGCGCGCGAACCACCGCCCAAGGGGTCAGGGCGTTGAATGTTTGAATCCTCAATTCCGAGGTCACCTTCGTCCTCAACTTGGTGGGTAAAACTCGCCGCAACCCAACGTTTGGGGCGGATTACTCGCGGAATCCCCCAATCAGCCGCCAGCGGGAGATCCCACCCACCACCCACAAAACGCTCAACGCCCTGACCCCATTCGTAAGGGGTCAGGGCGTTGAATGTTGGGAATCCGGGGCGACGGGTGGACAAGCCGGGGTGGGCTCTCCGGAATTGGAAGACGCGAGCGAGTGTTTTCCGTCGGCGCACTTGCGCCGTTACCTAGAGACCGGGAGTTACCGAGAGACCAAGGAATGAGGACCGCCCCAGCGGCGCAACCGATCGGCGGCGACGATCTTCCAATCCGCGTCGGCCGCTTCGCGCACCGAGGCTTCCCGCAGTTTCTCCACCTCAGCTGGCACCCGTTCGAAGAACTCACGCCCCTGCTCCTCGCGGAGCATGGAAAGGCGATAGAACTCCCGCTTCCCATGCTCCGAAAAGTTCAGCTCCCTATCGGTCTATCTTTGGCGCCCCTGAGGGGGGCCGCACCGTCACCCGGCGGACCAACAGGGCTTTGCGGGGCAAATTGTCGTCGCCGGGGCGCTTGAACCAGCTGTACGCGACGAGGAACGAATCATCCGAGACCGCCAGCAGGCTCGTGTAACCGCAGCTGTCGGCCTGCACATCGGGCGACTCCGCGTACACGAGCCGCAGCGGATCCGTCCAAACCTCTCCGCGGCCATCGAGGCTGAAACGCAACTCGGCGCCCGGTCGGCCGTAGCTGAGGACAAGCACGCCGTTGCGGAGACGGAGCAGCCGCGGCATCACGCCGAACGTATTCACCACGGCGGGCTTCGACCAGGTCTTCCCCAGATCGGAAGATCGACTGGAATAGAGCGGCCCTACGCCCAGGCCGTCGGTTGTGCGCAGCATCACCAGCAGGGAGCCGTCCGCGAGAAAGACGCTGCCAGGTTCGGTGAAACCCTGGGTCCTGGAGCGCGCCAGGGGGTCCGCCGCCGCATCAGGTTCGTACGCAATGCGACCCTGCAGTCGCCAGGAGCGCCCGGAGTCGGTCGAGCGGTGGCACGCCACGTCGCCGTCGAGCGAGCGCGGATAAACCACGGATAGGATTGATCCATCAGACGCGAGGTTGAGATCGCCCCACCATACGACCGGAAAGACTTCCTGGATCGTGTAGCGCTGAAATCCCGGATCAATCAGCTGCGCGCGCTCGGTCCGCCACTCGCCCGCCCCCGCGGGCAATCGCGCCAGGGGCACGCCACGCAGCTGATCGGGAAGATCGTCGTGCCGGTAAAACGTGTACGGCAGACGGCCGTACGTGCCGATGATCGTGCCAACCGGCGCGGGCAACTTAAGTTCCGCGACGGGAATCGCCGTTGGCGTGACGTCCGATCGGCCCGCGATGATCCGGTCGCCGTTCGGCAGGAGCAGTCCCGCGGTCCGTTCCGTGGCGTGCTCCAGTCTCCACGTGGCACCTCCGTCCCCCGAAACACCGCGATCCGGCTGCGCCGGCCTCCGCCCGTAGGCGCGGGCGCTGTCCTCGTTCACGTGGAAGGAAAGCGCGATCCGGCCGTCGAGGAGCCGGTCGAGGGACGGGAACTGGTACCTTCCCCAGCGGCGCTCGCCCGCCGGACCCTCGGCGACGAGCACGGGCTCGGACCACGCGAACGGCATGGACTCCCCCGCGGAGCCGATCGCGAAAAGGAACGGGAGCACGACCAGCCGCAGCGCGGTGTGCACCGGCAGACGCCGCGGACGCGGGCGGAAAACGGGAACTCGGTTCACGGCCGCGGACGGGGCGGGATACCCGCGAGTTCGAGGAACTCCCGCACGAGGGCCAGCCGGCTCTCGTCGTAGAACTCCCGACCGCCGTGCCTTGCGCCATGCAGCGGCACGAAACGCACCCGGAGTCCCGCGCGCTCGTAGGCACCGAGGAACTCGAGCGACTGCGCGACCGGCATCTGAGGGTCCTGGTCGCCGTGGAAAAGGAGCAGCGGCGGATCACCGGCGCCGACGTGCGCCACCGGGCTGGCGAGCCGGGCGAGGGCGGGTTTGTCCTCCGGTTGGCCGCGCAGGAGCAACTGCAGCGCAGGTATCCGCACCCCCAGCCCGAAGGGCGTGGATTGGGCGAGGATGGTCTCGAGGTTGGAAGCCCCGTAGAAACTCACGATCGCGTGGACCGCGCTCGATTCGCCGCGGTGATCGCCGACCTCCCCTTCCAACTCCCCGTGCCCGTTGGTCACGCCGACCAGCGCGGCGAGATGCGCCCCGGCCGACGCTCCGGCGATCGCGATGCGATCCGTGGCCAGCCCGAACTCGGCGCGACGGGCGCGGAGGAAACGGACGGCAGCCTTGAGATCGTGGACGTTCGCCGGGAAAGGCGCGACCGGCGTCAGGCGGTAATCCACGCTGGCGACCGCCCAGCCTCCGGCCACGAGGGGCGCGAGCGGATTCTCGCCCTTTGATCCGCGGCTCCACGCGCCGCCGTG
>CAXRGI010000328.1:0-3684 GCA_964229935.1 Opitutales bacterium
GGATGACGGCGGGGCGAACTGGCAAGGCGGGCTTGCCTCCGGCGTCGCGGGCCCTCATCCCCGCGCGCATGTCCCAGATTCCCGCGAAATTTGACGGCGTGACCGTCGTCACCAAGGCCAACGTCTACTTCGACGGCAACGTCGTGAGCCACACGGTGCTGTTCGCCGACCAGTCGAAGAAAACCCTCGGGCTGATCCGGCCGGGATCGTATTATTTCGGCACCGGGGCGGCCGAGCGCATGGAGATCGTCGCCGGCGAGTGCGCGGTGACGCTGAAGGACGCCACGGAGACGCGGACCTACGGGGCCGGGACCCATTTCGATGTGCCCGCCAACAGCGGCTTCACCATCGCGGTAAAGTCCGGCCTGTGTGAGTACATTTGCTCATTTCTGCCGTAAGCGCCGCCCTACGGCGCGAGTTTGATTGAGCGGCGGTCGGCGACCTCCCACGGTCGCGACATGCTCCGCCCCGCCCTGCCGGCCCTTGCGGCCGGCTTCCTCCTGCTCGCCACCGCGACGCTCCGCGCCGCCGAGTCCCCACTCCCCGCAGGCCTCTACGCCGAGATCGGTACGCCGCACGGCGTGGTCACCTGCGAGCTGCACTTCCGCGAGGCACCGCGCACCGTCGCGAGCTTCGTCGGTCTCGCCGAGGGCACGCTCGGTCCCGCGCCGCGCCGGCCCTACTTCGACGGACTCAAGTTCCACCGCGTCGTGCCCGAGTTCGTGGTGCAGGGTGGCGATCCGACGGGAACGGGCGACGGCGGCCCCGGGTATTCATTCCCCGACGAATTCATACCCGGACTCCGGCACGACGCCGCCGGGGTGCTCTCGATGGCGAACAAGGGCCCCGACACCAACGGCTCGCAGTTTTTCCTGACGCTGCGCGAGGTGAACCGGCTCAATTATCTGCACAGCGTGTTCGGCCGCGTGGTGCGCGGCCTTGAGATGCTGCCGCGCATCCGGCAGGGCGAAGTGATGACGGTGCGCATCGCGCGGATCGGCGCGGCCGCACAAGCCTTCCGGGCGGATGAGGATACTTTCGCCGCGCTCGTCGCGCAGGGCCGGCGCCACACAGGCGCGGCCGAGCCGGGCCCGGAGGCGTATTTCGACGACCCCGACAAGCTGCTACCGGTGGAGCCCCCGCGCGCGAAGGCGTTCAACCACAAGCTCGCCAATTTGGAGCGTGCCCTCGGTGTGGTGATCAAGACCCGCCTGCGCGCGAAGTCACCGACGCCGGCGGAGGACGCCGAACCCGGGGCGTTCATGCGCGGGCTGGCGACGAAGCTCGGCACGGCGCGCGACGGCGTGCTCGCGGTGTATTTCGCCGACGAGGACGAATGGCGGCTGTGGATCGGGGACGAACGGGTGGCGCGTTTCGCGGGCCGGGCCGGCACGCCGGAGGAACTGACCCGCTCGGGCGCGATGCACGAGGCCAAGGAGGCGTTCCTCAAGGCAGCGCGCGAGGCCGGCGATGCCGCCCTGCGCGAGCAGGAAGCGTCCGCCAAGCGCACCGGCCAGCCGGCGCCCCCGCCCGGCCAGCGCCTGAAGCTCCAGACCGACGCCCTAATCGACGGGCTGATCCTCAAACTGGAGGCAAAGTGAGGCGGCCCGCGCTCCTCTGCCTGGCAGCTGCGACCCTCGCGGCGGGCGAACCGCCGCCGCAATTGGCGCCGTGGCGGGAGCGGATGCAGCCGATCACGCCGCAAGGCTACATCGCCCGCCACGCCGCGCGGCCGCCGGCCATCGACGGCCGCCTGGATGACGCGGCGTGGGCGGCAGCGGAATGGACGGCCGACTTCATCGACATCGAGGGCGACCGACGACCGCGCCCCCGTTTCCGCACACGGGCGAAGATCCTGTGGGACGACACCCATCTCTACATCGGCGCCGAACTTGAGGAGCCGCACGTCTGGGCGAAGCTCACCGCGCACGACTCGGTGATCTTCCACGATCCGGACTTCGAGGTGTTCCTCGATCCCGACGGGGACACCCACGAGTACTTCGAGTTCGAACTCAACGCGCTCAACACCGGCTGGGACCTGTTCCTGCCGAAGCCCTACCTCGACGGCGGCAAGGCCCGCAACGAGTGGGACATACCCGGACTACGGACCGCGGTCCGGGTGGACGGGACCCTCAACGACCCGCGAGACACCGACCGCGGCTGGACGCTGGAGATCGCGTTCCCGTGGGCGGCTTTCCGGACAGATCGCGGCGTCGTCCGACCGCCGGCGGACGGCGACATCTGGCGGATGAACTTCTCGCGCGTCGAGTGGCAGGTGACCGTGAACGACAACAAGTACGAGAAGCGGCCCGCGACTCCGGAGGACAACTGGGTGTGGTCGCCGCAAGGCGTGATCGACATGCACCGGCCCGAAATGTGGGGGCTGGTGCGCTTCTCCCGCCAACCCCCGCGGCGTGACGAAAAACCGCCGGTTCTCGCCGGCAAGGCGGCGCGCGACCTGGCGCTGGACGTCTACCACGCGCAGCGCGAGTTCCGGCAGCGATACCGCCGCTGGGCCGCCTCGTTGTCCGAACTCGGCTGGGCGGCGCCGGCCGGCGCGGACAACCACGCCTTCGCGATGGAGGAGGGCGGGTTCGTCTTCAGCGCCCGCTTCGAGGAGAACGGCCGGACCGGGCGCTGGAGCATCCGCGCCGACCGCCGCCTGATCCTCGACTAAGGCGACCGCCGGAGGCGCCGGGGCGGAAAAGCACGCCTCGCTTTCGAGACCCGGACGCTTGCGCCGGGGGCAATAAGGCATACGAAGACGTGCCGAGTGCACTGCACGTCCTCCGCCCCAGAGATGCCGAACCGAACCTTTCCCCGCACCACCTCCGTTTCGTCGTGTAACCTGTGCGACTCCCGGGACGCCGAGGTGGTGAGCGAGATCGACCGGGAAGGCCTGCCCCTGCGGAGCGTGATTTGCCGTTCCTGCGGCCTGGTGCGCACCGATCCCATGCCCTCGGAAGGCAGGATCGAGGAGTATTACGCCCGTGAATACCGCCGCAGCTACAAGGGATCGGCGCGACCGACCGCGCGGCGCGTGCTGCGCGCGATGGACGTGGCCCGGGACCGGCACGAGCGGCTCAAGCCCCACCTCCGGGGCCGCAACCGCGTGCTCGACGTGGGGGCGAGCAGCGGCGAGTTCCTCCAGGTGCTGCGTGCCTCGGGCATCAGCGCCTCCGGCATCGAGCCGAACGAGGCCTACTCCAGCTGGGCGCGGGATCACCTCGGCCTCGACATCGCCAGCACCGATTGGAGCCGCGCCGCTTTTCCGGCGGGTCGCTTCGACGCGATCACCCTCTTCCACGTGCTGGAGCACCTCGCCGACCCGGTCGGGGCCCTGCGCCGGCTGGCGGAATGGCTGACCCCGGACGGCGTGCTGGTGGTGGAGGTCCCGAATATCGAGGGCACCTGCGGGTCACCACGCGGACGTTTCCATTTCGCCCACCTGCACCATTTCAACCTCGTCACGCTCGGCGCCGCCGGGGAAAGGGCCGGATTTTCCGTCGCCTGGCGGCACACTTCGGCCGACGGCGGCAACATCACGGTGGTTCTCGCCCGACGGGCTGCCCCCGCCGGCGCCTTCACGGTCACCGTCGGCAATCATGAGCGGGTGGCCCGGCTCCTGTACGGCCACACCGCGGCCAGGCACTACCTCTCACCACGCACCTGGCTGCGACCCCT
>CAXRGI010000329.1:0-6679 GCA_964229935.1 Opitutales bacterium
GCACCTGTCCGATCATCGTGCCCAGAGCAGCGCCAGCGTGCTCGATGGGGCCGCTCGGCGGCTTGATGCCCATCTCGCTGTTGATCGCCGCGCGCAGCTTCTCCATGTGCTCGTTCGCGTCGTTCGCGAACTGCGGCACGAGCGCTTCGCCGCCGGGGATCATCCCGACCAGTGTCGGCGTCGATGCCACGTCGTAGACTATGCCGGGCAGCTTGCCGGATAGCGGGTTCCAAACCACCGGCTTTGCCTCATCAGTGATCAGGCTTGCAAGGCTTGGATCATCAAGAACCGACCATTGAGCGCGCATCCCGGCCGCAGCCTGATCGAGGAAGCGCCGCGCCGCGCTGCCGCCCTGCTCCCGGCGTCGTGCGATGTCGCGGTCGTACTGCGCGCGATCAGCGGCGATGCGTTCGTCGGCCTCGCGCTTGAAGCGCTCGCTGTCCTTCTCGACCTTGCCGCCGTCCTCGTAGCGCATCGCGTTCATGAGATCCTCGTGCGTCGTCTTCGTTCCGCTCGTCGCATCCCACACGCCGTGATGCGTGAGGTGCTGGTACATCGGATCGAAGCGCGACGGCATCGACACGCCGAGCACGCGCTGGCGCTCGTTCAGGCGATGCACGGCTTCGTCGCCGCCGGTCACCGGCAGTCTCTCTCCGCGCGAGAAGTACTTGCTGCTCGTGTCGTCGGGCGTGTGCAGCTTGAGCTGTCGCGCGTCGAGCGTCGCGTTGTCGCCGCGCCCGAGCATCGACGACATGAAGCCGCTCTTCGCCGCGTCGATGTTCTTCACGCGCTTCATGAAGTCGCGCCACTCCTGCGGATCGCTCATGCCGTAGGACGAGCGCGCGACGAGGTCGGAGATCTCGCCCGCAGCGTCGGGCATGTAGCGCGCGCCGTAGGCGAGCTGCTCGCCGAGCTTGTTGTAGTTGCCGAACGGCTTCATGACGCGCACGGCGTCCTCGATGGCGTAGCGGTCCTGCAATCCGCGCACGGCCGCGTCGAGGTAGCGCTGGCCCATCGGCGTGACGAGCCAGTCGGCGAACGCGCCCTCGGGGCGGATCTTCCGATCAGGGCTGGAGAGCGGCAGCCCGAGGTCTTCGAGCTTCTTGCGGTTGATCGCCTGCCGCTGCATCGACGACACGGTGATGCCATACGCCTTCGCGACATCGCGCGGCGAGAGGCCCTCGGTGTCGGCGCGCTTCGCCTGATCGATCATGAAGTCGCCGAACGGCACGACGTGCTGCGGCAGCTCGAACTCGCCTCTCGCGTTCTGCGGCAGCGCGCCCGGCTGCGCGAGATCCTCGCGCACGTCTTCGAGCGGACGCCACTTCCAGTCCTCGATCTTGTTCGACGGCGGGTCGGCGTATGCGTTTCGTTTCACGTTGCCGCCGCGCTTGAAGCGCTTGAGCACGTCGTTCACGTCGCCGACCTTCTTCGTCGCGTCGATGTAGTCGCCGAGCTGGTCGATGGCTTGCTGGTCGAGGACGCGCTGCGGGATCTTTTCGCTGATCGCGGACGACATGCCGAAGGAGCGGTGATCCGTCCCCGCTGGCTTCCCTAGTGCGCGCCGTTTCTGATACCACGGCTCGAACAGCAGCGACCTCGGGATCGGAACCTCGAAGCCGCCGTAGTACGGATCCCTGCGCGTTGGCGGCACGCCCTTCGCGATCTCGTGCGAGTAGTCGGGATGCGGCAGCTTCGTCTCGCTCGTCTCGCGCAGCGGCTTCTTCGGATCGATGCCGATCAGGAGCTGGCCGCCGTACATCTCGTTCGGCATCGCGAGCGGACGCAGCAGCGGATCGGAGAGCGCGTAGCGCGCCTCGGCGATGTTGGGGAAGCCAGCGTCGTAGTACGACACCATGTCCATGTGCTTGTACAAGCCGTCGCGATTGCCCGGCCGCTTCATCCACTCGTCGAGCGCTGCCTTGTCCTTGAAGCCCGGGAAGCTGGCCCACTCGGTCTCGCCCTTCGGGTTCTTCGCCTTCCGCAAGTTCTCCTCGAACTTCCGCAACTCGTCGTCGCTGATCGTCGAGCGCGCCATCATGTCGTCCACGAGGCCGCGCATCATCGTCGTGCGGTCAACGGACTTCGGGTTCATCGCCATGAACACGCCGGTCACCGGCTTGCCGGTCTTGTTCATGATGTTGAGCGCGCCCGTGCGGATGCCCTCGGCCTGCGCCATCGCGTTCGCCCACGCGCCGTGGTTCGCGCCGAGCGGATAGTCGAACCCGCCGTCGAGGCGCAGCAGGCTCGCTGGCTGTTCGCCTGCGAGCGCCTTGAGCGTGCCGACCGCGCTCGTGTCGCCGACGAGCGGGATCGCGACGGTGTTCTGGATCTTGCCGAGGTCGCCGGTCGTCAGCGTCTTCCTCGGCTTGAACTCCGCGCCGCGCTCGACGACGTTGCGCCCCGGGGTGCGCGTGCGCTCGAACTCCTCCTCGGAGATCAGGCGCTTCGACCACGGCAGATCGCGATTGCCGGTGCGCTCGTTCTGCTGGAGCTTGTCTTCGAGTTCGCGCTGGATCGTGCCCGGCGGAAACTGCGGCTGCTGCGACGGCGCGCGGCTTCCGATCTTCAGTCCACGACCCGCCATCGTCTCACTCCTTGCGCTTCAGCACCGACATGATCTCTCCGAGCAGCGTGACGCGCGTCGCGTCCTCGACCTTGATCGGACCCCCGTCCTTCCCCGTGATCTGCGTCTGGGCGAGCTTCGGGTGGACATACGGCGCGGCCGAGCGCGCGGCATCGAGGCGCATCTCCGGCGGCTGGTTCTCGTCGCGCATGACGCGGATCATGTATTCGAGCGGCGTCAGGCCGCTCTCGGCGATGGCGCGTTCGCGCGCCGCCGTGGCCTTGTTCCGGCATCCCTTGCGCGATCCGCCGACCCTCCGCTTGGGGGGTGGCATTTCCGGCGCACTATGCGTTGAAGCGGACATGTTGCCACAACGGTAACCGCAACGGTCGCGCGCCGCAAGTGCGTGGTGCGAGCCGCGCTCATCGGGCGCGCGTTCGCGTGGAGCTGGACGCTGGCGAGCCGGTGGAGGATGCACCGCCCGATGCAGCTCGCGCGGGCTTGAGCCACGTCGCTGGCCGGTCTCATCGCGCCGGGGAAAGGGACGGCGATGACCGACGTGCCGGTGACCATAACGGCAACCGTGAGGCCGTGTAAACGCCGACCTCGATCCACTCCCCCTCTCCCTCTCTCTTATATATTATTATAAATCATTAAAAGTATAATTATATATATAGATGGGGGGATGATGAGTAGATGGGGGTGGGGGTGGTACAGGGGGTGTATACTGGAACAACCATTATCCTTTTCTCGTTTTCTTGCATTATCCCGGCGGAGGTGCCAGATAGGCAACCCCACGACCCGAGGACGCCACCATGCCCCTGCCCGACCACGCCAGCCCTGCCGCCCCCGGCTCGCTGCACGACGCGACGCGCGAGCGCATCGCTCTGGCACTCGACCGCCGCCCGAGCGGGCTGCGCGCGAGCTACCTCGTGCGCTACCACGCGGCCCGCGCCGACCTCGACCCGGCGGAGATCGAGGAGATGCTCGTGCAGCTCGTCGAGCTGCGCCGCGCGGTCGCGCTGCGCGCGGTGAACGGCTCGCTCTGGATGCTGCCTCGGCGCGTGCGGCTGGACGGGCGTGCGGTGGTTCTGGCGCTGCCCTCGCCGCTCGCCCCGGGCGAGGAGCTGGTCGAGGACGCCACGCGGCTGGCCGGGATCCTCGCGCGCGACGCTGGCCGCCGCGCCGCAGGCAGGCGCGCCGGGACGGATCCCGAGCACGTCGCCGCCCGGGCCGAGGCGCTCGTGGCGCGCGCTGGCGCGGCCGGGGCGACGCGCACGGCCCTGAAGCGCGCCCTGCCCGAGGTCGCCGCCCCGGTGCTCGACGAGGCGCTCTCCCGGCTGGCGTCCACCGGGCGGATCGCCGTCGAGGTCATCCCCGGCCGGACCAAGCCCGCCCGGCTCTACCGGCTGGCGTCGCCGCCGTCGTCGTAGGATGCCCCCAGAACGCAGGAAGGGGGCATCCCCTCCCGGGAGTGCCCCCTCCACCCTTCCGACGCTCCTAGAGCCTCTGGCGAGGCTCCTACCCCGCCGTGGGCGTCACCCCTCGCTGCGTGCCGGGTCCAGCGCGGGCTGCTCCTCGATCAGGGCGACGCAGCAGCGCCGCAGCGACGCAAGAAGCTCTGCCTCGCTCAGGCCGTGGTCCTCCTGATGCCGCAGCAGCGCGGCGGCGAACTTGGGCACCTCGCGCTCGATGCGCTGGAGGACCGGATCGCAGAAGCCCGGCTCCTCGACCGCGAGCATGACGCATCCGGCACCGAAGTCAGCATCATGCATCGGCGGCACGACGCCGCGACCGTACTGGCCGGGATCGATCCAGCGAACGGTCTTGCCGACCGCGTGGATCGCCGCCCAGTCGCGGACGTGGGACGGGTGGATGATCTTGTAGGTCGTCTTCATGGCTTGGTTCCCTTTCGGTTCAGAAGGTCTCAGAAGGTCGGGGTGTTGCGGCCGCTGTAGTTCTGGCAGTCGGCCAGCGCGTCCAGCTTCGTCGTGCCGTACCCGCAGGCACCGACCTGATTGCCCTCGCCGTCTTGCCGGTAGACGACCCAGAGGCGCAGAGGGCGGTCGTAGTAGCCGACGAAATCGGCGGGGAGGGCCGCGCTGGCGGCCTTGCGGCGCGCATTGGCGCGCTCGCGGCGGGCGTCCTCGATGCGGCGGGCGATGCGGTTGGCGATGCTCATGGGGTCTCTCCCGGTTGTGCGCCCCGGGGCCTATCCCCGGGGCAGCGTTTACATAGGGCGCTTGGCCCTGATTACAAGGAGGGCGCTTCAGGCCCACTCGTCCCCGTCCTCGCGCTCGCGCTCCCAGCGGTAATACTCGACGCCCTGCTCGACGTAGGCCTCCGAGCCGTAGCTCGGGTCGATCTCGCACCAGAGGTTCTGGTCGAGCTTGCGACCGGCGGCGTAGGCGCGCTCGATGCGCGCACGCAGGGCCTCGGCGCGCTCGCCGCAGTCGTCGCCGTTGTGGCGCGACACGAACGTGTGGTCATGCTCCCAGCGGCGACCGTTCTTCGCCTCGGCGATGACCGTGTAGGCCTCGCGGCGGATCTCGCCGCGCGGGTTCGTGAAGTCCGCCAGCTCGGGGTTGGTGGCGACGGTGACGACCTTGAGGGCGAGGTGGAACTGCATGGGGTCTCTCCCGGTTCGCCCCGGGCATGATCGCCCGGGACAGCGTTTAAATGGGGCGCTGCGCCCCAGTTACAAGGGGCGGCGACGATATTTCTCGCCGCCCCGAGACCCTCACTTCCGCAGGCGGGTCGGCCACTGGTTGAAGACCTTGCCCAGCGACGAGACGTTGATGATCTGCTGCGTGTGCCAGCGCTGGGTGCCCGCCTCGGTCTCGACCGTCAGGAGCGAGCCGTCCCAGAGCGACGCGCCGCAGATCGAGGCCGAGCGGATCTCGCCGACCTTGCCCGCGAGCTTCGCGGCGTAGGCGTCGAAACTGGCGGAGGCGTTCTCGCGGGCGTCGCGCACGAAGCGCTCGACCTTCTCGGCGCTGATCGAGACGATCTCGGGGTCGTTGATGCGACGAGACACTCCCGCGTGCGTGACAATCGCCTCGACCGCCTTGCGGAAGGCCAGCTTCTGCTTGTAGTCGCGGTCCGTGAAGCGCGGAAACGGCGCGTAGACCTGAAGGTCGTTGCCGACCGCGTCCAGCTCGGCCTCGATGCGCGCGACCCAGTTGCGGACGCGCTGCTCGGCGCGGGCGATGGCGTCGGCGCGGAGCGGCTCGACGGCGGCGAGGATGATCTGGACGGACTGGCTCATGGGGTCTCTCCCGGTTCGTCCCCGGGACGGTCCCCGGGGCACGGCGTTTAAATGGGGCGCTTCGCCCCAGTTACAAGAGGGGGCGGCGGAAATACTTCGCGCCGCCCCTCCCCGCTCAGAAGCCCGCCTTGCGGGCGCAGATCGGGCCGATCCCGGCGGCGATGCTCTCGGGGTCGGTCAGCTCGCGACCGCAGCAGCCGCACTGGCCGCTCGCGAGGCCGTGGGCCTTGATCGCGGCCTCGGGGTCCGCCTCGATGCGGTCGAGCGCGGCGTCGATGGCGGCGCGGTCGAGGCCCGCGTCGGCGATGCGGCGGCCGAACAGGACCGCGCCCTCGGCGTCGAGCTTGCCGACCAGCACGTCGCCCGACTTGATCCACCAGAGCGGCTCGCCGTTCTTCTTCGAGAACGAGATCTCGCCGACGCGGACCTTCGCGAAGGCCTGCACGACCGCGAGGATCGCGGGCAGCGCCTTCGCCGCCGGGAGGGCCGGGGCGGCTGCCTTCTGCTCGCGCGGCAGGGACCAGCCGACGACCTTGGCCGCGAACTCGGCCTGCTTGTCCGAGACGAACGAGCCGAAGCGCTGGAGCTTCGCCGCGAGGTCGTCGGCGACGACGGTGTTGCGGACCGCGAAGTCGTCCACGCGACCGGCGCGGTGCGCCGCGAGCGCGCGCTCGTGGAAGCGGCGGGCCGCCTGACGGAGGTCAGCGACGGTGACGCCCTGCTGGGCCGGGGCAACCGGCGCGGCCGGGATCGGGGCCTGCGCCACGACGGCGGCCTTGTGCTTCGGGGCGGCGACGAAGTCGGAGAAGGAACGCATGGGGGTATCTCCCGCTGGCTGGCCGGAC
>CAXRGI010000330.1:0-2140 GCA_964229935.1 Opitutales bacterium
CGGGTTGTCGTGGTTGTCGAGGACCTGGACCTCGACGAGCCCCATGAGGAAGATGCCGCTGTTGCCGCGGCCCTGGCTGTTGCCCTTCACCTCGCGCGGTGCGGCCCATTCGACGTGGAGTTGGCAGTCGCCGAATTGGGCATTGGAGCGGATGTAGCCCGACTTCGGCACGCACTCGAGCGCGCCGTCCCGCACAACCCACTTGGTCGGGCCGCCTTCCTTGCCGTCGGCCTGCCAGTTGGCGAGGGTGGCGTCGGTACCGTCGAAGAGCACGATGGCGTCGGCCGGCGGACGTCCGGGCTGATTGGGCAGACTTGGGGTGCCCGGAAGGACCCTGGGTGGCTGCGGCCGGTTACGGTCGTGGATTCCCCAGGGATGGGTTTCGTCGGGCGGGTCGCCGTAGAACGCGGGACCGATGGAGAGCGGCACGGGAACCGCGGCGAAAACCGGAGCGGCGAGGAGGAGTGCGGAGAGGAGGCTTTGGGGATTCATGGGGTTAAAAGCGAGGCGCCGAGGCGAAGCCTCGCGGTGGAGCGTGGCAATTGGATTTCGACGTCGGGGTGGCGGGACGTTTCGCTCCGGTCCCCATCATGACGCCGCCGAACATCCTTTGGATCCTGACCACGCAGTGGCGGGCGCGGACGTCCGGCTACGCTGGAGATTCCGACGCGCGCACGCCGGCGCTCGACGCGCTTGCGGCGGAGGCGGTGGATTTCACGCAGGCGGTGACGCCGCATCCCTTCGGGCCCTTTGCGCGCGCGGCATTACTGACGGGCCGGCCCTCGCCGGAGAATGGCGTGCGGGACTACTACGATCCGCTTCCGCCGGACGCGCGCACGATTGCGCACGAACTGGCGGGCGGCGGTTTCCGCACGGCGTTCTTCGGGAAGTGGCATCTCGCCGAGAAACCGCGCGAGGTTCCTTTGGTGGGCGAGGCGCATGCGCGGTTGCGGGTGGCGGAGAACGCACGGGGCGGTTTCGCGCAGTGGGAGGGCTTTGAAGGCGGGTTCCAACTTAACGACCCTTGGCTGCACGGGACGGCGATCGCGGAACCGCGTCGGTTTACCGGCTACCAAAGCGACATCGTCTGCGAGCGGGCGGCCGAGTGGCTCGCCGGGGCAAAGGGCGCGCCTTGGTTTTGCGTGGTGAGCCTGGAGCCGCCGCACCCGCCGTACGACGCGCCCGCATCGGGCGTGTCGCCGCGCGATCCAGCCAAGCTGTTACTCCCCGCAAACGTACCCGCGGAGTGCGAGGATAAGGCGCGACGTGAACTGGCCGGTTATCACGCGCACATCGAAGCCACGGACCGCGCCATCGGGCGCCTGCTGGCGAAATTGGAGCCGAATCGTTGCGCGGTGGTTTTCACGTCGGTGCACGGCGACATGCACGGGGCGCACGGGCTTTTCCGCAAAGGCTGGCCGCATGAGGAAAGCATCCGGGTTCCCCTGCTGGTGCGGGTGCCTGGATGGAGATCGCGCAAAGACGAGGGGGCGTGGTCGCTGCTCGACTTGCAGGAGATTACCCTCGGCATTGCGGCGCAAAAAGCACCTGACGCGAAGCGCGACCACGCGCGGATCTCAATGCCCTCGGTCGTAGAGCTGCCGCACCAATGCGATCGCGTGTGGCGTGGAGTGCGCACGCCAGCACGCAAACTCGTGCTGGGCCCGGGAGGCCAGCCGTGGTTGTTTTTCGATCTCGAGCAGGATCCCCTCGAGAAGGCCAACCTCACGGAGGATTCCGCCCGTGCAGGTGAGATGTTCCGCCTCCGAGCTCTCTGCTGATCAGGACTTCTTCGCCAAGGATTTCCGCGCCACGTAAGGGCAGACCAGGTGACTGGAAAAAAGCACCGGTAACAGACCGGGTAGGATCAACGCCGCAGTCGCGCCGGCGACGTCGAGTGAGACCTTGCCGCGCAGGAAAAGTGCCGCGAATCCCGCGGAGGCTAAAGCCAGCACGGGAAAAAACGCGGCGCGCAAGTGGGTGCCGTAGGCAATAAGAAAGGCGACTATCAATCCCGGCAGAGCAGCGTGCGGGGGAAGCAGGCTGACCGTCAGCCCGATCGCGAAGGCGATGGGCGCGTTCATCGCATCCCGTTCCTTGCAGATTATCGTCTGCAGGATGGTCGACGCGCAGAGGATGA
>CAXRGI010000331.1:0-2698 GCA_964229935.1 Opitutales bacterium
GACTACAAGCCCGCCCTCTACGCCAACGACGGCCGGATGCTCGAGTTCCTCGACCAGCGCGCCATCGCGAAGACCGGCGCGGGCGCCACCGGCCGCGTGATGAAGCCGATGTGGGAGTTCCGCCAGCGCGGCCAGAGCGGGCGCTGGGTCTCGGAGCTTTTCCCTCACATGGCGCGCCACGCCGACGATTACTGCGTCGTGCGGTCGATGCACACCGAGGGCGTCGCCCACGGCCCGGCCACCCTGTTTCTCCACACCGGCACGACGAACCAGATCCGGCCCTCGATGGGCTCGTGGGTGACGTACGGGCTGGGGTCCGAAAGCGAGAATCTCCCGGCGTTCGTCGCCCTCAGCCCGACGATGGCGAACGGCGGACCGCGCAACTACGGCAGCGGTTTTCTCCCGGCGGTTTTCCAGGGCACCGCGATCGGACGCTCGGGCCAGAAGGCGGTCGAGGCCGCCCTCCGCAACGTCCGCCACCCCGACCTCTCCGCCGCGGCCCAGCAGCGTCAATTCGAGCTCATCCGCGCATTGAACGGCGAGCAGCTCCGTGCCCGCCCCGGCGACCGCGAGCTCGAGGCCCTCGCCAGTTCCTACGAGCTCGCGTGGCGCCTCCAGAACCACGCGCCCGACGTCCTCGATCTTTCCCGCGAGTCGGCCGCGACCCTCGCCCTCTACGGGATCGGCGAGGAACCCACCGACGACTACGGCCGCCAATGCCTGATGGCCCGCCGCCTCGCGGAGGCCGGCGTGCGCTACATCCAGGTCAATTACTCCGACAACACCAACAACCCGGCCTGGGACCAGCACTCCAATCTGCCCAAGCACAAGGACCACGCCGTACGCGTCGACAAACCCGTCGCGGGTCTTCTCGCCGACCTGAAAGCCCGCGGACTGCTAGAGGACACCATCGTCTGGTGGGGCAGCGAGTTCGGCCGCACGCCCTACGCCGAGAAGAACGGCACCGGCCGCGACCACAATCCGACCGGATTCTCCGTGCTGCTCGCCGGGGGCGGTTTCAAGCCCGGCTTCGCCTACGGCGAGACCGACGAGTTCGGCCACTTCGCCGTGGAGAACAAGGTCCACATGCACGACCTCCACGCGACGATCCTCCACCAACTGGGCCTCGACCACGAGCGCCTCACCTTCCGTCACGACGGCCGCGACTACCGCCTCACGGATGTCCACGGCCGCGTCGTGCACGACATCCTGGTTTGATTTTCCGGCTTGATCACGCTCCGGCCGCGAAGGGCCGGCGCCGCCCGGCGGCGCAGAGTCGAAGGTTTCCGCTTCACCTCATGAGAATACCCCCCGCCTTGTTTGTTTTGCTCATCGCCCTCGCGCCGCTCGCCGCGGCGCCATCCTACGATCAGTCCGGTGTACCGCTCGAGGTCGATGCGCCTCGGCCGGGCCTCGCCAAGATCGTGCTCATCGCCGGCGCGCCGAGCAGCAAACCGATGGCCCACGAGTATTTCGCGGGATGCGCGCTGCTGATGGACTGGCTTCGCGCGCAGCCCGGCGTCTGGCCCGTGATGGCGCGCGGCTGGCCGAAGGATGAACGCGTCCTCGAGGGCGCGCGTTGTATCGTCTATTTCGGCGATGGCGGCGGGAAACAGCCGTTCGCGGAACCCGGCCGCTGGGCGACGCTGGCGCGCCTGATGTCCGGCGGCACGGGACTGGTCCTGCTGCATCAGGCGATGGACTTCCCCCTCGGGGCCGACGGGGCGGCGGTCAAGGGTTGGCTCGGCGCGGTGTTCCACAGCGACATCGGTAGCCGCGGGCATTGGGACATGGAGTTCAACGACATCGCCCCGCACGAGGTGACCCGCGGCGTGAAACCCTTCGCGGCGCCCGCCGACGGCTGGCTTTACAACCTGCACTTCGCGCCCGCGGGGGTCACTCCGCTGCTCCGCGGCGCGGTGCCCGACAAGTCGCGCTCGACCGCCGATGCCCGCAAATACCCGGGCCGCGCCGAGGTGATCGCCTGGGCGCACCAGCGGCCGGAGGGTGGCCGCGGCTTCGGGTTCACCGGCGCCGATCTGCACAAGAGCTGGTCGTATCCCAGCCAACGCACGCTGGTCCTCAACGGCATCCTTTGGAGCGCGGGCCTGCCCGTGCCCGCGGGCGGCGTGCAGGTCGGCCTCGATCCCGCCGCGCTCGAGCGGAACCTCGACGACAAACCCGCCCCCGCCCCGGCAAAGGCCAAGGCGAAAACCCCGGCGAAGAAAAAAGCATGAGCGGGGATCGCGCGGTCTCGCGCCGCCGCTTCCTGCGCGACGCCGGGGCGACAGCCGCCGCCACCGGAGCGGCCACGTTGCTGCCGTCGGGCTGCTCCACCACCCCCTCGCCGGCGGCCGCACCCGCCTCCCCGCCGCCGCACCGGGCTCTCGCCGTTCCCGGCGTGCACGCTTATCCGCTCGAGCACTCGATCGCCGCCGGCGAAACGCTTGAACTGTGCGTGAGCACCAGCGTGCCCTACCGGCTCTCGATCTGCCGCCTCGGCCTCGAGGTCGACGACCCGGCGCGTGACGAAGTTCTGGCAGATCTCGGCTCTTTTCCCGCGAACCCGCAGCCAGTCCATCCGGGCTCCTACGTGGCTTGCGCCCGCGGTATCGTGGGCCCGAGCCGCGCGCTTACGCTCGAATGCTGGGTGCGGCCCTGGGATCTGAAGGCGCTTCAAGGGGTGATTACGCAGGAG
>CAXRGI010000332.1:0-3614 GCA_964229935.1 Opitutales bacterium
CGACCGGCGCGGCCGCCGCGGCGGTTTCCGCCGTGCGCGCGAAGGTCGACGATTATTTCGCCCGCTGCCGGCTAGCCGCGTATGACGCGCGGGCGTTGGCGGCGTTGAACCGTTCCGAGAGCGAGTACCTCGCGCTCGCCGCCCGTGATCTGAAGATCACGAACGAGGAGGTGTCGGGCTTCCCGCTGGCGCGCATCGAGGCGGGCCGGCCTTTGCCGCTTTCCGGTGACGTCAACCCCGCCTGGTCGGCGGCGCTGGCCGCGCTCCGCTCCGCCGCCGTCGAACCCTTGCTGGGCGGTTCCCGCGCGACCCTCACGGAGGCCGATTGGTCGGCGGTGCAGGCGCGCCTCGCTCCCTACGGCGCTTGGCTTGCCGCGAAACCCGCGAACCGCGTGGAAAAACTCGGCGCCGCCCGCGCCAAGGCGATCCTCGCGTCCGGCGCCCGGGGCCGGCTGGACGCGCTGATCGAGCGTGATCTTTCCGCGGCGCCGCACTTCGCGGCGCTTTCCTCCGTGGAGAAGCTGGCGCGGCTGCACCGCGACTTCCGCTCGCTGCTCTGCAATTTCGTCAACTTCGCCGACTTCTACTCGCGCGACCGTTGGGCGGTGTTCCAAGCGGGCACCCTCTATCTCGACGGCCGCTCGACCGAGCTCTGCGTGCGCGTCGACGGACCCAACCCGCTCGCCGCCTCAAGCAAGACCTACCTCGCCTATTGCGCCTGCACCCGCGCGGGAGCGACGCCCATCACCATCGCGGCGGCCTTCACGCAGGGCGACAGCGACTTTCTCGGCGCCGGCCGCCGCGGCATCTTTTACGACCGCCAGGGCCGCGATTGGGATGCGGTCGTGACCAGTGTCATCGATAACCCGATCAGTGTGCGCCAGGCCTTCTGGGCTCCCTACAAGAAGTTCGTGCGACTCATCGAGGAGCAGATCGCCAAGCGCGCCGCCGCCGCTGAGGCGGAGTCGGGGGCCAAGGTCGCCGCCGCCGCCGAGAAGACGGCCAACGCCGACAAGGCCAAGCCGGCCGAACCGAAGAAGTTCGACCTCGCGCTCATCACCGGAATCGGTGTCGCCCTCGGATCGATCGGTGGCTTCCTCGCCGCGATCTTCTCCAACTTCGTGAGTCTCGGCTTCTGGATGCCCTTCGGTCTCGTCGGCATCATCCTGCTCATCTCAGGACCCTCGATGCTCATCGCCTGGCTAAAGCTCCGCCAACGCACCCTCGGTCCCATCCTCGAGGGCAACGGCTGGGCGGTGAACGGCCGCGTGCGCATCAACATCCCGCTCGGCTCCGCGCTCACCGACGTGGCCGCCCTGCCCGAAGGCGCGCGTCGTTCGCTCGAAGATCCCTACGAGGACCGCGAGGCCGCGAGCCGTCGCCGTCGCACGCTGTTCTGGGCGGTCGTGCTCGTGCTGGCCGCGGTGTCGGTGTTCGCCCGTTGGAAGAGGCAGAAAACCGGGCGCTACTTCTGGCAGCCCGCCGCCGCCTCCGCGCCGGCCCAGACTCCACCCGCGAAAAACTGAACTTCTCCCGGACCGGTCCTACGGTCCGGGAGTCATTTCTTTTTCGGCCCCGGTACCGGACGGGGCAGGCCCGCCGGGAGCACCTTGCCAAGGGCGTGGTCGTCTGGCGTGAGGCCCAGGCGAAAGCCTTTGAAGGCATAGGGTGCCGGCTCGTATGGATCGACGTAGCGGACATCCGTGCGCGCCGGGATCTCCAGGCCGAAACCCCCGAGCACCGCGTTCACCACCAGGCGGCGCAGGCCCTCGTTGGCGAGATCGGTGGCCGCGCCCATCGTCGTGCAGAAAACGCGGTTGGTGGTGCCGTTGGCGTTTCGGTTCACCCGGGTCCATGCGATCGGCATCATCGGCTCATTGATGCCCTGCTCGATGTTGTCGGCCTTGCGCACCTTTCGCTGCTTGGTGTCCGGCGGGTCGTCAGGCCGCATGCCGGCGAGCACCTGCCCGCGCACGAGGATCCGCGCGTCCGCGACCGGGTGCGTCTCGTACACGCCGGAGTCTCCGAAGATCAGCCCGACACCTCGGAGCAGCGGCTCGTTTTCCGCGCCGGGCTCGATCACGCCCTTGGTGGCTCCGCGGCGGTTGGCGCCCCAATGGCTCACCCAGTTCTCGCCGAGCACATTCCGGCCGAAATCGTTGAAATGCCGGTACGCCGTCGGGTGCGCGGCCGGGAAACGGAACGCGTGCGTGCTGGTGCGGAGCGCGGTGATCGGCACACCGCGATCGATCGCGGCGGCGAGCCGGCGCATCGCGGAATCCGGCCACTGGCGGAAGCGCAGCGCTATCACGATGCCGTCGGCGGTGTCGAGCGCCTCGGAACCCGGCACACTGGCGTTGTTGTCGGGATTGATCGTCCCGTCCGGATCGAGCGCGAACAGCACGGTGCAACGGAAGCCGTGGCGCTGGCTGAGGATCTTCGCGAGCATCGGAAGTCCCTCCTCGCCGCGGTACTCCTCGTCGCCGGTGAGAAACACGAGGTGGCGGCCGGCGCCGGGGCCCGGACCGGCCGGGTAGGTGATGGAGGTGGAGGCGGAGCGGGCGCCAGGCACGGCGAACGCGGCGAGGAAGAGCAGCAGGGCGGGGAGGACGCGGGGCTGGCGCATCCGGCGTTGGTGCGCGGCGACGCGCGGCGCGTCAACGCCGTGTACGCCGGACATTGCGGACGACGCCTCCGGGTCACTCAATCCGATCATCCGCATGACGCGACATCCCGACGGGCCGCCGACCTCCCACGGCGAGATCATCCACACGGCGCGTCGCGCGCTCCTGGTCGAGCTGGGGCTCGACGAGACGGACACGGGACGCGCCTTTCTCGCCGAGCCGGCGGGCCCGCGGGCTCGGCTGCACGGGGTGCGCGCGGCCTTCGCGCGTTTCGCGGCCGGCCGTCTGACCGAAGCCGACGCCCGCGTGGTGTTCGGTGGCTACCGCGACAACGCCGACGAGGTGACGCTTGAGGTGCCGGCGTCGGTGGACTTACGCGAAGGGATCGCGGCGCCGGTGCGCGCCGCTGTGACGCTCCCGCTGGTGCAACTCGCGGCGGAGCTCGGCCGGTCGGGCGCCACGGGCGCCGCGGCCGGCCTGCTCGCGCGGCGGCATCCGGCGGCGCGTGAGGTCGAGCGGCGGTTGCGCGCGAGTCCGCCCGGGCATGAAGGCTGGACGGTGCTGGGCGCGGAGGATGTCGCGCATGCGTTCGCGGCTAACCCGCCGCGGCTGGACGATCGTCGCGATCTTCACCACCGCATCCGGCTCGCGTGCGCGCACGCGGCCGACCGTTCGCTCATCGCCGGTCTGGCGGAACGCAACCCCGGCTTTCTCGACTACCTGCAATGCTTCCCGGCCGCGCGCTCGCTCCGCCGGCGCGTGGTGGCGTGGCTCGGCCCGACCAATTCCGGCAAGACCCACCGGGCGCTGCGGGCGTTGGCGGCGGCGCCGAGCGGGATGTACCTCGGACCGCTCCGGTTGCTGGCGTTGGAACAACGCGACCGCCTCACGGAGCTCGGCACCCCGTGTTCGCTCATCACCGGCGAGGAGCGCGTGGAGGCTTCATCGACGCATTCGTCGCGCACCGTGGAGATGGCCGACTTCTCGCGG
>CAXRGI010000333.1:0-2252 GCA_964229935.1 Opitutales bacterium
GGATGCTGGCGCGCAGCGGAATCATCTCGGACTTCACGATCCTTGAGAACAACTGCACCCAGTCCATCGCCACCGCCGCGGGCTACATGATCACACCGCTGATCTCCAGCTTGGCGGCGTACATGCTTGTCACCGGAAAGATCGTCCCGTGGTGGCAGATGATCATCTGGAATGTCGTTATCTCGATCCTCGGGGTGCTCGTGGCTTTTCCGATGAAGCGCCGCTTCATCAACGAGGACCAGCTGCCCTTTCCCGAGGGTCGCGCCTGCGGCGTCGTGCTCGACGCGCTCTACACCGGTCAGGCGCAGACCGGGATGTTCAAAGCCCGCCTGCTTGCGATCACCGCGGTCTGGACCGGCTTATATCAGGTGCTCGTGAGCGACGGCTGGATGAAGTTGATCCAGTTCAAGATCCTCCGTCTCGATCAATGGGCGGGGATGAAGGAGCCGTGGCACCTGAATGAACGCCTCGACACCTACTACTATATCCTCGCGGCCAAGCTTCACCTTTGGACGCCGAAGATCCTCGGAACCGACATCCGCCAACTCGGGCTACGGCTCACCCTCGACGCAGCGATGCTCGGGGTCGGCGGCCTGATGGGCATTCGGATCGCGACGAGCTGCGTGCTCGGGGCGTTCATCAATTTCGCCGTGCTCGCGCCGATGATGATCCAACGCGGCGACATCAAGGCCTACACCTCGCCCACCGGGGCGATCGTGAACATCTCACGCGCCGAGATCGTCAATCAATGGTCGCTCTGGTGGGGCGTTACCATGATGGTCGTGGGCTCGCTCGTGAGCCTGGCCGCCAAGCCCGACCTCTTCACTAACGCCCTGAAATCCCTGCGCAGCCGGCGCAGCGGAGAGCCCGCCGGCGAGGATCCCCTCAAGTCGATCGAACTGCCCCTCTGGATGTCATGGGTCGGCGTGCCGATTTTCAGCGTGATCGGCGCGTGGATCACCCACGAGTTCTTCGGCGTGCCGTGGCTGCTGGCTCTGCTATCCCTGCCCCTGATTTTTGTGCTCACGGTGATCTGCACCAATTCGATGGCGCTCACCTCCTGGACGCCGACCGGCGCCCTCTCGAAGATCACGCAATTCACGATGGGCGCGGTCGATCGCTCGAATCCGGCCAGCAACTTGATCCCGGCCGGCATGACCGCCGAGATCGCCTCCAACGCCGCCAACCTGCTCTCCGATATCAAGCCCGGCTACATGCTGGGCGCGAAACCGCGGCAGCAGGCCATCGGACACGTGATCGGCATCATCGCCGGCGCCGTCGCGTCCACGCCGTTGTTCTACCTGCTCTTCCTGCCGCCCGACAAAAATGGCGTCCGCTCGGTATCGACCATCGTTTCGGAACAGTTCGCGATGCCCGCCGCGCTGCAGTGGAAAGGCGTGGCCGACCTCATCGCGCGGGGGTTCAACAACCTCCCCGCCTCCGCGCTGATCTCAATGGCCGTCGCCGCCGTCGCAGCCGTCATCTTCGAGGTGCTCCGGATTCGCACCAAAGGTCGCTTCCCCATCTCCGCCGTGTCCGTGGGTCTCGGAGTGGTGCTGCCGCCGGAGGCCTGCTTTGCCATGTGGGTCGGAGCGCTCATTTTCTGGTGGCACGGCCGCAAGCAGCCCGCCCCAGGCTCGAAACAACACGAGTTCTGGGTCGAGGGCTGCGAACCGATCTGCGCGGGTCTGATCTCCGGCGCTGCACTCGTCGGAATCGGCAACGCCCTCGTCAACGTCCTCCTCGGCTGACGCACCGCCACACCCGGCGTGTGGGGCTACGCCCACCCGCAAAGACCTCAGGGCAATTTGGCCTGCACCAGTTTACTAACGGCGCCGAAGTCGATCAGGCCGGCGTCGGGATGCTTCTTGAGCGCTCCGATCACCTTGCCCATCTCCTTTTTCGACTGCGCTCCGGTCTCGGCGATCGCTGCGGCGATCAGCGCCTCGAGCCGCGCGCCGTCGATGCCCTTTGGCAGGTACTTCTCCAAGACGCGGATCTCGGTGTCGTTCGCCGCGACCAGGTCGGCACGGCCGCCTTTCTCGAACTCCAACCGAGCGTCGGCCAGATTCTTCACCGCCTTGCGCAGCGTCGCGACCACCAGGGCGTCGTCGATCTCCTTGTTACCATCCATCGCGGCGCGCTTCACCGCAGCGTCGGCGGTTCGCAGCGCGGTGGTCGTCGCGGCGTCGCGGGCCTTCATGGCGGTAACGATGTCGGCTCGGAGGGATTCGTAGACGGGTGACATTGCA
>CAXRGI010000334.1:0-5349 GCA_964229935.1 Opitutales bacterium
TACGACAGCGACCATGTGAAGCCGGTCGAGGACGACAAACGCTTCACCAGCGTCGCCTGCCCGATCACATCCGCCACGGTCGAGGCCCTCGGCGGTACGGCCAAGGACAAGGGCAAGAACATCTTCGTCCTCGGCCTGATCGCGCGGATCTTCGACCTCGATGTCGCGAAGCTCACCACGCTGATCCGCGAGCGGTTCGCGGGGAAGAACGAGGACATCGTGCGCAACGCGCTCCTCGGCTTCGACGCCGGCTACGCTTGGCCGCAGAACAACCTGCGCGATCTGTTTTACCGCTTCGAGGCGATCGACCAGGCCGTCGCCCGCTCGGGCCGCCCGCAGATCACCCTCGATGGCAACTCGGCCATCGCGTACGGTTTCATCGCCGCTGGCGTGCGCTACGGCGCGGGTTACCCCATCACCCCGTGGTCCTCCATCATGGAGACACTGCGTACCGAGCTGCCGAAATACGGCGGCATCTTCGTGCAATGCGAGGACGAGATCGCATCCATCTCCACGGCGCTCGGCTTTTCCTACACCGGCAGCGTGGCCATCACGGGCAGCGCCGGACCGGGCCTTTCGCTCAAGATGGAAGCCCTCAGCTGGGCGACCATGGCCGAGATGCCGATCGTCGTCGTCAACGTCCAGCGCGGTGGCCCGTCGACCGGCATGCCCACCAACGTGGAGCAGTCGGATCTCATGCAGGCCATCTACGGCAGCCACGGTGACACTCCGCGCGTCGTCCTCGCGCCGAAGAATGTCGAGGACTGCTTCTACACCGCCATGGAGGCCGTGCGCATCGCCCGCGAATACTCCACGCCGGTGCTGCTGCTCACCGACCAGGGCCTCTCGTCGCGCATCGAGGCCTTCGACGAGCCCGAACTGCCGAAGCTCATGGTCGACGCCAAGGTCGACCGCTCGGAGCGCCCCGCCGACTTCAAACCCTACCCGCTCGATCGCGTCACCCGCCACGCACCCGCCGGCTCGCGCATCGCCTCCGGCAAGTACCCGACCGTTACCGGACTCGAGCACGACGAGATGGGCCACCCGACCGGCAGCCCCAAGCTCCACGCGCAGATGAACGCGAAGCGCCGCGAGAAGATAAAGGCGCTCGCCGCCACCCTGCCGGCTCCGGAGCACTCCGGCGACGCCGAGGGCGACGTCCTCGTTGTCACGTGGGGATCGAACTGGGGTCCCGGCCGCGAGGCCCTGGCCCGCGTGCAAGACGCCGGCGTCAAGGCCGGTCACATGCACATCCGCCATGTCCACCCGCTGCCGCACGGCCTCGAGGCCGTGTTCGCGCGCTACCGGAAGATCGTGGTCGCCGAACTCAACGACGAGGGCGTCTACGGTTTCGGGCAGCTTGCCATGATGCTGCGCGCGCGCATCGCCAACCCGGCGATCGTCAGCGTCTGCAAGACCGACGGCCTCACCTTCAAGGTGAGCGAACTGATCGCCGGCGTCGCCCGTCACCTCGGCCACGCCGCTCTCCTCGAATCCGTCGGCACCGCCCGCCCGAGCCCCCTCGCGGCACGCTGAAAACACCCCTTCGCAACCCCTACCCGGAAAATCCCATGTCCTCCGCCGTTGCCACCCCTCCCGCCCCCGCGGGCGCCCCGCTCACCAAGAAGATCCTCACCGCCGACCACCCGACCTGGTGCCCCGGCTGCGGCGACTTTGCCGTGCTGGCGTCGTTTTACCGCGTCCTCGAGAAACTCCAGTACCCGCACGAGAAGATCGTGACGTTCGCCGGCATCGGCTGCTCGTCGCGCTTCCCGTATTTCGTCAACACCCACGGCGGCCACTTCATCCACGGCCGCGCCCTGCCGTTCGCCGCCGGCATCAGTCTCGGCAACGACGAGCTCCACGTCTTCGTGTTCGGCGGCGACGGCGACGGCTTCTCGATCGGCGGCAACCACCTCACGCACACCGCCCGCAAGAACGTCCGTCTCACCTACGTGATCATGGACAACTCGGTGTACGGCCTGACGAAGAAGCAGACTTCGCCCACGTCGCCGCTCGGCTTCAAGTCGAAGACTGACCCCTGGGGCGCGATCGACCAGCCGATCAACCCGATGCGCACGCTGCTCAACAGCGGCGCCACTTTTGTCGCCCGCAGCCATGCCACCCAGGTCAACCACATGACCGACATGATGCTCCGCGCCGCGCGCCACGACGGTTTTTCGGTGGTCGAGATCCTCTCCGAGTGCGTGGAGTTCTTCGAGGGAGCGTTCGACGCCGCCGTGCCGCGCAAAGGCGGAAATTGGACGCTGATCGACGAGAAGAAGAACGACGGCTCGCCGGAGGACGCGCAACGTCACGACCCGACCGACGAGGTGGCCGCGTTCAAGCTCGCCGGCCAGGCGTGGCCGGGCGCGTTCGGGGTCTTCTACGAGAACAAGTCCCGCGCGACCAAGAACGCCCTCGAGGCGGACCTCATCCGCAAGGCCAAGGAGCGCACCAAGGGCGCCGCCGACCTCGCGCTGCTCCAGTCCACCTTCGCCAAGATGCGCTGAGCCGCGTCACAACGCTCCTCACCCGAAGGCGCCGGAACCCTCCGGCGCCTTTTTGTTGTCGGACAAGCGCCGCGCAGCCCGGCGGAAACGCGCCCGCTGTCGGCCTCTTTCCTCTTTGGGGCGTCCCTCAGAAATGAGCACGGAGCAAACCTCCGGTTTCCTTCGGCCGCAGCCGGCGCTTCACAGCGGTGATCGGCCGGTCTTTCAGACTCGGGCTGGCGCTGAGCCGTCGCTCCCGTTTGGCTCGGGCTATGCTTTTTTGGCTCAAGAAGTTCATCAGTTTCTGGCTGATGCCGCTGCAGGTGGGTTTGTTGCTGGTGGTCGCGGGCATCTGGCTGATCCGACGCGGGCGGCGGCCGCGGCTCGGGCGCGCGCTGGTCTTCGCGGGCGTCGGATTGGTCCTCGTGCTCAGCCAGAGCCTCGTCAGCAAAGCGCTCCTACGCGGCCTGCAGGATCTTCATCCGCCGGTGGCTGAGTTCACGCCGGGACAGCCTGTGCCCGAAGCCGTGGCGCGCGTGCGTTTCATCGCGGTGCTCGGCGGCGGGAATGGCTTCTCCCCGGGGGTCGCGGCCACGAACCTTCTTTCGTCCTCGGCCATCTCCCGTCTCACCGAGGGGGTACGGATCGCCCGCGCCGTCCCGGAGGCGCGGCTCGTGATGACCGGCGGCGGGCCCGCGGGAAAACCCACGCACGCGGCCGTGCTCGCCCGCGCGGCGGTGCAACTCGGCATCGATCCGGCTCGGATCATTCTCTCGGAGAAAGGGCGCGACACGGAAGACGAGGCCAACCTCGTCACGCGCCTTGCGGCAGGCGCGCCGGTGGCGGTGGTGACGTCCGCGTGGCACCAGCCGCGCGCCATGGCGCTCTTCCGCACCGCGGGCGCCGATGCCCTGGCGTGTCCCAGCGACTACCGTGCGCATCACGACGACCCGCTTTCCTTCGACGACTTCCTCTTCGGCTTCGACGCGCTGGGCGGCAGTTCCCTCGCCATCCGCGAACGCATCGGCCTGCTCTGGATCACGCTCCGCGGGAAAGGCTGAGGCGGAGGAGATTTGTTTCGCCATCGACCGGTCGTCCGCTACCCCAAAAGCGCATGCTTTCCCTCAAGAAACTCCTCGGTAAAGACGACAAGTTCTTCGATCTCCTTGAGGCGGGCGCCCAGGAGGCGAAGCGCAGCGCCGAGCTGTTCGCCGGTGCCCTGAGGAAGATCGCCTCCGGCACCGCAGCCGGCGTGTCCCTCGACGAGTTCATCCAGAGCCGCCGCAAGGAGAAGCGGATCCGCGAGCAGATGACCGAGGCGCTCGCGAAAACCTTTGTCACGCCGCTGGAGCGGGAGGACATCGAGGAGCTTTCCTTCGCGCTCTACCGCATCCCGAAGCAGGTGGAAAAGATCGCGGAGCGGCTCTCGATCTATCCCGGGCGCATCCCGCACGCGGCGTTCGAGCGTCAGGCGGAGCTGATGCTTCAGGCGGCGGACGCCGTCGTGTTCATGGTGGGTCAACTGCGCGGCGGCACGAACGTCGAGCGCATCCGCGAGGCCAATGACCGCCTGCAGTTCGCTGAAGGCGAAGCCGACAAGGTGATGCTGCAGCTGATGAAGGAGCTCTACCAGTCGCCGTGCGACCCGCGCGAACTCGTCGTGCTCCACGACCTCTACCAGATGGTCGAGCAGGCGGTGGACCGTTGCCGCAACGCGGGCAATGTCGTCGTGCAGATCGTGCTCAAGCATTCCTGAGGCGAAACCGCCTTCCGTCCCGGCTCCGCGCGACCGCCCATGACCCTTTTCCTGATCGTCCTGCTCGCCGCGCTCACGTTCGAATACATCAACGGCTTCCATGACACCGCGAACGCGATCGCGACGGTGGTCTCGACCAAGGTCCTGAGCCCCCGGGCCGCGGTCATGTGGGCCGCGTTCTGGAACCTGATCGGCGCCCTCGTGGGCACCGCCGTCGCGAAGACCATCAGCGGCGGGCTGGTGGACGCCTCGGCGGTGACGATGACGACCGTGCTCGCGGCGCTGCTCGCCGCCATCATCTGGAATCTCTTCACCTGGTGGCTGGGCCTGCCCTCCAGCTCGAGCCACGCGCTGATCGGTGGCCTCTGCGGCGCCGCGATGGCGACGGCAGCCGGCAACTGGAGCGTCCTCATCTGGAGCGCGACGGACAAGAAGGGCGCGGCCATCGGACTCTGGCCGAAGGTCGTGCTTCCCATGTTCACGTCGCCGCTGGTGGGTATCATCGGGGGCGCCGTGCTGATGGGAGTGCTGCTGGTCATCCTGCGCCGGGCGACGCCACGGATCGTGGCCCTCATTTTCGGCAAGGCCCAGCTGATCAGCGCGGGCTTCATGGGATTCAGCCACGGCTCCAACGACGCGCAGAAGACGATGGGGATCATCACCCTTGCCCTCTTCACCGGTACCAGTACCGGCGCGTTCGCCAACCTGCCGGAATGGGCGCATTTCCTCCGCGTGCAGGAGTTCAAGGACATCCCCACCTGGGTCGTCATCACCTGCGCCATCACCATGGCCGCCGGCACCGCCGCGGGCGGCTGGCGCATCATCCGCACCATGGGCCACAAAATGGTGAAGATGCAGCCCGTGCACGGCTTTGCCGCCGAGACCACGGCCGCCCTCATCCTCCACGGTACCGCCACGATGGGCGTGCCAGTCTCCACCACCCACGTGATCTCCACGTCCATCATGGGCGTCGGCGCAACGAAGCGCCTCAGCGCCGTGAAATGGGGCGTCGTGGAACGCATCCTGTGGGCCTGGGTGCTCACCCTGCCGGTCACGGCCGCGCTCGCCTACGGACTCGAGCGCCTCTTCCTGCGGCTCTGA
>CAXRGI010000335.1:0-7755 GCA_964229935.1 Opitutales bacterium
CTGGATGGAGATGCTGGACCGCGATGCGGCCCGCCTGGCTGACGTACGGGAGCAGGCCAACTGGTGTCCGCTCGGCTCGGGCGCGATCGCCGGTACGACGCTGCCGATCGACCGCGAATTCACGGCGCGCGCGCTCGCGATCGAGCATCTCCATCCAGGCAAAGAGATGGTGGGAGAGGTAAACCGGCTGGGCCCGCTGCAGGTGCGTGTAGCCGGGGATGAGCACATCCTGACCCGCCTCGGCCGCCTTCAGAAGGGCCCGCTGTGCGCCGAGCACCGCCTCGACCAGCGTCGCGCAGGCGTGCTTGAAGAACAGCCGCATGTCCGTCGCCACCTGATCGTTGCGACTCCGCGCGGTGTGCAGCTTGGCCGCCGCTGGCACCCGCCGCGTCAGCGCCTGCTCTATGTTCATGTGCACGTCCTCGAGCTTGGGATCCCAGCGGAATCGGCCCGCCGCGATCTCCGCCGCGATGGCGTCGAGCCCGCCGTGGATCGCGTCGCGCTCACGCTTCGTGATCAGGCCAACGTGAGCCAGCATCGCCGAGTGGGCCTTGCTGCCGGCGATGTCGAACGTCGCCAGACGGTGGTCGAACGACACCGACTCGCTGAACTGTAGCATCAGCTCGGCGGGACCGGCCGAAAACCGCCCGCCCCAGGTCGCTTGAGAAGCCTTCGCCATGATCGCAACTGATGCGGCGCGCCCGAAACCCGCGCAACGGGAAAGATGCCGCCTCCACGCTTGCCGAGAGTGCGGCGCGGGCGCCACTGTCGGCCATGCTCCGGCGCGCACTCGCCGCCCTTCTCCTGCTGGCCGCCGCCCTACCGTTGTCCGGAACCTCCTCGGGCGCCTCGTGGCGAAGGGTCGTGATCGAGCCAACGTGGACTTCCATTTATGTCGGCACGGTCTCCCTGCGGATGCCGGAATTCACCCGCAATGCCGCCGGGGAATTCGAGTCGTCCTACTCAGCGCGCGTCCTGCCGTGGTTTTTCCAAAGTGAGAGTGGTCGGCTCGTCATCGCGGTGACGGAGGACGCGCTGCAAAAGCTGGCGCGCGGTGAGTCCATTGATTTCACCGGCCACGCCGCCAATCAGGCCGGGGAGCCGCGCGCCATATCTGGACGCGCCTCGCCTTCGGACGCGACAGCCGGACGCATCAAAGTGCGCGTCCGCGTCTCGGAGAGCATGGAATTGATCTTCAACACCACCTACCGCTTCACGGGCGGCTGAACTTTCCGCCTCGCCGCATGGTAACCCCCGGCCGCACCTCCCGTCTTGCCCATATGCTTTCCCGCCTGATCACCCCGCTCCTCGTTCTCGCCGGAGCGCTCCACGCCGCCGCACCGGAACGGCCGAACATCATCTTCATCCTCGCCGACGATCTGGGTCTCGGCGACATCGCGTGCACGGGGTCGGACCGATACCGGACACCTCACATCGACGCGCTGGCGCGGGGCGGCACCGTTTTCAGCCACGCCTACGCGGTACCGCTTTGCGGCCCCTCGCGGGCCACGATCATGACCGGTCGCTACCTCTTCCGTACCGGAGCAACCAATCAGGACGCCACCGGCCGCTTCACGCCGCAGGCCGAGACGATGACCCCGGCCGTGCTGAAGCAGGCGGGCTACGTCTCCTCCTCCATTGGAAAATGGGGACAGCTGCCCCTCGGGCCCAAGGATTTCGGCTTCGACGATTACTTCCGGTTCTCCGGCAGCGGCGCGTACTGGAAGTCACAAGGCAGGAAGGGGGAATCCGTGGATATGAATGGCCGCCGCGTACCCGTGGGCGACCGGGAGTACATCCCCGACCTGATGCACACGCATCTGGTCGATTTCATGACCCGGCACCGCGAACGCCCGTTTTTCGTCTACTACTCCCTGTCGCACGTCCACACCGACATCCTACCCACTCCCGACAGTGCGCCGGGCAGCACCACGCTTTATGCCGATAACATCGCGTACATGGACAAGCTGGTCGGAAAGCTGGCCGTGGAGCTCGACCGACTCCGCTTGCGGGAACGCACGCTGATCGTGTTTTTCGGCGACAACGGCACCTCGGAGGGGAAAGCCGAAACATCCACCGTCGGTGGGCGACGCCTCAACGGCGCCAAGGGTTCAATGCTGGAGGGAGGCAGCCGCGTACCTCTCGTGGTTAACTGGCCCGGTGTCGTGCCGGCGGGGCGGGTCTCGACCGACCTGATCGATTGCAGCGACTTCTTACCCACCTTCGCGGAGCTCGCCGGGGCGCCACTGCCTGCCGGCAGGGTGATCGACGGCCGGAGTTTCGCGTCACAATTACGAGGGCGGAACGAGCCCGGCCGGGATTGGATCTTCATCCAACTCGCCCGCATGTGGTACGTCGCCGACCGGCAATGGAAGCTGAACCACGCCGGGGAGTTATTCGATCTCTCCGACGCTCCCTTCACCGAAAAACTCGTGGCCCCCTCCGAAACTTCACCCGCCGCCCGCGCAGCGCGTACCCGCCTGCAGTCCGCGCTCAACCGGCTGAATCCGGCGGGCGGAGTCCTCGACGACGGCGACGGGACCGGCCGCCACGCGAAGCGGGAGGAAAACCGCGCGAAACAGAAGGCGCAGAAAAACTAAAGCGACTTTGCCCATGAAAACACCCCGCATCCTCCCGCTGCTCCTTTGGGCCGCCGGCCTCGCGACCTCGCAAGCGGCCGAACGCCCCAACGTGCTCTTCATCGCGGTCGACGACCTTAGGCCCGAGTTCGGCGCCTACGGCGCCAGCCACGTCAAGAGCCCGAATCTCGACCGCCTCGCCCGGTCCGGCGTGACCTTCCACCGTGCTTACTGCCAGCAGGCGGTGTGCTCCCCTTCGCGCACCAGCGTCATGACCGGAGCGCGGCCCGACACCACAAAGGTGTGGGATCTCGTGACCCATTTCCGCGATGCGATGCCCGGGGTCGTGACCCTCGGCCAGCACTTCAAGAACCACGGCTATTTTGTCCAGGGGATGGGCAAGATCTACCACGGCGGCTTCGATGACGCCCCCACCTGGTCCGTTCCGTGGCAGTCGCCCCGGGCCCAGACCTACGGGCTGCCCGAGAACAACCGCTACGGCCGCCCGGCGCCGGAGGTGAACGACGGCAAGAGCGGGTCAAAGAAGAAATCCTCCGAGAAGAAGCTCAACTCCCGCGGCCCCGCTTTCGAGGGCGCCGATGTACCTGACAACACATTTCAAGACGGCCAGGTCGCCGACCTCGCAATCCGGACGCTCGGAGAGCTGAAGGCCAAATCGCAGCCCTTCTTCCTAGCGGTGGGCTTCGTGAAGCCGCACCTGCCGTTCGTCGCCCCCAAGAAATACTGGGATCTCTACGACCCCGCGAAAATCCAGCTGGCTCCCAACAAATACCGGCCCAAGGACGCCCCGGACTACGCGATCCAAGCCGGCGGAGAGCTCCGGAACTACAAGGATATCCCGGAGTCATCGATCCCCGACAATCTCGCCCGGCAACTGAAGCACGGGTATTACGCCGCCATCAGCTACATGGACGCGCAGTTGGGACGGGTCCTGGACGAGCTTGAACGGCTCAAGCTGCGCGAAAACACGATCGTGGTCCTGTGGGGCGACCACGGCTGGAAACTCGGCGAACACGACGCGTGGTGCAAACACAGCACCTGCGAGAATGACCCCAATGGCGCGCTGCGCCTTTCGGCGCCCGGACTGAAAACGGCGGGAGCCCACTCCCGGGCATTGGTGGAGTTCGTCGATATCTACCCGACGCTCGCCGACCTCGCGGGCTTACCGCTGCCCTCCCACCTCGAAGGCCTCAGCTTCAAGCCGGTCCTCGAGAAACCGGACCGGCCGTGGAAGCAAGCGGCCTTCAGCCAGTATCCGCGCTCCAGTGGACGTTCCGGAGCGGGACAGCTGATGGGCTACTCCATGCGCACCGAGCGGCACCGTTTCACCGTCTGGGTGGCCCGGAACGATCCTTCGAAAGTCGAGACTACGGAGCTTTACGACCACACCGCCGATCCGCAGGAAAATCAAAACCTCGCCGGGCGGCCCGAGAACGCCGCGCTCGTGGAGAACCTGATGAAACAGTGGCGAGCTGGCTGGCGGGGCGCACTCCCCAAATCCTGAACCGCGGCGCCTCAACTGCCCACGGCGTGCTTCAGCGCATACTGCGCCTGGTTATGCTCGGCCACGATCGAGAGGTAATCGCGGCGGGCCCGGGCCAGCTCCTCCTCGGCCTGCAGGTCCTCCAACACCGCGCTGACTCCGGTGTCACGGCGCTGCCGTGACAACCGGGCCGTCTGGTCCGCCGCCTCAAGGGTCTTGCGCGCCAATTCCACCTGCGTGGCGAGGGAACGGACACGCACATGCTGCTCCACCACCTGCCGGCGGATAAGTTCACGCACCCTTTCCTGCTCAAGGGAGACCTGGCGCTCCCGGGCGGCCGCTTCGCGTTGACGGTTGGAGTCAAAAAGGCCGCCGGGACCTACCCGCCAGCTGAGTCCGATGGCGTAATCGCCGCTGTATCCCCAATCGCGAGTCACGCCGGAGCCGGCCGGTCCTCCGCCCAAACCTCCGAAACTAGCCTGCGCACCCAAGGTCGGTACCAACGGAGCCACCTCGGATCCGCGACGAAGGGTGCGCGCCGCCTCAAGGCGACCCGCCGCCTCGTCGAGTTCCGGACGCGCGGTCAGCGCCCGGGCCACGAGGGGCCCCGCGGAGTCACCCGACTCCACTACCGTCACCGGTGCCAAGTCGGCGTCGGCTGGCACCAATTCGACCGAAGGATCGAGGCGAAGGATTTCCGCCAGGCGGGCTGCCGCCATGCGCTGCTCGGCGCGGGCGCGTGAGACCGCGAGGTTGGCGCGCTCCGCCGCAGCCTGCACCCGGGAAGCGTCACCCTTGAAAGTGAGTCCGGCGGAGGTGGTGGCACTGATCTGCTCCGCATGCCGCGCGGCGACGCGGGCCGACTCCTCGGCGACCGCGACCGCTGCACGAGCCCGCGCGAGCTCGAAATACGCGACCGCCGCACGGAACACCGCATCCCGCTGACGGCCGGCCAAGGCGGCCTCAGCCGCCTTCACTTGCTGCCGCGAAGCCAGTTCCTGGAAGCGGGCCTCGCCCAGGTCCACTTGGGCGTTCAACGCCACACCGGCGGCAAAAGATTGCTTGTCGGCGTCGATGACCGGTCCGTTGACGGCCTGGATGTTGGCGTCATGACGACGCCAGACGACCGAGGGTGTGATCCATGGGAAATAGCGGGCCTTGGCGGCGTCACCCGCCGCTTTCGCCTCGGCGACTTTTTCACGGGCGATTCCGACCTCGATATTATCGGCGCCCGCGAGGCGGAGCGCGGTGGGGAGATCGATCGGACCGGCGGGTGCCTGCGCGCAAGCAAGGTCGGCACCGGCCAGCACGCACGCGAGCAGTAGGCGATGGCGCGGGAAGGTTTTCATTTTGCCTCCACGGCCGTGACCGCCTGCCCCGGCGTGAGGGCGATCTTGCCTGGAATCACAACCCGCGCTCCGGCCGGCAGGCCGTCGAGGATTTCCACGTGGGAGCCGTCGTTGAAGCCATACTTCACGGGGACGCGAATCGCCTTCCCGTCGGTCAGAAGAAACAGAAACCCCGCGGCCTTTTCCCGCACCAGAGCGGCGGCTGGCACGAGCAGGGCGTCTCGGTGAAGCTCCACTCCGATTCGAGCGCTGACATACATTCCCGGGCGGAGCGCCCCGTCGGCGTTGGGCAGGTCAGCCTCGACCGCCAAGGTGCGGGTGCGTTCGTCGAGCGATCCCGCGTGCCGGCTGACCTGGCCGCGCATCACGCGACCGGGCAGCGCTTCGGTTACCAGCACCACGGGCTGCCCGACCGCGATCCGAGCCGCCTCGGCTTCGGGTACCGGAACCACCGCTCGTACGACGGAAAAATCCGCGATCGACACGATCGCCGCGGCCGCGGGATTGGCTCCGGCTGTGGCGGCGGGGACGAAAGCACCTGGGTCCACGTGCCGGCTGGTGACGACCCCCGCGAAGGGAGCCGTGATACGCCCGTAGGCCAGCAGAGCGGCGTTCTGGCGCAAGGCGGCCTCGGCGACCGCCAGCCGGGCGGCAGCGGCGTCCACCGCCTGCGGGGTGATCAGATCAGGCGCCTTCGTCTGCGCAGCCTTGACGCGATCAACCTCCGCCCGGGCTACCCGCACCTCCGCCTCGTGACGGGCGCGATCAGCGGCGAGCTCAGGGAGATCAAGCTCCGCGATCACCTGGCCGGCCTTCACGGCGTCGCCTCGGTCGACGGAAATGCTCCGCAGATACCCCGCCACTTTGGCGTGAAGAGTGACCTGCTGATTGGCGCGCAACGAACCCGGCAGGGTCACGAAACGGTGGATATCGCCGCGACGGGGACTGGTCACCTGCACTTCCGGAGCCGGTTGGGCCGCGGAAAGGAACGAGGCGGAACTCAGCAGCGCGCCGCAGAGGAGGATTCGGGAACGGAGCATGGCGGTAAAGGGGTCGGGGATCAGTTGTTTCCGGGGCGGTTGAAATGGCTGCTGGCGGGATCGTCGGGATCGAGGGAGGCCGAGACGACCTTGCGTCCCGTCAGGACCGCGAACACCGGCGGCAAAAAGAACAAGGTGGCGAAGGTCGCGAAAACGAGTCCGCCCACCACGGCGCGGCCCAGAGGAGCGGTTTGGTCGCCACCCTCGCCCAACCCGAGCGCGAGGGGCAGCATGCCGGCGATCATGGCGCAGCTGGTCATCAGGATCGGCCGCAGGCGCGTCCGGCCTCCCTCCACGGCGGCGCCAAGCGGATCAGCCGAGGCCACCCGCGCCTTTTCCGCAAAGGTCACAAGGAGGATCGCGTTCGCGACCGCCACGCCGACCGCCATGATCGCGCCCATCGCGGATTGGATGTTCAACGTCGTGCCGGTGGCGACCAGAGCCACCACGACTCCGGCCAGAACGGCAGGGACCGTGGAAACGACGGCCAGCGCGAGACGCACCGATTGGAAGTTGGCGATGAGCAGCAAAAGGATGACCACGACGGCGATCACGAGACCGGACCGGAAGCCGGCGTTGAGCTGTTCCAGCGGCACGATCTGCCCGCGGAGATCGACCTTTGTCTTCGCGTCCGGCGGAGGCCCGGCGGCCGCGATGGCCGCGCGGATCGCACGCGTGGCCGTGCCTAGGTCGGAACCATGAATATTGGCCGTGATGCTGACCAAACGCGCCAGATTGTAGCGCTCGTAAGTTCCCACCGAAGTCCCGGGCGTGAAGGAGGCGATGTTTCGCAGCAGCACCGGCTGGCCTGAACTGGAGGTGATGGGAACATTTTGGAGGTCCTCGATTGAGGACGTTCGCGCCTCCGGGATCTGCACTTGGACATTAATACTTATGCCGGATCCGGGATCGGCCCAGTAGACCGGTACCGTGAAGCGGCTCGAGGTGGTCGCGGCCACGACGGAACGGGTCACGTCGCTCATCTGCACGCCCAACAGGCCCGCCCGCTCACGGTCGACGTTCACCGCGACGCTCGGGTAATCAAGTGTCTGGACAATCTGGATATCCCGCAGGAAGGGGATGCCTCGTAACTTCTCGATGATGCGATCCGCGTGAGCCTTGCTGACGGGCAAGGCTGACCCACTCACCGCGATCTCAATCGGCGTGGGCGACCCGAAACTCATGACCCGCGTGACGATATCCTGCGGTTCGAAGGATACCCGAAGATCGGGCATTTCCTTGGCAAGGGCGGCCCGTAGCCGCTCCTTCAGCGGCTCGATGCG
>CAXRGI010000336.1:0-8038 GCA_964229935.1 Opitutales bacterium
GGGCGGGCTCAATGTGCTGGCCGGCTACAACCACCAGAAAGACGACGCCAAGCGGCTCCAGACTTACGCCTCCAACGGCTGGCAGGCCACCAACTCACGCGGGGTCTTCATCGACGTGAACCGCGTGCTGCCGAATCCGGACGGCCCGGGCACGATACCTAACCCGAGGTTCGAGAAGTATTTCGTCACCCACATCCCGAGTTACAACCGCCAGCGCCACGACATCGATAATTGGCGCGCGTTGGCGGTGTACGACGCGCGCGCCCGCCTGCCGCTGCTCGGTGAGTTCTCCCAGCGCATGATCCTGAACGGCACCTACCGGCACGAGTGGTACGGCTCCGACGATTACAACCGCAGTCTTTCCCCGGCCGAGATCGCGGCGCGTCGCGCCGCCAATCCGGCGGTCAGCCCGGCCTTCAACCGCAACGAGGTCGTCACGATCCACTACCTCGAGGATGGCAACTCAGAGGAGAAACTGCGGATCACGCCGCTTGGCGGCCGTTTCGCCTATTACCGTACAGGGGGTTCCCGTTTCGAGCAGACGCTCGGCTCGGCGAGCTTCTCGGCGGTCGGCCGTTATCTCGGCGGTCGGTTGCACAGCAGCGTGGGTATCAGCCGGGATTATTTCCGCAGCAACCGCAGCGCGGCCAACGGCACCGATCCGGTGACCGGCGAGACTTTCTTCACCGGCGCCGGCGGGGTGCGAATCCCGGCCGGGGAGAATCCCGAGGTGCCGGTGTTCCGCTTCTCGCGGCTTTACGGCACCAACCAGACCTACGGCGGCGTCTACCGCATCCTGCCGTGGCTCGGGATCGGCGCGGGGTATTTCGAGTCGTCGCTTTTCACCGACAGCAACTCGTCCGATCTGCTCAACCGCCCGCGGGCGCAGCGCACCGGCGAGGGCACCGATTACAGCCTGCGCTTCGGCACGCCGGACGGCCGGGTGGCGGCTAATCTGACCTATTTCTCGACCGTGTCGGAGAACCAGGCCGTCGCCATCAGCGGCGGGGCGCGCGAGGAGCTGAACAATCTGCTGAGCCCCTCGGTCGGGCAGCCCGTGATTCCCGCGACCGGTGACTACCGCGACCAGACGTCCAGCGGCGTGGAGTTCGAACTGGTGGGCAATGTGCTGCGGAATCTCACGCTGCGCGGGACCTACTCCTACAACAGCGTCATCAACACGCGTTTCTTTCCGCTGGTGCGACCCTTCCTCGCGGCGGCGCAGGCGGCCGCACGCGCCCGTGGACTGGATCCCGATCTCGCGACCCAGATCACGCAGGACTTCCTCGAGGCTCAGGAAAACAATCTCGCGAAGAACATCCGGCGGACCGCGAACCTTGTGGCGCGCTACTCGTTCACGCAGGGCGCGCTCCGCGGCGTTGCCGCCGGGGCGGCCGCCCGCTGGACGGCCGGTCGGCCGCGCGCCGCGCTGGGCGGGGTGGCGACGCTCCCGGCCACCACCACACCCGACTTCGTCGTCGTGAACCCCTTCGTCAGTTATCGCACGCGGATCGGGAAGCTCGGCTGGAGCTTCCAACTCAACGTGAACAACGTGTTCAACGACGACACGGACTCCGGCAATAGCTACACGTGGGCTCGGTTCACGGAGCCGCGGCACTTCATCTCCACGGTTTCGGTGGATTTCTGACCGCTGGTAGCCGACGACGGCCTCGACAAGGGTCAGGGCGTTGAATATTTTTCGATCGGTGCCCAAACACCCAACGCCCTGACCCCTTGGGGGTGGGAATGTCGTAAAGTCGGCCCCGGAAGCGTGGGTTCAGCCGGATTCGGTCGAGATTTCCTCCTGCTTTCGTTCAAAGAGGGCAGTTCATGGCGAAAAAAGCATAGTTGCTTGAAACTCCAGTCTGACATTTTCGTCACTCAAACGAATGGCGACGTTCACAACCCACGGAAGCCTTCTGAGATTGAAATGGTTAGGGATGCTTCGGGCTGGGCTCGTGTCGCTGGTTTTCCTGGGGTCGGGTGCCTTTCTCGATGGTTTAACCGCGCCGGCCGTCCCACAAGGGTTAGCTGGCCCGGCCCACGGAAGACTTGAGGTCTCTACCTTCTATCTGGAGGCGCCCGACGAATTGCTTCGTTTGGGTACAATGCCGGACCAGAGGCCGGTGTGGCGCCTGCCCGGAACTGACCCTCAAGCGGCGCTCTCGGCGCTTGCCGCTGCTGGTTTGGACGCCCGCAGCGTTTCGACCCTGGCCTCCGCGGGAGTCGTTTCCATCGACGGAGACAAGATCTCGATACTGCCTCCCTTGGAGTTACTCCTGTCTTTGTCCTCCTCGGCGCGCCAGGGCGTTTACACGCTCCTTGCTGGGAACGGGCTCAACCCTCACCACGAGAGGCCGCAGATCATGGCCGGCGATCTGGATGAGTGGATGCGAACCTCCGCGCTCTCCCTGCGTCAAAAGGAGGTGCTGAAAGCCCTGATCTGGCGACCGAACGGGGCGCAGGCGTTCAGCGATGTCTCCGCCCTGATGGCGGTGGGTGAATCAGCGGCCGAGGCGGAGGAGGCCCGCCGGGTTATGACGCGGGTGAGGACATTACGCGTGCGAGTGCTGCCTCCTGCGGGAGAAGCGAAAGCGCGTTTCGTGGATTACTGGACCGCGGGAGGATCGAATCGTTCGGCGGCCCCGTTGGTCAGTTCGGCGCTCGATGAGGCTCCCGGTGTCGGGATCGACCTCGCTCTGCTGCTCCCCCCGCTGGCACGTGAACGCATCTACACCTATCCATCGTTTGAGGACGCGATTGGCGGCCGAATGCCCGATTGCAACTGGACCTCCCTCAACTTTTTCGCGGCCCGCCCCCAGCCATACTACCTCGACAGCAAGACCTCGTACACGGCCCTGATGCAGGAATACGAGGCCGTCGCGCGGGCGGAGCGCTTCGGCGATCTCATCGCATTTGTTTCAGCCGGGGGGCTGGTTCTGCACACCTGCCTGCTCGTGGCGGAGGATATCGTCTTCACGAAAAACGGGCAGAGCGCCTTCGCGCCCTGGCTGCTTCAGCGGCTGGCGGACGTTTCCGCCATTTACGGGGGAGCGGATCGCTCGGTGCGCGTGTTTCGCCTGCGGGCTCCGCCGTCGATCGAAAGTGCCCCGCGGTAGCGCGAGTCGCAGGCGTGGAGTTCCCTGCCGGGATCAGCGGGAGGCCGCCTTCACGGCGGCCTCCAACTCCGCGTCGTTCCAAGGTTTGGTCCGTTGCGCGGTGACGGCGCGGATCGCGGCGACCCTTTCCGGCGTGACCGCGGCGGGCTGGTTGCCGAACTCGCGGCGAACGTAGGTGAGGATGGCGGCGACCTGGGTGTCATCGAGTTGCGGCCAAGGCGGCATAACCAGGCCCCGGCCGGGATTCTCCTTTCCGTTCAGGATGATCCGCACGAGCGCCTCGTCGCCGCGTTGCAGCCACGACGAGCCGACGAGCGCGGGGGCCAGCATGGCGAGTCCGCCGCCCGACTCCTGGTGGCACGGTGCGCACGTCAGGTTGTAGGCCGCGCGTCCGGCGTCGAAGAGCCGCTGGGCGGACTGCTGCGCCGGGTCCTCGGAGTTCCGCTGCTGGTAGCTGGTGAGCATTGATGCCAGACGCGGATCGGCGTGCGCGCGGATCAGGTCGGCGTTGGCTGAACTCAGAGCGCCGGGATTGAAGGAGCCCGCTGTCATGCGTTGCAGCATGACGGCAGCCCAGGTCGGACGTTCGCTCAGCATGCGCTGGGCGTTGTTCTGGAGTCGCGGCGGCAGCGACGGATAGGCCTCCAGCACCCCTTCCGCCGTGGCGGCATCATCGAAATGCCCCAGCGTGACCAGGCGGTGCGTCCGCCGGGTCTCGTTCTTCTCCGTTCGCAGCAGACCGAGCAGGATGTCCCGCGCCTCGGGCAGGCGGAGGGAGGCCGTCACCTCGAGGAGGCGCTGCAGGTCCTCTTCCTTGAGTTTCGCGTCGCGGAGACGCTGCAAAGCCTCCGCGGCGGCGCCTTCGAGGCCGAGTCTGGCGGCGAAGGCCACGACATCGGCGGAGCGCTTTGCCCCGGTCCACGCCACCGTCACGCGCTCCCTTAGCAGGGCGGGGATCGCCTCGACGCGCGGCCCGGTGAGGCCGCGGGCCATGCCCTGCAGGAGCATCTCGGCCTCGGCGGCGCCGGGGGCCGCCTCGAGGAGGCGGCCGCAATAGTCGAGGTTCCGGCCGAGGTGTTCGGGCGCGCGGTCGATGATCCAGCCGGAATACACGCCTTGCCGCAGCGTGTAGTGTTTCCGTGGTCCCTGATCGGCCGTGAACCGCATGCCGAGACGCTCGGCGAGGTGGCTCCGGAAAAGCGCCGAACGCCAGACCGCGGGATCGCGGACCAGCGCCAGGATCTCCTCGCGTCCCGCGACAGCCTTGCTCTCCAACGCCCACCAGAGGAGCAGGGGGATGTGGAGGTCGGTCGAGTCCTCCTCGCGCAGAACGAGCTCTCGGATGATCGGAAGCGCCTGTCCGGCCGGAAGCCGCTTTGCGGAACTGGCCAGTTGGCTGCGCACCTCCACCTCGGTCTCCCCGCGGGCGAGCGTCGCGAGGGCGGCCGCGGTCGGCGCCGTCACGCTCTTGCCGTCACCCAGCAGTCGCACGGCCCAGCGCCGCACGTGGGCGTCGGGGTGGCGCAGGGCGGAACGCAAAGCGGCCTCGTCGAGTTCGCCGCGGAGGTTCAGCACCCAGAAGGCCTCGAGCGCGGCGGGGGCGTTGTCGCGCACGAGGGCCCGGAGGCTCTCGCCAACCGCTTCGGGATGTCGCGCGAGCAGTCGCCGGGCCTGCTCGCGGAGTTCGCGGTTTGGCGACGCGAGGGTGGAGATCAGGTCCGGGGCGGAGAGCCGGCGCAGATCCCGCACCGGCGGCAATTTCCGGCCGGTGGGAACGATGCGGAAGATGCGGCCGTTGGTTTTGTCCCAGGTATCGGCCGGATTCAGGTGGCTCAGACGCAGGTCGGTCCAGTCGGCCAGGTAGATGGCGCCGTCGGGGCCCTGCTCGATGTCCACGGGCCGGAAGCCCTTGTCGTCGGTCGTGATCAGCGCATCCGTGTCGACGGTGCGGAACGAGGACGTATCCGGCAGCACGCGGCTGGCCTGGACGCGATTCGTGAGCGACATGCCCACCACGATCTGTCCGTTCAGCTCGGGCAGGGTGTCGCCTTCGTAAAGGAGGAAGGTCTGCGGGAAGCGCTGCGAGTAGCCCACGTGGCGCATGTGCTCGAAGAAACCGAAGATGAACGGATTCATCGCCGGTCCGTGCTTGGTCCAGCCCTTCACGTGCGTGGCGCCCTGCGTGTAGTGCAGACCCCGCGTGGCCCCGTTGTTGGTGCCCGAGTACGCCCGGCCGTGGCGGTCGAACTCGAAGCTGAAGGTGTTGCCGCCGCCCTCGGCGAAGACCTCGAAGATGCGGTTGCCGGGATGATAACGCCAGATGCCTTGGCCGAGCAGGCGGATTCCTTGGATCTCGAGGTTCGTCGTGCTGCCGGTGGCTCCGTAGATCCAGCCGTCCGGGCCCCAGTGCAGGCTGGTCGCGAGCGAATGCGTGTCCTCCAGGCCGAAGCCGGTGAGATGAACCTCCGGGTCGCCGTCAGGCCGGTCATCGCCATCGCGGTCGGGATAGAAGAGCAGGTAGGGTGACATCAGCACCCACGCGCCGCCCTCGCCGGGCAGCACGCTGGTGGCCAGATTGAGTCCGTCGAGAAAGGTCTTGGTGGTCTCGAAGCTCCCGTCGCCGTCACGATCTTCGAGGATCGTGATGCGATCGGCGCCGCGCGTGTGGCGGGGTGGCGGCGGGGGCAGGCGGTCGAATTCCGCGCGGATGTACTGGTCGTACGCGGTCACGGTGAGTCCCGCGGGAAAAGGGTACTGGATGTACTGCACCACCCAAAGCCGGCCGCGTTCGTCGAAGCGCAGGTCGATCGGCTGGCGCACGTCGGGTTCGCTCGCGACGAGTTCCACCGCGTATCCCGCGGGCAGCTTCATGGCCTGGATCGCGTCCCGGGGCGGAAGCAGACGCGCCTGCCCGGTGAGGTCCTGGCCGCCTGGCTTGAAGTTGCGCACGAACTCGGCGACTTCGGGCGTGAAGCGCGGCGGCTCGCCGGCGAAGAGCGTCGCGGGGAGGAGCGCGAGCAGGAATCGTGGCAGGAAAGGGGCTCGGGCGGGCGTCACGGTGGTCAGAAGTTGCGGAAGGGACCGCGGGGTTCCGTCGCGTCCATCTCGGCGCGCCACGTTTGGAAGCGGGCCTTCAGCCTCGCGAGGTCGGCCGGGCGGGCCGCGGCCAGATCCTGTTTTTCGCCCGGATCATTCACGACGTCGTAAAGTTCCTCCTTGGGCGGCAGCTCCCCGCGACGGCCCCGCGGGGTGTAGGAGACCCACTTCAGGCCGCCGACGCGCGCGACCTGGAACGCGGAGGGCCAGTCCCAGAACATTTCCGTGCGGGGCGATGGGGTCCGACCCTGCAGCACGGGCAGGAGGTTGAAGCCGTCGAGCGTGAGGTCGGACGGGAGCCGCGCGCCGGCGACGGCGGCGAAGGTGGGCAGCAACTCGAGCGAGGTGAGGAACTCGCGGGTGGTGGCCCCCGCGGGGATCACGCCCGGCCACCAGGCGATGAAGGGCGTGCGCAGGCCGCCCTCAAACGGGCTGCTTTTGCCGCCGCGGAGCGGCGCGCCGTCGATCTGGCTGCCATTGCGGCCGTTGTCGGCGAGAAAGCAGACCAGCGTGTCACGATCGAGCTTCAGCTCGCGCAGGGTCGCGAAGACCTCGCCGATGGCCTCGTCCATCGCCGAGACCATCCCGGCGTACTTGGTGCGAGCGTCCGCGGGATCGCGTTCCGGGTAATAACGGCGGACGTAGGATTCCGGCACCTGGTTCGAGTCCTTCTGGAGGTTGGACGCCGAGTGCGGTGCGTTGAACGGGAGATAGAGGAAAAAAGGCCTCGCGGCGCTCTCGCGGATGAACCGCACGGCCTCGCGGCGGAAAAGATCCGTGGCGTAGGTCCCCTTGTCCGCGGTGCTCAGCTCGTTGCCGCGGAAAAGCGAGGGCGCGCCGTAGCGCTCGTGGGTGTAGTAATCGATGCCGTTGTTGCCGTGACCCACGAAGACATCGAAACCGCGCTGCAGCGGCAGAAAGCGGAGGGCCTGGCCCATGTCCCACTTGCCGAACACGGCGTTCCGGTAGCCGGCGGAGCGGAGGATGTCGCCGAACGTCCTCTCGCGCACGTCGAGACCGAGGGTCATCTCCGGCGACATCGCGTATTCCGTGGGCGTGTAGCGGTGGCCGTAGTTCACCATGTCGTTGCGGATCATCTCGTAGGTTCCGTTCCGCAGGGGCTGCCTCCCGGTGATCAGGCCGCTGCGCGACGGGGTGCACACGGAGCCGGTGTTGTAGAAACTGGTGGCGCGTATCCCCTCGGCCGCCATCCGGTCGAGATGAGGGGTCACAAACTCCTTCTTGCCGAAGCAGGCGAGGTCGAAGCCCTGGTCGTCGCTCACGATCAGGATGATGTTGGGCGGCCGGGCGGCGAATGCTCCGGCGGTGAGGAGCGATACCGCGAGGGACGCGCGCAGGAGGCGGAGGAGCGGGTGCATTTTCAGGCAAGGATCGGTCTCACCACCTCGCCGTGGACGTCCGTCAGGCGGTAGTCCCGGCCTTGGAAGCGGAAGGTGAGCCGGGTGTGGTCGACGCCAAGGAGGTGGAGGAGGGTGGCGTTGAGGTCGTGCACATGCACGGGATCGCGCGTGATGTTGTAACAGAAGTCGTCGGTTTCGCCGTGCACGTGGCCGGGTTTCACGCCGCCGCCGGCGAGCCACATCGTGAAGCAGCGACCGTGGTGGTCGCGGCCGTAGTTCGCCGCTTCCAGCTTACCTTGGCTGTAGGTCGTACGGCCGAATTCCCCGCCCCAGATCACCAACGTGTCGTCGAGGAGCCCACGCTGCCGGAGGTCACGGACGAGCGCCGCCGCCGGCTGGTCGATGTCAGCGCACTGCAGCCGCAGGTCGCTTGGCAGGTTGTAATGCTGGTCCCAGCCGCGG
>CAXRGI010000337.1:0-18771 GCA_964229935.1 Opitutales bacterium
CCAGTGCACTCGGCCAACCATGCCTCCAGGTCGCGAAAGAGCCGCTGGTAGCCGCGCGTCTGATCCGCGGGTGCGAATGGATGGAGCCGGCCGAACTCGGGCCACGTGACGGGAAACATCTCGCTCGTGGCGTTCAGCTTCATGGTGCACGAGCCGAGCGAGATCATCGAGTGGCACAGCGAGAGGTCCTTCGATTCCAGCCGGCGGATGTAGCGGAGCATCTCGTGCTCGGTGTGGTGGCGTTTGAACGTCGGGTGCGTGAGGAAAGACGACGCGCGCGCGTGGGGCGTGGGGTAGGGCGTCTCGGCCGGAGCGGGTGCGGCGGGATCGGCCGCCTTTGCGCCGAAACAGGCGAGCAACTCGTTCACTTCTTCAAGGGTGGTCGTCTCGTCGAGGCTCACGCCCACGGTGCGCGCATCCACCGGCCGCAGGTTGAAGCGGCGCTCCGCCGCCGCTGAGTGAACGCGGGCTGCGTCGACTCCGGAAACCGTAAGCGTGGCGAACACGGGCTCGGCGTTCACCTTGGCGCCGACAGCGCGCAGGCCGTCGGCCAGCAACCGCGTCAGGCTGCGCACACGCCCGGCGATCCGTCGCAGGCCGTCGGGTCCGTGGTAGACGGCATACATCGAGGCGATCACCGCGAGCAGCACCTGCGCGGTGCAGATGTTGGACGTGGCCTTCTCGCGGCGGATGTGCTGCTCGCGGGTGCCGAGCGCCAGCCGGAGCGCGGTGTCGCCCTGCACGTCACGGGACACTCCGACGAGCCGGCCGGGCATTTGGCGCTTGAACGCGTCGCGGGTGGCGAGGAAGCCGGCGTGGGGTCCGCCGAAACCCATCGGCACGCCGAAACGCTGCGCGGAGCCGACGGCGACATCGGCGCCGAACTCGCCCGGCGGGCGCAGCACGGTGAGGGCGAGCGGATCCGTCGCGACGATGGTGAACGCTCCCGCGGCATGGGCCGCGGCGAAGAAAGCGGCGAAGTCATGGACCGATCCGGTCGTGTCGGGATACTGGACCAGGACCCCGAAGCAGTCTGACCCCGGTTGGAACGAGCGGTGGTCGCCGGTGACAATCTCGATGCCAAGCGGGCGGGCGCGGGTGCGGACGATGTCAATCGTCTGCGGGTGGCATTTTTCCGAAACGAAGAACACGCGGTGCTCCGCGGTCGCGCCCTCCTTGAGCCGGTGGCACATCATCATGGCCTCGGCGGCGGCGGTACCCTCATCGAGCATCGAGGCGTTGGCGATCTCCAGACCCGTGAGGTCGCAGACCATCGTTTGGAAGTTCAGCAGCGCCTCGAGCCGACCCTGGGAGATCTCGGCCTGGTAAGGCGTGTAGGCCGTGTACCAGCCGGGATTCTCGAGGATGTTGCGCTGAATGACGCCGGGCGTGGCGGTGTCGTGGTAGCCGAGCCCGATGAAACTGCGGTGCACGCGGTTCTCCGCGGCGATGGCCCGCAGTTCGGCGAGGGCCGCGGTCTCACCTGCGGCGGCGGGCAGCTTGAGCGGGCCGCGGCGGATGGCGGCCGGCACCGCCGCTTCGGCGAGCGCTTCGAGTGACGGGTAGCCGAGGGCGGCCAGCATGGCGGCGGTCTCGGTGGCGTCATCCCCGTGGTGGCGGCGGGCGAAGGAATCGTCAGGGGCGAGCGCGTCGCGGAGGGTGGGCATCTTGGCGGGACCGTACTTCGGCCGATCCGGCCCGCAACCGCGTTCTCCCCGCGGGGAGGGGGATTTAAGGATTTGTTTCATCCCGCGAAGCGCGTCTGTTTGCCCGATGACCCGCGCCGAACGCGCCGCCTATGTCGACCGCCGCCTCGCGGAGCTTTATCCGGAGACGCCGGTGCCGCTGGATCACCGGGACGCTTTCACCCTGCTCATCGCGGTGCTGCTCTCGGCGCAGTGCACGGACAAGCGGGTCAACCTGGTGACGCCGGAGTTGTTCGCGCTCGCCGACAACCCGCCGGCGATGGCGCGGGTGCCCGAGGAGGAGATCCGGCGGATCATCCGGCCGTGCGGCCTTTCGCCGCAGAAGGCGCGGGCCATCGCCGGCCTCTCACGGCTCCTGCTGGACCGGCACGGAGGTCAGGTGCCGCGGACCTTCGAGGAACTGGAGGCTTTGCCCGGCGTGGGCCACAAAACTGCCGGAGTGGTCATGGCGCAGGCCTTCGGTGTGCCGGCCTTCCCCGTCGACACCCATATTCACCGCCTCGCTCGACGCTGGAAGCTGAGCTCGGGCCGCAGCGTCGAGCAGACCGAGCGGGATCTGAAAGCGCTGTTCCCGCGCGAGCATTGGAACCAGCTGCACCTGCGGATCATCTTCTACGGACGCGAGCATTGCACGGCGCGTGGTTGCGACGGCACCGTGTGCGAGATCTGCCGCACCGTCGCCGGGCGACGGCGTGCGGAACGCGTGAAGCGGAAGTAGGCGCCGGCGTCCGCCGGCTCAGCGCACGCCCATCAGGTGCTGGAGCGTGTAGAGCTCCAGACCCTCGTAATCGCGGGCGGCGCGGTATTCCTCGACGCGCGCGCGGTCCCAGGTGCGGACCTTCTCGACGAGGTGGAGGAAGATGCGGCGGCTGGCGGCGAGGTGCTCCGTGACCGGCACGCCGGCCTGGGTGCGCATCGTCTTCACGTCGAGGCCGACGAACTCGCCGCGGCGACCGTAGCCGGACTCCTCGAGTACGCGCACCTGGTTGAAGGCGCCACGGAGATTGGCGGCGCCGAAGTTCTTGTCCTGATCGTACTTCAGCCCGTTCTGGTCGTTGAGGTGGACGCTGCCGAGTTTGCCGTGCGCGAGGCAGAATGCCATCTCGTCGCTCGGATCCAGATTCGCGAGGAGCGCGTGCGCGGTCTCGATGAGCGCCTTGACCCGCTGGTGGTCGCGCGAGGCGTAGGCGAGCGAGATCGCGTGGCCCGCGGTGGGCACGTAGGCCATGTCGGTGGGCTCGTTCGGCTTCGGCTCGATCCAGACCTCGACCTCGCGGTCGTATTCGAGAATCGCATCGACGGTCTCGAGCAGGCGGCGGTAGGCGAGGCGGGCGTCCTTCGACTCCCGCGTGTAGCTACCCTCGCGCGCGAGCCAAAGCACGACGGCGCGGCATCCGATCGCCCGTGTGATGTCGAGGCACTTGCGCGTGCGATCCCAAGCGTACTTGCGGTCGGCGGCGCGGTTTGAGGTGTAGGCTCCGTCGATCGTCTGGTGAGCGAACCACAGACGCGGCGCCACGAACTCGGGCGTGAGCCCCTCGTCGCGCAGCATCTTTTTGACCTCCTTCGCGCGCGCGGCGATCTGCGCGGGCTTCAGTCCATCCAGGCCGGGTACGACATCGTCGTCGTGGAATTGCACGCCGTCAAAGCCGAGGCGCTTGTAGAGCGCGAACTTGCGGTCGTGGGGAAACGCCGCGCGGACATCGGGACCGAACGGGTCGCCGCCCTCGCTGATGTTCCAGGGGCCGAAGGAGAAACGGTAGGTGACGGGCTTGCTCATGGGGAAAGAGGAGAGATTTGGACGGAAAGGCCGTGGAGGGAACCTCGGATTTTTTAACCACGGATTTCGCCGCGCGGCTCCGCCTTAACTGAGGCCTCATTCAGGATCGCTTCCGAATAGCTCTGCGAGGGGCAACCACGGATGAACAAGGAGGGACACGGATCAGGAGTGCTTCGTTCGCTGAAGCCGGGGTCGACGACCCCGGACTATGCCGGCGAGCAGAAGGCCGGAGGTGCTCCGTGATGGCTCCGCGTGTTTAACCGCAGATTCCGCGGATGGCGCAGATTAAGAAGAAAGTGGGGGCGCTACTTTCTCCCTCACTCCCTCTCGCTTTCACTTATCCCTCCCGGCGCGGCGTAACCCCAACCATGCTTCGGTTACAGTGGAGCCGCACGGGATCGCTCCGCCTCAAAGCCGGCGGACCCAGATGTTGCGGAAACGAATCGGGCAGCCGTGGCCGCCCAGTGTGACCGGGCCGGAACCGCGTTTCTGCGTGTAGGCGGGCAGGCGGCGGTGGCCGGTCTCGCCGCGGATCTCGGTCTCGTGCTGCACGAGGACGCCGTTGAGCAGGACCGTCACGCGCGCGGGAGCGAGCAACCTTTCGCCGTCGAATCGCGGCGCGGTGAAGATGATGTCGTAGCTCTGCCATTGTCCCGCGGGGCGCGCGGCCTCGACGCGCGGCGGGGTCTGGCCGTACACGGCGCCACAGGCACCATCAGGGTAGATCTTCAACGAGTGGGAGTCGAAGATCTGCACTTCGTAGAGTCCCATCAAAAAAACGCCGTTGTTGCCTTGGTCGGACCACGGACCCGCGAAATTCGCCGGAGATTGCCACTCGAGGTGCAGCTGGATGTCCCCGAACTCCTCGCGCGACGACAGCTTCACGTCGCCGGACACAAGATGGCCGGAATCGACCTTCCAGTCGTTCGGGCTTCGCCACGCGGAGGCGTCGCGTCCCGAGAAGAGCACGATGGCGTCGGCCGGCGGGACCGCGGACGGACCGGCGGGGCCGGGGTCGACGCGCGGCGGGGCGGGACGGTCGGGATCGTGCACGAGCCACTCGCACCACGGGAGCTTCGGCGTATCCTTGTATCCGAAATAGCCCGACCCGTCGCGCGCCTTGATCAGCTCGGGCGGGGTCGCGCCGCTGGCGGCAGCCGGTGCGAGCAGTAAAAGGCAGAGGGCGGTGACGCTGGACCGGGTCATGATGGATGGGGCGCCGGGACTTCAGGCGAAGAGCTTGGTGACGGCCTTGGCCTTCACGAGCTCGCGCGGCTGGTTGAGGTGGTTGTAGACGATTGTCTCCGGATCGATGCCGAACGCGTGGTAGATCGTGGCGAGCAGCTCGGTCGGGTGCACCGGATCGCTCTTCGGCGCGGACGCGGTCTTGTCGGACTCGCCGTGGACGTAGCCGCGGCGGATGCCGGCGCCGGCGAGGAGGGCGGTGTAACAGTAGGGCCAGTGGTCGCGACCGTCGGCGCTGTTGTTGTTGCCGGAGGTGCTGACGCCGCGCTCGGGGCTGCGGCCGAACTCGCCAAGGGCGACGACGAGCGTGTCGCTGAGGAGCCCGCGCTGGTCGAGGTCCTCGAAGAGCGCGCTGAGTCCCTGGTCCAGCATCGGCCCCGACTTGTCTTTCATGCGCTCGGTGAGGCCCTGGTGGTGGTCCCACGAGTGGTTGTCGGAATTCGCTACCTTGGGCCAGATGACCTCTACGACGCGGGTGCCGGCCTCGACGAGACGGCGGGCAAGGAGCAGGCTCTGGCCGAAGGTGTTGCGGCCGTAACGGTCGCGGAGTTTTTCGCCCTCGGAGGCGAGGGCGAAGGCCTCGCGGGCGCGGCCCGACACGATCAGGCTGAGGGCGCGCTGGTAGTACTCGTCGAGATTGTAGGAAGCCGTGGCCTTCTCGATGTCGGGCATCGCGGCGTCGATCGACTCGCGCAGGCGCGCACGGCGCTCAAGGCGTTGGGCGAAAACCTCCTGGGGCAGCTTGAGGTCGTCCGTGCGGATGCGCTCGAGCTTGGCCATATCGAGGTCGTCGCCCTCGGGGTAGAGCGTGTACGGATCGTAGGCCTTGCCGAGGAATCCGGCGGTGCCGCCCTTGCCGACGACGTTGGACTCCTGCAGCGGGCGCGGGAGCATGACGAACGGAAGCATCGGCTGGTCGACCGGCTTGAGGCGGACGATGTTGGAACCGAAGTTGGGGAAGTCCTTGGCGTTGGGCGGCTCGAGCTGGCCGGAGGGGCTTACCTTGTCGGTCGTGTAGCCCGTCATGATCTGATAGATGGCCGCCGTGTGGTTGAAGAGCCCGTTCGGCGTGTAGCTCATCGACCGGATCATGGTGAACTTGTCGTTCACCTTCGCGAGCTGCGGGATGATCTCGGTGAAGTTCACGCCCGGGATGCGCGTCGGGATGGGCTTGAACGCGCTGCGGATCTTGTCGGGCACGTTCTCCTTCGGGTCCCACAAGTCGATGTGCGAGGGGCCGCCCTGGAGATACACCATGATGACGCTCTTGGCCTTACCCCAGCCGGGGCCGCCGTGGCGCGCCGGCGCCGAGGCGGGCGTCTGCGCGTTGAGGCGGAGCATCTGGCCGAGCGAAAGACCGAGGATGCTGGAGCCACCGACGCGCAGGAGGTCGCGGCGGGTCATCTTCGCGTGGGTGTCGCAGAGGTCGGTGTTCAGTCCACCGGGGAGACGGATCATGGCGGGGCCTTTCTCGTGGGAGGGGTTCTAACGATTGAAAAGAAACGCGGGCGTGTTGACGAGCGCCCAGGCGAGGTCCTGCACGCCGGTGAGGCGGCGATCGGCGGCCTGACGGGTGCTGAGCTCGGCGTCGGCGCGGAGCTGGGCGAGGATGGGATCGACGGGCACCGGCTGCTCGGCCGCGGCGAGCTCGGCCTTCAGCTTGGCGAGCTCCGGATCCTCGGGCACCTGCAGCCGGGCGGTGAACAGGGCCTGGCCGAGCTTGCGGAGGGTGGCGTCGCTCTCGCGTTGGAAGGCGGCGATCGCGGTCACCTGCACGTTGTTCCGTTCGGCCGGGGGCACGGCGAGCGCCTCGGCGACATCGACCGGCACCCCGTGCTCCAGCGCCTCCTCCGACGTCGTGTACCAAAGCCGGAAGCGGCCGATCATGTAGGTGTCGCGGAAGCGCTGCTGGAGGAAGATCTGGAAGCGTGCGCCCTTGTCCTCGCCCACCGGGGCGGGGAAGGCGAAGCGCGCCCAGTGCGGCTCACCGGGCCGGCCGCCCACCGCCCAACCGTCGCGGCCGGCGTCGGCCTTGAGGTTGATCGCGTTGAAGACGTCGTAGTTGGCCTGCGTGAAGTCGGCGCGCGCGGCGCGGAACTCAGCGTCCTTGAACTCGCGGTCGCCGCCCTTGTCGGTCCAGCGGGTGAAGAACTCGCTGAGGACGAAGTTGCCGTCGCGCGCCAAACCCGGGCCGAAGCGCGGCAGGCTCTCGTGCGGCAGGACCTCGAGGATGAGCGCGGTGACCTTCCCGTGGAGCGACTCCGCGTTGAAGGTGTAGTCCTGCAGACCGTTGACCGGGCCGACCGCGAGGTAGGAATTGTCCTCGAGGCGCTGGAGGCGGCCGCCGTTGGTGACGTTGACCGTGTTGATGACGAGCGGGTGCCACACGGTGCCGGTGCGGCACTCGGCGAGCGATTCCTCGAAGGCGGCGCGGCGGCCCGGGATCAGCGCCTCGTGGTCGGCCAGCGCCTTTTCCGCGGCGGCGATGCGTTCCTCGCGTTTGCGCTCCGCCTCGGCCGCCTGCGGGGCGACGGCGATCAGACGGGCCTCGACCTTCGCGCGCGCGGCGGCGATCGCATCGGCGCGGAGGCGTTCCTTCTCGTTGCTGATCGGCGCCCACCAGCGTTCGCGCTCGGCGAGCTTCTCGTTCAATCCCCGGTGCTCGGAATCGATGGCGCGCCACGACTCCAGCGCGGAGGCTGCTTCCTTGTCCGTGGCGTGGCGGCCGAGTGTGCGGAGAAACACCTCGTCCACAAGCCGGCGGTCGTCGGGCACCTGCGCGACCAGCGCGGCGAGCGCGTTTTTCCGGTCGTTGATCGCCCCGGAGACGGTCGGGCCGCTGAGCAGCGCCATCACGGAGCCGAGCCCGAGGTCGCTGGTGCGCTCGCATTCGCAGGCCGACTCGCGCGGGGGACGGCCGAGGCTGGCGAGGAAACCGCTCTGCACGTCGATCGCCGAGTCGGGCAGCTGGGCGGCGCGCGTGCCGGCCTTCACGCCGGGGAACTCGGGGGTGGAGCCGGTGGCCTTGAACACGGAGTCGAGCAAAACCTCGGCGGGCAGGCGGCGCGCCAGGGCGTGGGAGTAGTTGATGTTGTCGTCCGAGTTCCAGCGGTTCGTCGCGAGCGACAGCTGGTACGTGCGCGACTTGCAGATCAGCGCCTGCAGCTTCCGCACGTCGAAGCCCCCGCGGACGAACTCCTCCGTGAGCCAGGCGAGCAGCTCCGGGTTGGAGGGCGGGTTGCCGGCGCGGATGTCGTCGATCGGCTCGATCAGGCCCACGCCGTTAAGGTAGCCCCACACGCGGTTCACGTAGCTGAGCGCGAAGTAGCGGTTGTCGGGCGAAGTCATCCACGCGGCCAGCTGATCGCGCCGCGAGGGCTGGTCGCCGGCGGGCGGCGTGAACTTCGCGGGGTAGGGGAACGCGGGCGGGGTCTCCTTGCCGGTGCGATCGTGGCGGATCTCGCCCTCCGGCTTATCGAACACGACCTCGTAGAGCGGCTTCGCGCCCTCGACCGCGGTGCCGGCGATGGTGCGCGCGCCCGACTGCGGGTCGCGCTTGAAGTCGACGCGCGCGAAGTAGGCCGCGAGGTCGTAGTATTGGTCCTGCGTCCAGCGCTCGAACGGGTGGTCGTGGCACTTGTTGCAGTTGAAGCGGGTGGCGAGGAACAGGTGAGTCGTGTTCTCCATCGTCTCCGTCGGCGTGCGGAGGATCTTGTAATAGCTGGCGGCGGGATTCTCGCGATTGGAGCCCGACGCGGTGAGGATCTTGCGCGCGAACGCGTCGTACGGCGTGTTGGCGGCGACTTCCGCCCGGATCCATTCGCGGAACTGGCGGGCGCCGTCCTCGCCGAGGAACTTCCGGTTCACCTGCAGCAGGTCGGCCCATTTGTTGGCCCAGTGGTCGACGTAGTCCGGCGAGCCGATCAGGCGGTCGATCACGGCGTCGCGTTTCTCGCGGACCGGCCGCGCGTCGGCGAGGAACGCGCGCACCTCCTCGGCCGAGGGCGGCAGGCCCGTCAGGTCGAGGTGCACGCGGCGCAGGAAATCGGCGTCGGCGCTCAGCTCCGACGGCAGGATCTTCAGGCGGCGCCACTTCGCCGCGGTGAACTCGTCGATGCGGTTCCACTTCTCGGGCTCGCGCCACTCGAAGCCGGCGCGGTCGCCCATGACCGTCACCGTCGTCGCAGCGTAGGCGCCCTCGAATCGCGCGAGCAGCGGCGCTTCACCGCGGCGCAGGGTACGCACCAAACCGCCGTGCTCGATCACGGCCACGTCCTGGTTGCCCGACTCGATGAAGCCCTCGGCGGTGACATCGCGCCGCCGGCCGTCGGCGTAGGTGGCGATGATCTTCATCTGCTGGCGGGAACCGACGCGCTGCAGCACGGGGTCGCGCGGGCTGACCTCGATCGAGGCCACGCGTGGAGACGCGAGGTCGAGCTTCGCGCCGCCGGCGATCCAGGCGCGCAGGATGCGGTAGTATTTGTCGTCGTACGCGGTGCGCGGGCCGCCCTCGTGCGGCACGGCGCCGGTGGCTTTCAGGAGCATCAGTGAGTCGTCCGGCGACGCGAGGTTCACCCGCCGGCCCGCGTGGTCGTCGACCAGCGATCGCACGTCGAACTCGGGATCGTAGCCGCGAAGGGAGAGTTTGAAACCGCCCTTGCCGTCCTTCGAGCCGTGGCACGGTCCGGAGCTGCAGCCGAGCTGGTTGAGCACGGGGTTCACGTCCCGGAGAAAATCCACCTTCGCGGCCGGGTCGTGGTTCACGACCTCGAGGGCAGCGCGGGCGGTGCGGCCGCCGAGGCTGGCCTCGAGTTCCGCGCGGCCGTTGCCGGCGGCGTGGACGAGACCGGCGGGTGAAACCGCGCCGACCTTGGGATCGACCGCGATACGGGCGAGGCGCGTGGCATCGACGCGGGTGCCGTCGGCCAGCTCGGCGGTGACGAGCACCTGCGCGGCGTCGAAGGCCCCGTCGAGCTTCATCGCGGCGGGTGTGATCTCGAGCGCGCGCACCACCGCGCCGGCGGGCAGCGCCTCGGGTTCGGGCGGAGTGAGGGCGGCGGGCGCGGCGGCGGCCGCACCGGCGAGGAGAAGCGCCGCGGCGAGCAGCAGCGGCGGGAGCGAAAAGGGCTTCATGCGGACGGGAAGACGGTTCAGCGGCCGAGCGAGACGGGGGCGCCGGTGAGCGGAACGGGGACGAATTCGCCGGTGACGACGCCGTCGGCCGCGCGGATGAAACGCACGCGTCCGTCCTCGCCCGCGGCGGCGACGCGGGCCCCGTCGGGGCTGAAGGCCAGCGCGTACATCGCGGTGGGGAACTCGGTGGCGGCCGCGCGCGCCGTGCCGCGGGTGGTGAACTCGTCGATGGCCTTCTTCTCCTCGGGTGAGTAGGTCGTCGCGACCTTCGTGTAGGCCTTGAGGATGTTCTCGGGGATCGTGGTGTCGTGCTCGCCCGAGAAGAAATGGACCGCGCCGCGGCCGTTCAGGCTGCTGGCGGCGGCGATGACGCGGCCGTCGGGCGAGTAATCGACGGCGAAGACGCGGCCCTCCATGGCGGGGAAGCGGCGCAGCAGGTTGGCGTTGTCACCGATCTTCCGCGCGGCCTGGCGGAACACCAGGTAGAGTTGCGGGACGCCGTCGGCGCCGCCGATCACGACCTCGTCGCGCCCCGGCCGACGCGCGATGGCGTGCAGCCCGCCGCGCAGCGCGCCAGGCGTGATGGAGGTGATGTTGTCGACGCAGCGCTGCGTCTCCACCGCGGTGAGCTTGGTGCTCATGTCGCGCCCGACCGACATGATGTGCGAGCCGTCCTGGCTGAACACGGTGTCCAGCACCCAGTCGTTGTGGGAACCTTGGTGGAGCACCTGCTCGCCGGTGCGGGCGTCGATCGCGCGCAGGGTGTTGTCGGGGCAGCCGAACGCGACCAGCCGGCTGTCGGGTGACCAGCTTACGCCGTAGACGGTATCGTATCCGACCGGCACCGACAGGGTGAGCTTGCGTTGCGCGATATCCCACACCTGCACCTCGCCCATGCGCGCGGGCAGGCCACCCGCGACCGCGAGCCGCTGTCCGTCGGGGGAGAACCTGACCGACTCGATGCGCTCCGAAAGACCGATCAGGCGCGCGACGAGCCCGCTGCCGTCGGCGCGGTGCAACAGCACCTCGTGAAATCCCGCTACGGCGATCAGGGCTCCGTCGGGGGAGAAATCAAGGGACGTGATGACCGGCGGCCGCAGGTAGACGGGCGGGTGTTCGGCGTCGATCCGCTGCACGGCGTTGCGGGGAGTGTCGTCCGTCGCTCCCTCGGCGATCCAACGGCGCACGAGCTCGATGTGCTCGGGTTTCAGGGGCGCCTTGTCCTTCGGCATCTCGGCCTCGCCATCCTTCGGTGTGATGGAGGCCAACAGGGCGCTGGCGCCCGGCTCGCCCGCCACGACCGCCCGGTGACCGCTCTCGCCGCCCGCGAGCAGCCGGGTGAAGTCGGTCATCACATAGCCGCCCCGCGCCCGCGCGGGCTGGTGGCAACCCTGGCAATGCGCCTGAAACACCGGCCGAACCTGCTTCCAGTAGCTTACAGGCTGGCCCGTTGCGTCCTCCACCTTGGCTGGCGGCGCGGCCGCGGGCAGCGGCGCGGCGGCCAGGATCAGGGCGAACGCACAGGCGAAAAGGGATCCGGAAACGCGGAACATCAGCGGCGGGGTGAGCGGGGTAGTCCGAGAGGGAAGGGCACCCTCCGCCCCGTGACCGGTCAACGCGAATGTGCCGGATGTCCGTCGGTCGTGGGCCGCTTCAGCGCAGCGCCGCGCTCAACTCCCGCAGTGCCGCGTGGAGCAGGGGCGCGGTCTCAGGCCCGAGCGAATTCACCTCGCCGTAGACCGGCTTCGCGGAACCGTACAGGTATGGCGGCTCGCGGTCCCATTCGCTGCGGGGGATGATGTAGCCGACCTCGTCGTTCGCGAGGCCAAGCACGAACTTAACCCTGCCAGGCAGAAACGCCCGCACCGGTGGCACTTCGACGGGATCCACGTCGAAGTCGCCGCCCGGGGCGCGCTCCACGCCGCCGTTGACGATCTCGGGGTAGATTTCGCCGGGCACGCACGCGATCGTCGCCTCGCCGAAACGCAGCACCGCGGCCTCGGAGCGGACGTGGCGCCAGCGCGAGTGGCCGCGGTCCATGATCCCGAGCACGGGTGCGATCAGGAAGTTCACGTTGTCGACCGGCAGATCCAGCGTGCGCGCCTCGATGCCGATCGGCGCGTGGTCGGTCGCGGCCGCCGGTTCGCGCAGGCGCGGGAGGATGCGCGCCGCCAGCTGGCGGCCGACCGCGGCGCTTTTTGCGTGCGACGGCTCGGCGAGGTCCGATCCGAGCAGCGGGTCGCGTACCGTCGTGCTCGGGTGGGTGGTCATGAGGCCGCCGACCGCGCCGTTGATGAAACAGTGCACGCCGCCGACGCCGGCGAGCGCGCCGGCCGGCCCGCTCGCGCCGCGCTCCAGCGTGTCGCGCAGCACCCCGCAGAAATCGGAGGTGATCTCCGTGCTCCGCGACCACGGCGTCTCGGGGTGGTTACCCCAGGTTACCAGCGTGCCCAGGGTCGCGCCGCCGGCGGGCGCGGTGAAGTGCATCACGCGCACGTCGGCGTCGAAGACGTACGGCCGGCGGGTGTCGGCGACAAGCCCGTCGGGCGGCACCGGGATCTCGTGGAACGCGACCCGCGCCGGCGCCAGGCCCGCGACCGCCGCCGCCAGCGTGCGTGCTGCGGTGGTGATCACCTGCTCCCGGTACGCCGGATCGACCCCGCTCCGCAACGGATGCGGACCCCAGAGGCCCATGAGGTCGGGCGTCGAGTGGTTGTGCGTCGCCGCAATGATCGTGTACGCCAGCCCGAGCTCCGGGCCCAGGCGGCGCCGGATCTCAATGACGTCGTCGTGAAAAAGCCCGATCGCGTCGAGCGACACGAACGCCACGCGCGTATGGCCGTCGTCGATCACGCAGGCGACGGACCACAGATCGTCGTGGATCGCGGTGGCCGTGCGGTTCTGGGAAAAGCCGGCGATGTAAACCGGCCGCGCCGGGTCGCCGAGCTTCGGGTTGATGCGTTCGCGGGCGAAACCGGCGCGCAGCGGCCGCGGCTCGGCGCGGGATTTTTCCGACGAGACCGAGACGCGGACCGCGTAGCCCGGGTTGCGGTCGCGGAAAGCGTACCCGGTCCGCAGGGCCAGCGCGGCGACGAGGATCGCGAGAAGAATTCCGGTGGCGCGCAGCAGGCGCAGCCAGAGCGGGCGGCGGGGTGGGGCGGCGTCCATGGGGTGTCGGCGCGAGCCAAGCGGGGTTTCGCGGGAGCGGCAAGGGCGCAGCACGGCGGCGGGTTGGGTTTGCCACACCCGCCGGCCCGCGCGTTTGTTGCGCGGTACCCCACGCGCCATGCCCCTCCCTCGTTCGCTGCTCTTTTTCGGCGCCGGTTTCGCCGCCTTGAGTTCGCTCTGCGCCGTCGCCGCCGAATCCGCGCCGGCCGTGCGCGGGGTGCGCTTCATCGACCGTACCACCGCCGCGTGGCAGTCGCAGCAGGTCCAGGAACCGTGCATCGTGCCGAACCCGCGCGATCCGACGCGGCTCGTGATGTTTTACTCCGGCGTGCCGGCGGCGGACCGGAAAAGGTGCGACATCGGCAAGGCGTGGGCGCTGCGCTCGGATCCGCTCAAGTGGCATGAGGACAGGGCCAACCCCGTCTTCAGCCCCTCGCGCGACGGGTGGGATTCGGGCAGTATCCGGCTCGATGCCGTCGTGCACGTGCCGGAGGAGGACGCGTACTATATCTACTACTCGGGCACACGGCGCACGATTCAGGACCGGATCGGGCTGGCGATCTGCCCGGTGGGCGCCGACGGCTACTCCGGGATCACGCCCGAGGCGATCCGGCGCTTCGGCGACCAGCCGGTGCTGGCGCCGGATCCCGCCGCCCCTTTCCACGAGGAGATGGCCTCGCAGGCCGCGGTGTGGCGCGAGCGCAACCCCGCCGACGGCGGCTGGGACTGGTACCTGTATTACTCCTACCGCGGCAAGGACGGCGTGCTGCCGGGGATCCGCCTCGCGACCTCGCGCGACGGCAAGACTTGGACGAGGCGTTTCAACGCCGCCGACCCGCGCGGCATGGGGCAGATCTTCGAGTCCGTGCCCGGTGCGTATTACGAGTGGCACCAGGTGTTCAAGGTGGACGGCACTTACGTCCTGTCCATCGAGGTCGGCCCGGAGAAGGGTAAGCGCTGGCGGCCGGCGATCGCGGTGAGCCGGCGGCCCGACACCGGCTGGCGCCAGCTCGATGTCGACACGGCTCTGCAGACGAATTGGACCGGCCTGTACCGCGACGACACGATGTACCACGTCGCCACGCCCGCCTTCTACGAGATCGACGGCCGCTGGTACCTTTACGTGCAGGCCTGCCCCTTGCCGGCGAACCGCAACTACATCGACGGCTCGTGGGACATGTGGGCGATCGCGTGCGACCGCCGCATCCCCACCTTTCCCGGCCACGCGGACCTTTTTATTCCGGGTCTGCCGGCGAAGGCCGCCCGCTGAACTCCCGCGGCGCCTTGCGCCCCTTGGGAAACGGCTTTGGGTGCGCTGCCCATGCCGCCGTGTCCGTTTCATGCCCTCGTCGACGCCTTCGCGGGCTCGCGGCCGGCTCCGCCGACCGCGGTGCCTCCAGCCGACGAGCTGGCCTTTCTCGACGAGGCCCATCTCGCCCCGCAGGCCGCCACACGCCGCGCGGAGATCGGCCGGGTGCTGGCGGCCGGCCGGCCGGCGCCGTTGACTTCGGCGGAACTCACGTGGGCGGGCCGGATCGCGTGGCGCAACCACGCCCGCTGCATCGGCCGCCTCCATTGGCGCAGCCTGCAGGTGCGGGATCACCGGGAACTCGCCGACCCAGCTGATCTTGCCGCGAGCCTCCGCGAGCATCTCGCGCTCGCGCAGGGCGACGGTACGGTGCGTTCCTATCTCACGGTTTTTGCGCCGGAGGATCCCTCCGCCGGGGCCGCCCCCCGCATCTGGAACGCCCAGCTTTGCGGCTACGCTGGATATCGCCGGGCCGACGGATCCGTCCTCGGTGATCCCGCCAACGAGGCCTTCACGCGACTCGCGATCAACCTTGGCTGGCGTCCTCCGGCCGAACCCTCGGCCTTCGACCTGCTGCCGTGGGTGATCTCGGGGCGCGATGGAAAGCCGGCGCTCTTCCCGTTGCCCGACGGCCTCGTGCGCGAGGTGCGGCTGCGCCACCCGCGATTCCCGTGGTTCGAGGAGCTCGGCCTGCGGTGGTACGGCGTCCCGGTGGTGAGCGACATGCTGCTGCATGCGGCCGGAACGCGCTTCCCCGCCGCGCCGTTCAACGGCTGGTACATGGGCACCGAGATCGGCGCCCGGAACCTGGCGGATCCGCACCGCTACCACCTGCTTCCGCTCATCGCCGAACGGATGGGGCTTGATCGCAGCCGCGCCCGCGACCTCTGGCTCGACCGCGCGTTGATCGAGCTTAACGCCGCCGTGCTGCACTCCTACGAGGCCGACGGCGTGAAGCTCACCGACCACCATACCGCTTCGGAGGAGTTCATGCGCTTCCTCGGGCGGGAGCGCGACGCCGGCCGCGAGGTGTCGTCGCGCTGGGACTGGATCGTGCCGCCGATCTCGGCCGCCGCCACGCGCGTGTTCCACACTCCGATGCGCGAGTTTCCCACGACGCCCGACTTCCGGCGGGAGCCGCCGGCCGCGTTTCCCGGCGCCTGAGGCGTCCCGCGCGGGCCGGCGAAAATTCCATCGCCAACGGCGCCGCGGGCCCGATGAAGTGGGCTTCCCGCCCCCTCATGATCCCCCGCTTCGTTCCCTCGCGCTTCCTCGCGCTCGCGTTGCTTCTCGTTCCGGTCGCCTTGCCCGCGGCCGACGCGGCCAAGGCCCCCAAGGGCGCCGGCAAGAAGGCGGGTCCCGCCGCCCCCGCGCTTCGCATCCGCGTGCAGCAACTCCACGTCGACAACAACGAGGGCTGCGCCGTCGCCGACTTCAACCGCGACGGAAAGCCCGACATCAGCGCCGGCGAGTTCTGGTACGAAGGGCCGGATTTCAAGGCGAAGCGGCAGCTGCGGAAGCTCGAGCCATTCGGCAAGGACTACATGACCAATTGCGGCGAGCACGCGCATGATGTTAACGGGGACGGCTTCCCGGATATCGTGACGGGTGCGTTCATGGACTCGAAGGTCTACTGGTACGAGAACCCCGGCGCCGCGGGGCTGAAGTCGGGCGCGCTCTGGAAGCAGCACGTGCTCGTCGAGACCAAGCTGGTGCAGAACGAGTGGACCGCCTTGCGTGACATGGATGGCGACGGTGTGCCGGAGTACGTCGTGAACTCCTACGGTCACGCCAACGCGGTGATGGCATACCGCTTCGCGAAAGGGGCGGGCGGGGAGCCGGTCCTCAAGCCCTGGATGATCCAGCCCGGCGCTCCGTTCGTGAACGGCCACGGCATCGGCTTCGGCGACGTGAACGGCGACGGCCGCGAGGATCTGCTCTACGGCGGCGGCTGGTACGAGCGGCCCGCCTCCGGGGCCCTCGAGCGGCCGTGGCGGCGCCACGCCGACTGGACGTGGCCGCATGCCAGCACCCCGATGGTCGTGGTCGACCTGACCGGTGACGGCCGGAACGACATCATCTGGGGCCACGGCCACAACTACGGCCTCTACTGGGAGGAGCAGCGCGACCCCAACAAGGACGGCAGCACCAATTGGCGCCACTACGTGATCGACGACAAGATCTCCCAAAACCACGCCCTCGTGTGGGAGGATCTGGATAACGACGGCAAACCCGACCTGATCACCGGCCGCCGCGTGCGCGCCCACAGCGGTGGCGACCCGGGCGACAACGAGCCGGGCTGCGTCGCGATGTACAAGTGGAACGCCACGGATAAACGCTTCACGCGGCACATGCTCGCCGATGGCGGCCCGGGCACCGGCCTCCAGATCCGCTTGGCCGATCTCGATGGCAACGGCTGGAAGGATATCATCTGCGCCGGCAAGAGCGGTACCCATATCCTCTGGAACGACGGTCGCTGAGCGCGCGGCCGCGACCCGTTCTCGCCCACGGCCCCTCCTTCCTCTCCCTTATCCCTCCCGGCGTGGTGAAGCCACGCCGGGAATTGACCCGCGGCCCGGTCCGCGGCGTAAACGCAGGACTTCGTTTTTCACCCACCATGAACCTCGAGACCCTCTGCCTCCACGGCGGCACCCAACCCGACCCGACCACGCTCGCCCGCGCGGTCCCGCTCTACCGGACGAGCTCGTTCGTCTTCAAGAGCGCCGAGCACGCGGCGAACCTTTTCGCGCTGAAGGAGCTCGGTAACATCTACACGCGTCTGATGAATCCGACGACCGACGCGCTGGAGAAGCGCGTCGCGCTGCTCGAGGGGGCGCACGAGCTCGGCGGCCTCGGCCTCGCCTCGGGAACGAGCGCGATCTTCTACTCGATCATCAACCTCGCCTCGGCCGGCGACAACATCGTCTCGGCCCGGAACCTGTACGGCGGCACCTACACGCAGTTTAACGACATTCTTCCCGCGCTCGGCATCACGGTGAAGTTTGTCGACTCGAACGACCCGCAGAACTTCGCCCGCGCGATCGACGGCCGCACCCGCGCCCTGTTCTGCGAGACCGTCTCCAACCCCGCGCTCGAGGTCACCGACCTCGACGCCGTCTCCGCCATCGCGCGCGGCGCCGGCATCCCGCTCATCGTCGACTCCACGTTCTCCACGCCCTATCTCACCCGCCCGCTCGACCACGGCGCCGACATCGTCGTCCACTCGCTCACGAAGTGGTTCGGCGGCCACGGCAATGGCATCGGCGGCGTGGTGGTCGACAGCGGCCGCTTCAAGTGGGCCGCCGGCAAGCACCCGCTCTACACGAATCCCGACAACAGCTACCACGGGCTGCGCTGGGGTGTGGACCTGCCGGCGCCGTTGCTGCCGCTCGCGTTCATCCTGCGCATGCGCACCGTCCCGCTGCGCAACCTCGGCGCCTGCATCGCCCCCGATAATTCGTGGATGTTCCTGCAGGGCATCGAGACCCTCGCGCTGCGCATGGAGCGGCATTGCGCCAACGCGCTCGCCGTCGCGCAGCACCTCAAGTCGCACCGTGCGGTGGACTGGGTGCGCTTCCCGGGACTGCCCGACGATCCCCAGTACGAGGCCAGCAAGAAATACCTGCGCGGCAAGGGCGGCTCGATGGTCGTGTTCGGCATCAAGGGCGGCCGCGAGGCCGGCAAGAAGTTCATCGACGCCCTGAAGCTCTTCTCGCACCTCGCCAATGTCGGCGACGCGAAGAGCCTCGCGATCCACCCCGCCACCACGACCCACTCGCAGCTCAGCGCGGAACAGCAGCTCAAGGGCGGCATCAAGCCCGAGCTCATCCGCCTCAGCGTCGGCATCGAGCACATCGACGACATCCTCAGGGACGTCGACCAGGCGCTCGCCGCCGCGACCAAGTGAGTTCCCGGGCCGCGGGCGTTTCCCGAAAAGCGCCCGCGGCGACGTGGATCGCGCCGGCTCGCCGGGTGGCCGGGACCGTTGCGTCGGAGCCGTCGAGGTGAAGTTCCGGCGAAACATTCCGACGCTCAGCGAAGGGATCATTCCAAAAATCTCCGCGGCAAGCGGCCGCGGCCACAGCGACGGGCCTCCGAATTGGTAACAGATAGAAGCTGCTCCCCACCCGTTCCCGCCTTGAGGACCTCATCGGGTAGCCGAGGCTGTTGCCTCGGACCCTTTCGCCCGCCTTTTCGCTGACCTCCTCACAAACTTCCTTCGTCTCACCTGTCTCCCTCTCTCCCCATCTTCCTCTCTTCATGCGCACCCGTCTCGCCGCTGTCTTCCTCGCGTTCGTCCTTCCCGTCCTCGCCGCCCAACCGGCCTCCTTTGAGCTACGCGACGGCGATCGCGTTGTCCTCATCGGTGACGGTATCGCCGAGGGCGAGCAGCACCATGGGTGGATCGAGCTCATGCTGACCACGCGGTT
>CAXRGI010000338.1:0-11573 GCA_964229935.1 Opitutales bacterium
TTCCTCCTTAGCCTGGCGCCGAAGTGACCGTTTTCCCCCACCGCCCGTGACCCCGCCCGCCGCCACCGCCTTCACCGCCGCCGCGGACGAGTTCGTTATCCAGCTCGCGCAGGAGCGCGGCCTGTTGCGACCCGCCCAGCTCGACGCCGCACGCGCGCTTTTGCCGGCGGATCCCGGGGCGGCTGGCGCGCCGCGGTTGCTGGATGTGCTCATCCGGCAGGGGGCGTTGTCATCGCGTCGCGTCGCGGAACTGCTCGCCGATGAGTTCGCGATGGCCATGGCGCCGGATCTGGCGGGCGTCCGCATCACGGGCGACACGCTGGAGCTGGTTCCGCGGGCCGTCGCGGCGCGCCACCGGCTGCTGCCGCTGGGCCGCGAGGGAAACCGGCTGAAGGTGGCGATTTCCGACCCGCTCGACACCGACGGTATCGACGCCCTCGGCTATCTCGTGAAGATGCCGCTCGATACGGTGGTCGCCACGCCGGAGGAGATCGTTGCGGCCATCGACCGTTTCTACGGGAAGGACGCCGCCTCGATCGACGACCTCCTGAATGATCTTTCGAGCGAGGAGGAGGGTGGGGAGGCGGAGGCGGTGGCAGCTGGAGTCGAAGGTGCGGCCGACCCGGCCACGACCGAGGCCGACGCCCCGATCATCAAGCTGGTGCACCAGATGATCCTCGAGGCGATCCAGCGCCGGGCTTCGGATATTCATGTCGAGCCGCTCGAAAAGCGCCTGCGTGTGCGCTACCGCGTCGACGGCGTGCTGATCGAGGTGGAGAACCCGCCGAAGCGGCTGCAGCTGTCGATCATCTCCCGGCTCAAGATCATGTCGAACATCAGCATCGCGGAGAAGCGCGTCCCGCAGGACGGCCGCATCCAGATCGCGGTGGGCGGCAAGCAGCTGGACCTGCGCGTTTCGTCGCTGCCCACGGTGCACGGCGAGAGCATTGTGATGCGCATCCTCGACAAGGAGGGTCTGACGCTCGGTCTGCCCGAGCTGGGGTTCTTCAGCGACGACGCCGCGACGTTCGAGCGCCTGATCTCCCTGCCCGACGGCATCCTGCTGGTCACCGGCCCCACCGGCTCGGGCAAGACGACCACGCTCTACGGCTGTCTCCACTTCATCAACAAGCCCGACCGGAAGATCATCACGGTGGAGGATCCGGTCGAATACCAGCTCAACGGCATCAACCAGGTGCCGGTGCGGCACGATGTGGGCATGACTTTCGCCTCCGCGCTGCGCGCGATGCTGCGGCAGGCGCCGAACATCGTGATGGTCAGTGAAATCCGCGACCTCGAGACGGCCGAGATCGCGATCAACGCCTCGCTGACGGGCCACATGGTTTTCTCCACCCTGCACACCAACGACGCGCCGGGAGCGGTGACCCGACTGATCGATATCGGCGTGAAGCCATTCCTTGTCTCGACATCGCTGCGGGCGGTCATGGCCCAACGACTCGTGCGGAAGATCTGCCGGCAGTGCAAACGGGCCGTCATTCCCACCGCGAACGAGCTGCGCGCGCTCAACATCACGGCGGCGCAGTCCGAGGGCGCGACCTTTGCGAAGGGCGAGGGGTGCGGAAACTGCAACTCGACCGGCTACCGCGGCCGCATGGGGATCTTCGAGATCTTCGTGGTCAACGAGGAGGTGCAGAAGATGATCTATGAGGGCGCGGGCAGCTCGCGGCTACGTGACAAGGCCCGCACCCTCGGCATGCGTACCATGCGCGAGGACGGAGCCCGCAAGGTCACCGCGGGTCTCACCACGATCGAGGAAGTTGTCTCCATCACGGTGGGCGACTCCAGCTGAGGACCGGCCATGACCGCCATTTCCCCGCCAACTGAAGCATCCGCGGCGCCCGCGCCGCGCCAGGAGCCCGCGTCATGAGCTATGAAATGAATGATCTGCTCGAACTGATGGTCGAGCAGGGCGCCTCGGACCTCCACCTCCAGGTCGGCCAGCCGCCGACCCTCCGGCTGAGCGGAAGCATGACGCCGATCGACGGGCCGCCGTTGACCCCCGCCGACACGGAGAAGCTCATGCTTTCCATCACGCCCGACGGGCATGTCGCCAACGTGAAACTCAAGGGGGGCGCCGACTTCGGGTTCGCCTTCGGCGAGAAGGCCCGTTTCCGCGTGTCGGTGCTGAAGTCCAAGGCCAACTACGGCATGGTGCTTCGCCAGATCCCGCACCGGATGTTCAGCCTCCGCGACATCGGCATGCCCGACAAGATCCGCGAGCTGCTCTACCGCCCGCGCGGGCTCATCCTTGTGACCGGGCCCACCGGCTCGGGCAAATCGACCACGCTCGCGTCGATGATCAACTACATCAACGAGGCGCGCGACGGCCACATCATCACCATCGAGGACCCGATCGAGTACTACCACGCGCACAAGCGGTGCGTTGTGACCCAACGCGAAGTGCATGTCGACGTCCCGAGCTTCTCGGAGGCGATCCGGCATGCGTTGCGCCAGGACCCGGATGTCATCCTCGTGGGTGAGATGCGCGACCTCGAGACCATCGAGGCGGCGATCAGCGCGGCCGAGACAGGCCACCTGGTCTTCGGCACGCTCCACACGAACAGCGCCGCCAAGACGGTCGACCGCATCGTGGACGCCTTCCCGGCGAACATGAAGGACATGATCCGCACGCAATTGGCCTCGTCGCTGGTCGCGGTCATCTCCCAGGTGCTCTGCAAGAAGATTGGCGGCGGGCGCATCGCGGCCTATGAGATCATGGTCAACACGACCTCGATCGCGGCGCTGATCCGTGAGAACAAGACCTTCCGGATCACCTCCGATATCCAGACGGGCGCCAATCTCGGGATGATCACCCTCGACACGCACCTGATGAGCCTCGTCAACCGTAACCTGGTCTCGCCCGACGAAGCGTTGGAAAAGGCGCAGGATCCGAATGTGATGCGCGAGAAGTTCCTCCAGATGGGGCTCAAGCTGCGCGACCTCTGAGCGACGGACCGATGTTCCTCTCCCATAGCCAGGCGATCTACGATTTCCTCAAGGAGCACCGTCTCGTCGAGCCGGCGCAGCTCGATGAGCTGAACGAGGAGCACAAGGCGACCGGCAAGCCGCTGGCCGACGTGGTGGTCGACCTCGGCCTGATCGAGAAGGACGTCCTGCTCCGCCGCATCGCCGAGCATCTTGGTTACGATTATGTGCCGGAGCTTCCCGTGCAGTTTCCCGGCGAAGCCATCGCCTCGCTCAACGGCAAGCTCGCCCGCGACTACGGCGTGATGCCGATGCGGGCCGACGACCAGAGCATAGACCTGCTCGTCACCGATCCCTTCAATACCCAGGCGGTGGACGATCTCACGTTCGCCTTGGGTCGAAATGTCCGCCTCTATTTCGGCGACCCCGACAAGGTCGAGGTGCAGATCAAGCAGCACTACGGCGAGGACGAGGAAACGATCGACGACCTGCTGCAGGAGATCGGCACCGGCAAGGTCGCTGCGGTAGCCGGGGCGGGGGAGCTCTCGGAACGAGATATCGAGTCGATGTCGGAGCAGACTCCGATCATCAAATTTGTGAACCTGGTGATCGGCCAGGCGATCCGGGACAAGGCGAGTGACATCCACTTCGAGCCCTTCGAGCACGAGTTCAAGATCCGCTACCGGATCGACGGCGCCCTCTACGAGATGGCACCGCCCCCGAAGCAGCTCGCTCTGCCGATCATCTCCCGCGTCAAGGTGCTCGCGAGCCTCAACATCGCGGAGCGCCGTGTGCCGCAGGACGGTCGCATCAAGATCAACATCGGCGGGCGCGCGGTCGACCTGCGCGTTTCCACGCTCCCCACTCAGTTCGGAGAAAGCGTCGTGTTGCGCGTCCTCGACCAGTCGGCGGTGCGGCTGGACATCTCCCAGCTCGGGATGCCCGAGGATGTCTACAATGGCATCCACGAGATCGTCCGCCGTCCCAACGGCATTTTTATCGTCACCGGGCCCACCGGCTCCGGCAAGACCACCACCCTGTACAGCGCACTGCGGCTGGTGAACACCGTCGACCTGAAGATCCTCACCGCCGAGGATCCCGTTGAATACGAGATCGAGGGCATCATGCAGGTGCCCGTGGCGCCGCTGGTCGGCCTCACCTTCGCCTCCGCGTTGCGGTCGTTCCTGCGGCAGGATCCTGACGTGATCATGGTGGGCGAGATTCGCGACCTCGAGACGGCGCAGATCTCGATCCAGGCTTCGCTCACCGGCCACTTGGTGCTCTCCACGCTCCACACCAATGACTCCGCGGGCGCCGTCACGCGGTTGGTCGACATGGGGGTCGAGGCCTTTCTCATCGCCTCTTCCCTGGAGGCGGTGCTCGCGCAGCGCCTCGTTCGCCGGGTGTGCACGCAGTGCAAAACCACCTACGTGCCGGGCGACGAAGTCCTCGCGCAGGTGCGCATCTCCCGCGACAGCATTGGCGGCCGTCCGTTCCACTACGGCCGCGGCTGCCCGGCCTGCAGCCAGTCGGGCTACAAGGGCCGGATGGGCATCTACGAATGGCTGCGGATGTCCGAGCAACTCCGCGACTTGGTGACGCGGAAGGCGGCAACGCTCGTCATCCGCGACAAGGCCATCGAGCAGGGCATGCGCACCCTGCGTGACGACGGGCTCCGCGCCATCCTCGACGGCAACACCTCCGTCGAGGAGGTCATCAAGTACACCTGAACCTCTCCCCCGGTCCGCCATGGCGAAACTTGCCGTCCGCCCCTCCGCTCCCGCGCCGCGTCCCGCCGGCCGCGGCCCCACCATCTCCGTGCCCGCCGGCGGGCCCCCCGTGCCACGTCGCCGGGGGTTCTCCTTCGGCCGCGCGGTCAACGAGAAGGGTCTCACCGTTTTCACCCGGCAGCTGGCGACGCTGGTCAAGGCCGGTATGCCTATCATGCGCGGGCTGGAGGTCCTAGCCCGGCAGGAGAAGCGCAAGGCCTTCCGCCAGGTCATCGAGGACTGCGCCGACACCATCCGGTCGGGTGGAAATTTCTCCGACGGCCTCGGTGCGAACCCGAAGACGTTCGACCGTCTTTACATCAACATGGTCAAGGCGGGCGAGGCGGGCGGCGTCCTCGACACCGTGCTCGAGCGGCTCTCCGTTTTCATGGAGAAGGCGATGAAGATCCGCGGCAAGGTGACCTCGGCGATGGTTTACCCGGCCATCATCAGCTGCGTCGCCGGAGGCATCATGATCGTCCTCATGGTCTTCGTGGTGCCGAAGTTTCAGGAGGTCTTTTTCACCATGCTGAAGGGGAAGCCGCTGCCGTGGCTCACCTCCGTCGTGGTCGCGATCGCGAACGCGATGCGCGAAAACCTGCTCATGGTCATCGGCGGGCTCGCGGGCGCCGGCTTCCTCGGTTGGCTCTTCAAGCGCTCCACCTTCGGGACCAAGGTCCTGCACTGGCTTCTCCTCAAGGTTCCGGTGATCGGTGATCTCTTCCTCAAGGCCTCGATCGCCCGGTTCACCCGCACGCTCGGCACGCTGCTCGCCTCGGGCGTGCCCATCCTTCAGGCCCTCATCATCACCCGCGACACGAGCGGCAACGTCCATGTCGCGAACGCCATCAACGTGGTCCACGATCGGGTGAAGGAGGGCGACAGCGTGGCGAAGCCTTTGGAGTCGACCCATATCTTCCCCGGCATGGTCACGAGCATGATCGAGGTGGGCGAGGAGACCGGCGCGCTGCCCGACATGCTCACGCGCATCGCCGACACCTACGACGAGGAGGTCGACAACGCGGTCGCGGCCCTCACCTCCATCATCGAGCCTGTGATGATTGTGCTGATGGCCGTCGGCGTGGGTGTCATCGTCATCGCGATGTTCCTACCCATGGTGGAGCTGATCAAAAGCCTCAGCGCCTGACCGGTCGCGGTTGTCGCGACTCGCTTTCAAGCGAGTCGCGGAGTGGTGAACCAATGGGCCCTCCCGGCAGAGCCTGGAAAGACCGCAAGGCGACGTGAGCCAAATTACGCTGCTGCGGCGTCGGTGCCGCGCGGCGTCACTTGCGGTTCTTCTTGCCGGCGCCGAGCCGGAAAGACGGATCCATCTTGCGCAGGTCGTCCTCGGAAGGACCTCCTCCAAACTGAGCCCAGTACATCTCCTTGAACGGGTTCAGGCGTGGTCCTTTAACGCCCTCGTTGACGAGCAGCGGACGGGCTGAACGCCACCACTGGTCATACGCAGCGGACAGTTCCGCCACAACGGAGGGGTTGGCCGCGGCGACGTCCTTGGTCTGCCCGTAGTCCGCGCGCAGGTCGAAAAGTTGCCAGGACGGTTTGGCTCCGCCGTCGATCGAGACCAGCGACCAACGCGTGTTTCTGATCGCGCAGTTCCGGTATTGGTACTCCTCCGGTCTCGCCTCTGGTTCCCAGCGTCCCACATGGGTGACCAGCGTGCGGTCGGCCCAGGGAGCCTTAGGGTTGGCCAGCAGCGGAACCAGGCTGCGGCCTTCGACCTGGACCTTGGCTTTCGGCGGGAGCGGGGCTCCCGCGAGTTCGGAAAGCGTGGGGAAGAAGTCGATGTGGGCGGCGAGCGCGCCGACGTCCGCCGGTACGAGGCGCGAGGGCCAGCGCCAGAAGAAGGAGGAGCGGGTTCCGCCCAACCATGGCGAGCCCTTGCTGCCGCGCATGCCCGCGTTGAAGACGCGGACGCCGTTGGTGCCGCCGTTGTCGTTCATGAAGATAACGAGCGTGTCGTTCTCGATCCCGAGTTCCTTGAGGCGCGTCAGCAGGCGGCCGATGTTATCGTCGATGTTGGCGATCATCCCGTAGAACTTCGCGGTGTTGGCATCAGGAACCTTTCCCGCGTAGCGCGCCTCGTCTTCCGCGCGCACCTGCAGCGGGCCGTGCGGCGCGTTGGTGGCGAGCCAGGCGAAGAAGGGGGTTCCCTTTTTCTGGCCCTCGATCCAACGGATCGCCTGGTTGAAAAAGACGTCGGTGCAATAGCCCTTGGTGTTCACGAACTTCCCGTTGTGCAGGATCGCGGGGTCAAAATAGGTATTGCCCGGGGCGTCGCCGCAGGAGCCGGGGTAGGTCTGACCGATGCCGCCGGCGCCGTGGATGAAGACCTCCTCGAAGCCCCGGCTCTCCGGGCGGTAGGCCGCCTCGTCGCCGAGATGCCACTTGCCGAAGATACCCGTGCGGTAGCCCGCGCCGCGCAGAACCTCGGCGAGCGTCACGGTGCCGGGAGCAAGACGCTCCCGCTCGTAGATGGTGTGGGTGATGCCGTTCTTGAACTCGTGCCGGCCCGAGATCAGCGCTGAGCGGGTGGGCGCGCAGGTCGGGCTCACGTGGAAGTCCGTGAAGCGTACTCCTTCCCGGTGCAGGCGGTCGAGGTTGGGGGTCTGCAGGATCGGGCTGCCGTGCGCGGACACGTCGCCGTAGCCCTGGTCGTCAGTGATGATGAAGATGACGTTGGGGCGGGAGCCGGCGAGCGAGGCGGAAGCCGCCGCGGCAGATGATCCGGCGGCGGCCAGCAGTCCGGCGGCGAGGGCGAGGGTGGGGAGTATCTTCATGGGGTGGGGTCGGTAAGTTTCGAAGCTCAGGAGATGCCGGGGAATTTCCAACCGGCGCGGTAGGTGCGGCGCACGTGGCGGTTGGCGGCACTCTCGTTGTCGAAGGCCAGCTTGGCCGCGTTCCACCGCAGCGTCGTCTGCGGAAAGCGGACGGCGACGCTGCCGAGGAGAACGGACTCGGTGAGGGGACCGGAGTAATCGAAGTTGGCGCCCGGTTTTCCTCCGTTGATGCAGGCCTCGGCCCACTCGGTCCAGTGGTGGCCTTGTTCGCGTTCCGGCAGCGTGTAGCCGGCGAACTTCGCCGTCGGGTAGAGCTTGGGCGCGGCGATGTGCGGAACATGGAGTATTCCTCCCGTGCCGATGATGATCGAGCCCTGACTGTCACCGTCGCCTTTGCGCTTACCGGATTTCCCATCGGCGGGAGCGGCCTCGCGGATCAGCGCCTGGATGTCGGCCGGCGGACGTTCGTCTCCGTCATACCACGTCACGGCTACGGTTTCACCGGCGGTATAGGGCGTGCCGGGGAAGACGTAATGGATGCGGGCGTTGATCGACCAATTCCACGCGTCGGGTGCGGGACCCTCGGATCGGACCGAAAGGGGAGAGGTCAGGGCGAGCGCCTTGAACACGGGATCGAAGATGTGGCAGCCCATGTCGCCAAAGGTGCCGGTACCGAAGTCGAGGCGCTTCCGCCAGTTGCCGGGATGGTAATGCCCCTTGACGAACGGGCGCGGGGTGGCGGGCCCGAGCCATAGATCCCAATCAAGGGACTCCGGCACGGGGTCGGCGCGATCGGGCGGCGGACCGGCGTCGCCCCACTTCTTGCTGCTCCAGGTGTGGACCTCCTTCACCTTGCCGATGACCCCGCTCTGCACGATGGCGGCAGCCTGGCGGTAGACCTTGTACGAGTGGATCTGGATGCCCATCTGCGTCACGAGCCGTTTCTCGCGGGCTAGTTCCGTGAGCACGCGCGTCTCGTGGAGATTGTGCGCGAGGGGCTTCTGGCAGTAGCAATGCTTGCCGAGCTGCATCGCGGCGAGAGCCATCGGTCCGTGCAGGTGGTCGGGCGTCGAGATGTTAACCGAGTCGATGTTGCCCTGCTCCTTGTCCAGCAACTGGCGCCAATCCTGGTAGACGCGCACGTCCGGATGCGCCTCGCGGATCTGGCGGGTGCGGGCGAGGTCCGCGTCGGCGACCGCAACGAGCTTCACGAACGGATTGCTGGTCAGGCTCTGGATGTCGGCGGCGGCCATGCCGCTGGCGCCGAAGCTGGCGTGGCGCAGTACGCGGCTCGGGGCGGCGGCCTGCAGGTCGCGCGCGATGAACGGGGCGGCGAGCGCGGCCGTGCCGGTGGCGCGAAGAAAATCGCGACGGGAGGGGCGGTGAATAATTGGGGTCGACATCGGGAGTTTTGTGCGGCGGCCGCGCGAGCTTGGCAATCCCGCGCGCGGAAGCCCGGCGGCGTGGTGAGCGGACGAAACATTTGCCATGACGGCGGGTTTTCCGCCGAATCCGCGTCCCGCGCCCCGGCGCACCCCCGCCTCCATGCCCGCCTTCGCCCTCGCCATCTTCACCGGAGCTTTCCTGCTTTTTCAGGTCCAGCCGCTCATCGGCAAATATATCCTGCCCTGGTTCGGGGGAAGTCCCGGAGTCTGGACCACGTGCATGCTCTTTTTTCAGGTGTTGCTCCTCGGCGGCTACGCCTACGCGCACACGGTCAGCCGGCGGCTGGCGCCCCGTTCGCAGGTGGTGGTGCACCTGACCTTGCTCGCGGCCGCGCTCGTGACGCTGCCCATCATCCCGGCCGACTCGTGGAAGCCGGTGGCGGGTGGTGATCCCGCGTGGCGTATTCTCGCGCTCCTCACCGCGACCCTCGGTTTACCTTACCTCGTCCTCGCGGCAACCGGACCCCTGATGCAGGAGTGGTTCCGGCGCAGTTCGCCCGGCGTCTCGCCCTACCGGCTCTACGCCTTGTCCAATGTCGGCTCGCTGCTGGCCCTCGTCAGCTACCCGCTGTTGTTCGAGACCTTCTTCACGCGGCAGGAGCAGGCGCGGTTCTGGTCGTGGGGGTTGGTCGCCTATGCCGCGGCTTGCGTCTGGTGCGCCCGCCGCGTCTGGCGTCTATCGGGCGCGGAACGGCCCGCCGAGTCGGCGCCGGGCGCGGAAGATTCCCCGGCCCCGACTCCCGGGTGGTCGGACCGGCTGCTCTGGATCGCGCTGCCGGCCAGCGCATCGGTGCTCCTCCTCGCCGTGACCAACAAGATGTGCCAGGATGTGGCCGTCATCCCGTTCCTTTGGGTGCTGCCGCTGGCGATCTATCTGCTGACGTTCATCATCGCCTTCGACTCACCGCGGTGGTATTCAACGTTTTATTACACAATAGCGCTGGCTGGCGCGCTCGCGGCGGCGTGCGTGGCGCTGCATGAGGGGGCCGACATGGATATCCTGCGGCAGATCGCGATCTACTCGGTGCTGCTGTTCACGGGCTGCATGGTCTGCCATGGCGAGTTGTATCGTTTGCGGCCGCATCCGCGGCACCTCACGTCGTTCTACCTGATGATCTCCGCGGGCGGCGCGATCGGCGGCCTGTTCGTCGCGCTCGTGGCGCCGGCCATTTTCGATAACTTCCACGAGACGCACCTCGGCTTCCTGCTGACGGCCGTGCTGCTGATCGTCGTTGTCCGGCGCGGACGCGACGCGATGACGGAGGGATCCTGGCGGCTGCTGGCGGTGATCCTGGCGCTGGCGGGCGTGTGGGGGCTGCAGCAGGCGGCGGCGGGAAGCGGACCCTGGCTGAGGGCGGAGGGGTGGCTGGGCGCCGCGGCTTCCTTTGAGTGGGACGCCATCGCGCGTCGCGGTTGGGTGGTTTGGCTGACGGCCGCCGCGGCCGCCGGTATCCTCTGGTGGATGCGCCGCGGCCGCGCTTTTCCCGGTCACCGGGTGACCATCGCGCTGCTTTCGGTGGGCACGCTGGCCTTGGCGTTCTCGCTTGGGCTGCAGATCCGCAGCTCCACGCGGGGCGCCGTGGTGAGCGGCCGTAATTTCTACGGTGTGCTCTCGGTCTTCGAATACGAGAAGGGTAACCCTCTTTCGCATCATTACGTGCTGCAGCATGGCCGTATCACCCACGGTCTGCAGTTTACCGCCCCGGAGCGCGCCGCGCAGCCCACGTCCTATTTTCCTCCGCGCAGCGGCCTCGGACTCGCGCTCCGCAATTTCCCGCGGCAGCAGAATCAGCGGATCGGTCTGCTCGGTCTGGGCGTGGGCACCGTCACGGCCTACGGCAAGCCCGGCGACGTCATGCGGATTTACGAGATCAACCCGCAGGTGGTGGACATCGCGCGCCGGCCGTTCACGTACCTCGAGCTCAGCCAGGCGAAGGTGGAACTGGCGCTCGGTGATGCCCGGTTGGTGATGGAGCACGAGGAGCCGCAGAATTTTGACTTCCTGATCATGGACGCCTTCAGCAGTGACGCGGTGCCGGTGCACCTGCTGACCCGCGAGGCCTTTGAAATCTACCAGCGCCACCTGAAGCCGGACGGCGCGATGATCATCAACATCTCCAACCGCTACCTCGACCTGCGGCCCGTCGTCGAGAACGCCGCCCGCCTGCTCGGCTACGAGGTCCTTCACATCGACAGTGATGATGGCGCGGGGGAGTACGAGGACGGCGGTTGGTGGTTCTACGCGGCGTCATTCATGGTTCTGAGCAAGAACAAGGAGTTCATGTCGCGGGAGGCGCTGCGCGCCGCCGCCAGTCCGCCGGTGCCTCCGCGGACGGATATTCCCCTCTGGACCGACGACTACGCCAGTATGTTCAAAATCCTGAAGTAGTCGCGGACGGCGGTTCCGGGCGAAGGCGCGGGACCGCCGCCGGTCGTTGCGATTACAGCTCGCGAATCGAGATGTTGCGGAACTGAACGAGACTCGAGGCGGGATTGTACTTCCCGTCCTTGAAGCCGCCATGGTGTTGGAGGGCGAGGGCGCCCTTTTCCGGAACGCCCGGCAGCTGCGCGTTGTCGATCACGGTCTTTCCGTTGAGCACGACGGTGAGACGGTC
>CAXRGI010000339.1:0-6425 GCA_964229935.1 Opitutales bacterium
GGCCAGGTTGTGATGACTTGATCAGGCTCCAACCATCCCTTGCGGGCGGCGTTCACCCCGGCCCGCACGTGGCCGAGCCCGGCGGTCTCGTGGGCGTCGGGATTGATGGCGCAAAGCAGGCCGCGTGCGGCGGCCTTGCGCCAATGACGCCAATCAAGATCCAGCCGCCACGGGCTGGCGTTGAGCTCGATGACGACGCCGTGGGCGATCGCGGCGTCGATCACCTTCCCCAGATCAACCCGATATCCCTCGCGCCGAAGCAGCAGGCGCCCGGTGGCGTGGCCGAGCATCGTCACGCGCGGATGCTCGATGGCGCGGATGATACGCGCCGTCATCACGGACTCCTCCTGCGCAAATGCGTTGTGGACCGAAGCCACCACGTAATCGAGCTCGCCCAACATATCGTCATCGAGGTCCAGACGGCCGTCGGAGAGAATGTCGCACTCGACACCCGCGAAAACCTTGGTGCGGAAACGACCCGAGGCGTTCAGGGCCCTGATTTCAGCGACCTGCCGCCGGAGGCGTCCCTCGTCGAGACCGTTGGCCTGGAAGCTCGCCTTCGAGTGATCGGCGATCCCGAGGTAATCCCACCCCAGGGCCTCGGCGGCCGCCGTCATCTCAGCGAGCGTGTTGCCGCCGTCGGAAGCGTTGGTGTGGTTGTGAAAGGCGCCCCGGAGGTCGCCCGCCTCAACCAAGCGCGGCAGCGGCCCGCGTTCCGCCGCCTCGATCTCGCCGAGCCCTTCCCGCAACTCCGGAGGGATAAAGGCCAGCCCAAGCGCGGCGAAGAGTTCGGACTCGTTGGCCACCGCCGGCATGGTCGCGGGTGCGTCGGGACCCGACGGGGAAAACCCCCACTCGCTGAGGCTCAGGCCACGCGCCAGCGCCCGCTGCCGCATCTCGACGTTGTGCTGCTTGGAGCCGGTGAAATGGTGCAGCGCGAAGGCGAATTGGTGGTCAGGCACGATGCGGAGATCAGCCTGCAACCCGCTGGTGAACCTCACGCTCGCCTTGGTTCCGCCCTGCGCCGTGACCTCCTGCACGCCGGGTTGGGCGACGAACCACGCAACCACGGGGGCGGAATCCTCGGCGGCCACGATGAAGTCGAGGTCGCCCACGGTCTCGAGCCCGCGACGCAGGCTGCCCGCAGCCTCGCAGCGCCTTACCTGCGGGAGAGCACGCAACCCGGCGACGATGGGAGCGGCCACCTCCGCGGCGTCCCACCACAGATGGCGTTTCGCGTAGGCCTCCCGATTCCGAATGCCCGCGAGAATCTTCTCCTGGGTCTTTTCACCGAAGCCGGTCAGCCCGGCCACCCTGCCCTCCGCGCAGGCCTGCGCGAGAGCGGCGACGTCCGAAATCCCCAGCTTTCCGTGCAAGGCCAGGATTTTCTTCGGACCAAGCCCGGGGATCTGCAGCATCTCGACGAGGCCGGCCGGAACCGAAGCCCGCAGATCGTCCAGAAACGGCAGCTTTCCCGTGTGACGCAGGTCGGTGATCTTGGCCGCGAGGGCATCACCGATTCCCTTCACCGTCCGCAACTCGCCAGCGTCGACCAACCGCGAGAGCTCGTCCTCCTCGATCGCCTCGAGGGCCCGCGCCCCGGTCTGGTAGGCGCGGATCTTGAAGGGATTTTCCGCCTTCAGTTCCAGCAACGTGGCGATTTCCGCCAAAGCGTCGGCGATCTCGTTTTTCGTCATCGCGGAAAAGGGATCGCCGGCGTTATCCGGTGCAAGCGGAGGATCGAAGCGCTCCGACCGGCCTAGGCCCGCTCATCCTCGCGCAGCCGGATCCGGTCCTTGCCGGCGGCCTCCGGGGCGGCCGAGGATCGGCCACCACCGGAGACCGCCCGCTCGCTGTAATACTCGTAGTTCCGGGTGTAATAGCCGTAATCCTCGCCCGCGTTCGCCGGGACCTGATTGAGCACCACGCCAATCAGCGGGGTTTTCCGCTCCTCCACGATCTGCCGCGCGCGTTGGACCATCGCCCGGGGGTTGCGACGGTGCTGGATCAGCAGCACCGCCCCGTCGACCACACTGACCAGCACGCTGGCGTCGCTCACGCCGATGATGGGCGGAGAGTCGAAAAGGATCTTGCCGTGGCTCGCGCGCAGCACGGCGAGCAATTCGCGGAGGCGGGCCACATGCACCAGCCCTAGCGTGAAACCGGGGACGCCGCCGGCGGGCAGGAAATCGAGATTGGGCGCGACACCGCGCTGGATCACCTCCTCCACCGAGCGCTGACCGCCGAGCAACTCCGCGAGGCCCGGTTCGCGCCGGCTCGCCAGCAGGCGGTGCTGGGTGGGCCGCCGGAGGTCGGAGTCGATGAGCAAAACGCGCTCCCCTCCCGCCGCCATCTGGCGCGCCAGTCGGTTCAAGGTGGTGGACTTACCCTCGCCCGGACCCGCCGAGAAAATCACGAGCGCGTGCGAGTCCCGCCGCGGCAACGTGAGGTTGAGGTTCGTGTGGAGAACCCGGATCGGCTCGAGGGCGGCGGGGTCGGCCTCGTTGCCGCCAACACCGGGCGCGTACGGCACCACCCCCAGCACGGGCAGCCGCAGGCGCGCCTCGACCTCCGCGACGGAACGGAAGCTGGAGTCGAAGTACTCCAGGGCGACCGCCACACCGACCGAAAAGACCGCGCCAAAGAGAAAAGCGAGGGTGAGATTCAGCGGCCAGCTGGGCTTGCTCGGCGTCCGCGCCGGCTCCGCCGTGTTCAAAATCTCGATGGTTTTCTTGGGCACCTGGAAATCGATCTCCCGCTGCCGCAGCGTGAGTTTGAGCGTGGTCAGTAGCCGCTGCTCGTCGTCGAGTTTCTGCGCGGCCTCCTCGAACGGACGCATCCGGTCACGGGCGGAAAGAATCTGGTCAACCTTGGCCTGCGAGAGTTGCCGCCGGAGCTCCGCCACCCGCGCCTCGGCTTCCTTGTGGGCGATCTCCAGCGAGTTCTCGTAGCCCTGCAGCTGCGCATCGAGTTGCTCGCGGATCTTCAACCGGGCGTCGACGGCCGCGACCAGATCGGGATGGGCCTCGCCGAGCCGCGACTTGAGCTGCGTGACCTTCTGATCCGCCACGAGGTAAGCCTGCAGCAGATTCTGGATATTCTGGTCCGGAATGAGCTCGGAATTGACGAGGTTGACGCGCTCCGCGGGGGCGATGGAGCGGAAGCGCTCCCAGCGGGTCTTGCGGCCGATCGCATCGACACTCAGGGCGATGAGGGTGTTCTGCATCTGGCGCAGCGTCTCGATCTCCATGTCGGAGTACCGGGCGTTGAGATCGACGCCGGAGATGTTGAGATCCTTGCGCAGCTTCTCCACGGCGTCGCGCTGGCGCGAGACGACGGCTTCCTGCGAGCCGAGCTCCTTGCGCAGCTGGCCGAGCCCCTCGCTCTGGTCGGAGGTCGCCACCGCGATGCGGTCGGCCGAATACGTGCGGGCGATCTCATTGGCGATATCGGCGGCCAGATGGGGGTCCTGCGCGTAGACATTGATCTCGATCAGGGAGGAACTGCGCTGGGACTCCACGCGCAGCATGGTCTCGACGAGGTAGCGGTAAGTGACCGCCGACGGCAGCGGACCGGTGGCCCCCAGCAGCGGCGCGAGCCGCACATTGAGGCCCAGACGCTCGATAACCGGATAGAGCACCTTCTCCGACTGCATGATCCGGAACTGATCCTGGAGAAAATACGGATCATAGCCTCCGGCCTGAGCCTGGAACAACTTTACCTCCCCTTCCGGCTTCTCCACCCGGACCTTGGTCGTGGCCAGAAACCAGCGCGGCAAGAAGGCCGTGACCGCCGCGGTGGTCACCACGACCAGGGAGAGGATCAGCGCGATCAACGCTCGCCGGACCCGCAAGACCTGAAGGAAATCAGCAAGCGAAGCCGTGTCCTGGCTTTCGGTGGGCGCGGCCATGCGGGAAGGTGGAGCGGCTCGAAACGGCTCAGAATGAGCGCGTCGCTCCCAGGGAAAACCGCGTGCGGCGCAAGTTGCGGACCGGATCGTCGGAATCCGCGCGGTCGAGATCCACGCTGGCGGAGATCAGCCAGCCCGGACGCGGAAGATAACTGACCGTGAGGCCGCCGCGAACGGTCGTCTCGTCGACATTCGCCTGCCCCCGGCGTCCTTGCAGGGTCGACGGCTCAAGGCTTAGGGAACCGGAGGCCACGATCAGAGCCGTGAGGGAATGTTGGACAGTCACGAACGCGCGCAGGGCGCGGGAGTCATTGAAACGGGCGGTGTCCGAAGTTTCCTCCAGCGAATATCCCAACCCGCCGAGCAGGAAAGAACGCGGCGCGTACGCGTAACGCCCGGAAAACTCCGCGTACGGGGCGGTGGCGCTCTTCTCGCCGCGGCGGGACCGCCACTCAAACCCGGCGCGGCCGCTGATCGTGAGCTTGCGGGCCAGCTCGTGATCGGCCCCCAGCATCGCGTAATCCGAACGCTTGTTCTTCGCTTCGCCTTGCTTGGCGTACCAGATGTCCTGGTGCCGGAACTCGGCGACCGCCTTCAACTCGGGGAGCACGGCGTAATCCGCGGCCAGACCGAGCAGGTTCTCCACACGATCCAAAGCCCGGCCGAGATCTGCATCGCGGTACTCGTAAAGCGCCGTGCGCGCCTTAGCGGTGCCGGTGACCTTGGGCGCCAACGGCATCGTGAAGCGCCCGTCGAACTGGTTCCGCAGGAACGACTGGTCGGCGTTCACTTTGACCCCCGCCAGCAGCGACTCGGGGTTGCGGGCGATCATGAACGCGTTGTTCAAGTCGATCACCGTGTTCTGGGAAAAGGCGTGGGCCAGCCGCAGCGTGGCGTCATGGCTGTCGAGCAGCTTGTCCCCCGGACGCCGGTCGAAGCGGTCCAGCGTGAGACCGTAGGCGGCCGAAACGAAAGTCTGATCCGTGACGGAACGGTTCCAAGTCACCCCGGGCGCCAGCGTGTAGACGGCCGTCGCGATCGCCCCCTCGGCCGCGCCGAAGAGATTGCTGTCGTGCCCGGCCGAGGCCCGCACTTTGAAAACGAGATCCTTGCCCTCCTCGGTCTCGGGAACGGGAGCGTAAGCCGCCCGCGCGGGGCCGACTGCGATCAGCAGGGCGAGGACGAGGCCGCGACGGAGAGACAACATGTTCGTCGGGGCGACCCTAGGATCCGTGCGACAACCGGATCAATTACTTTCACCTCGAAGGCGGCAGGGACGGGTTCAGCAGCACGTAGAGGTTGTCCGCGAGTTTCTGCGCCGAACTCAGCGGGAACCCGCGCGGCAGCGCCCCGGTGAGCAGGCCCCCGTAGATCTCACCCCATTCACCAAAACGGTTCGCCGACGAACCGAGGAAACCCGGTGCCGCCGCGGGGCGCGCGTTGAGATCACTGAGGAAGGGACGGTCGAGGGTGCGCGGGGAAAGCAACAATTGCCCGATCGGCTGCTCCAGGGTGATCGCGTAGAAGTCCTTCAGCCGCGGCGGCTGCGCCCAGGCGCGCATTCCCCCGTACCAAGCCGCGCCGGCGGGAGTGTCGGCCATGACGCCGAACGCGGGCAGCGCCCCTCGTTTCTCCATTTCCTGCCTCATGCCTTGGAAGAGCGCGGGGAAATACGGCGGATACTGGAAGTGCAGGCGCCGCGGCTCGAGGGTGCTGTGCGCTAGGGGCAAGGCCTGCAGTCCGAGCATCACCGCCATCGCGGCGCGCGGCCAGCCCGAGACGAACTCGCTGCTCGAGAGGAGCACCCCGAAGAAACCCGCGCCGAAAACCACGATGAGCGGCGCCAGCCAGGTCGCCGCGGGGCGTTCGAGTTCCCCGGAGTTGGCGGCGGCTTGAACCACGAGGACCAGGGCGAGCGCGACAGTGAAGAGCCACCGCAGCCGGTTGGCCTCGGCGCTGCGAAAGGCGTAGAGCCAGCCCGCCACGAGGAATGCGGCAAACCACATCGATCCTCCCGACCACAGCCGTGAACGCAGGCTTTCCTGCACGGAGGCGAGCATCTTGTTACCTAGCTTGCGCAGGTCGATCCGCGGCGCGTCCGTCGAGAGGGTGCCGCGCAACGTCGCGGGCTCGGCGGTCGGATCCCCCGCCTTCAGCGCGAGATCGTGACCCGCCAACGCGACCGGATTTCCCGTGAGCGCGACGTTGCGGACCAGCCAAGGACCGGCGGTTAGGACCAGGCCAGAGAGGACTCCGACGGCAACCACCGCGCGGACTCCGCGCGCCACCAGCAACGGCGCTGCCACCAACGCGTAAACCCCCAGCACTCCCGCCGGGTATTCGGCGAGGAACAACAGGCCGCCGATTCCGCCGAGACACACGGCGGAGGCAAACGGGCGGGCACCCGGGGCTTCCTCCATTCCGCGCCGGTGCAACCAAAGCCACGCCTCGAAGAACGATACCGCCAGAAGCATCAGCAGCGGCTGCCCGTTCACCGCGACGGTTGCCTGCCAGA
>CAXRGI010000340.1:0-8667 GCA_964229935.1 Opitutales bacterium
CCATGAAGAAGACGCGGAAAGGCGGGGAGTCGGTCTACCCGGGCATCCACGACAATGGCACGATGGCCGCGCGCGTGGAGGAGGGACTGCCGGTGCTCGATATCGTGCAGTTCGGGCGCGAAGCCGGTTTCTCGACGGAGGAATTGGCCCGCATGATCCGCATCCCGCCCCGTACCTACGCGCGCCGGGTGGCGCACAAGGCGCGGCTGAAGGCCACCGAGGGTGAACGGGCGGTGCGCGTTATCCGACTGTTCGACCTCGCGCGCCGGGTCTTCGGCACCGACGAGGCCACCCGGAGGTGGCTGAATTCCCCTGTGCGTGCTCTCGGCGGGCGTTCGCCCCTGGATTTCGCGCAGACCGAGCCCGGGGCGCGCGAGGTTGAGAACGTTATCGGCCGGCTCGAACACGGCGTGTTCTCGTGAGCGAACTCACGGTCTGGCGCATCTGCGCGGCCCGTTGGGCGGAGAACGCGTTCGACGGCGAGGGAGCGCGCCGCTTCGGCGGGCGCTGGTCCTCGCGCGGCACGTCACTCGTCTACTGCTCGGAATCACGGGCCCTCGCCATGCTCGAGGTGCTGGCGCACGTCGACGCCCCGGAACTGCTCGCGCACACCGAATGGGTGCTGATCTCAGCGCGCGTGCCGGAATCCCTCGTGGAGCGCCCGGCGCGCTTTCCCCTCAATTGGCGGGAGTTTCCCGCGCCAGCCGAGACGCGGCGGTTCGGCGATGACTGGGCTGCGGACGGAAGCTCTGCGGCGCTGCGGGTGCCGAGCGCGGTCGTCCCGGGCGAATTCAACTACCTGCTGAACCCCGCGCATCCCGACTTCGCCCGCATCAGCCGCGGGCGGCCGGAGCGTTTCGCGTTCGACTCGCGCCTCGCCTGAGCGCGGCGCTTGCGGGACGGCGGACGGGCGCCAACCTGACCAAAGCATGAACGCGCCGTCGTCCCCCGCCCTCTTCGCCGTACTGGCCTTCAACGCGGGAAATCAGCTCGCGGTGAGGAAACTCGGGTCGAAGCACGGCCTCGCGTTCACCGGCAGCGACCTCGCGATGGCGACGGCCCGGCTCGAATCCTCCTTCCGCGAGCATACACCGCCGGCGGAGTTCTTCTCCTGCACGGCCGGAGGAAGAACGCACCGGGTGTTACTCGCGCAGGTGGCGGGCGTGGCCGCCGATTCCGAGGTCGTCTTCAGGTCCATCGAACAGCTGGAGGCCGCCCCGGGGGACCTTGCGCCGTCGTTGCTAGCCGCTTTGCGGGCGCTGGAACCGCACCTGGTCGAGATCCCGTACCTTCACCTCGGCGAGAACGACTTCATCTACAAGTTCCGGCCGGCGCAGGAGCGCAACACCGGCATCTACTCCCAGGACGCCCGCGCCACGGCGCTTTACCAGTCCGAGCTTTGCGCCGCGATCAAGGCCCTCGCGCGTCGCCAGGAACGCACCGCCACCGCGCCGGTGGCGCTCGATTTCGGCGAGGTTCGCTATGTGATCCCGAGCCACTTCGGATTCTGCCTCGGGGTGAAAAACGCCATCGAGCGCGCCTACGAGACGCTGGCCGAGAATCCGGGCCGGCGCGTGTTCATGCTTTCGGAGCTGATCCACAACCCGTTTGTGAACGAGGATCTCCTGCGACGCGGCCTGAGGTATCTCCAAACCGACCGCGGCGTCCCGCACACCATCGACGGGCGCGAAGGATCGCCGGCGCTTTGGGACGGCCTTACGCCGGACGACATTGTGATCATACCCGCGTTCGGCGCGACCGATGAAGACAAACGCCGACTGGTGCGGAAAGGGATCGCGGTCTGCCAGTATGACGCCACCTGCATGCTGGTGGAAAAAGTCTGGAAGGCAGCCCGCGCGTATGGCCGCGAAGGGTTCACGGTCGTAATCCACGGCAAGCACGAGCACGAGGAGACCAAGGCGACGTTTTCCAACACCCGGCGTCACGCTCCGGCCGTGATTGTGCGCAACCTCGCCGAGGCGCGACAACTCGGGGAGATCATCGCGAGCGAGCCTGATAAGGCGCGCGCCCTTTTCGCGGAGAGGTTCGCCGGCCGCCACACGCCCGGCTTCGATCCCGCACGGGATCTGGCCCGGATCGCCGTCGTCAACCAGACCACGCTGCTGATGAACGAGACCCTCGAGATCATCGAGCATCTCCGCGGAGTCTATCTCACCGTCCATCAGGACACTTCCCGCGTCGGCGGCGACGGTCGTCGGGACACGCTCTGCTACGCCACGCAGGTCAATCAGGACGCCCTCAGCCGCGCGCTCGCGGAACCGCTCGACGCGGCGTTCGTGATCGGCGGGAAAAACTCATCCAACACGTACCAGCTTTTCCGCCTCTGCGCCGACCAGCTGGGGGACCGGGCCTACTTCATCCAATCGGAGGCGGGAATCCATTCCCTCGCCGAGGTGGAGCACTATGTCTACGACGGCTCCGGCCGCGGCCACACCGAGCGCCGTCCGCTTTGGCCGGGGGGCGCTCCGACGCCACGGCGCATCCTTGTCACCGGCGGCGCCAGTTGCCCCGACGGGATCATCCAGCAGGTGATCACCCGCATCAACGGCTTCTTCGCGTCCGACCGGCTTCGGCCCGTGGCGGCGGTGCTGCGCGATTTGGGAACGCAGTGACCGGCGCCCCGGCGCGGCTCAGAACCGGTACGACATGCCCGCCCGGAAACCGCTCATGTTCGCGAGGTCGATCTTGGTCGCGTAGTGCGCGTTGTCCGTGTCGATCGCCTGCGTGTAACTGCCGGCCGACTGGAAGACCGCGCCGGCGTAGAACCCGGTGCGTTCAGTAAGGTCAAACTGGAGGGACGCGTCGGCAAAGTATCCGGGAAGCAACTTGTAGGCTTCGCTCGAGCTGGTGTCGGTGATCTCGGCGCCCGCCGGGGGCGTGAGCGTCTGCGTAACCGTGTAGGATGAACCGGAGTACACGACGGCGGCCCCTATACCCAAGGTCGCTTTGAAACGGTTTGTGAGCGAAAGCTGGAGGGTGGGCCCCGCGCGGAACGTGTAGTAGGCCCCCTTCAGTTTCCAACGGTTGGAAACGCTGGAATCGTCGGTCGCCGAAGTGGTGACCCGCCCGGCGGGCTCATTGCCGAGAAGAACCGAGGTGTCGACACTGATGGTCTGGGACACCCCATCGGCACCGAGTACCGGGTTACCCACGGCGTCGACGACATTCTCCGTGGCGGTGCTCGGGGAGGAATACGGGCCATCCGGGGGCGTGCGACCGAAAAGGGAGTAGAAGTCGCTGACCGTCGTGAGGCGGGCACGAACCGGGTCGGAGCGGGTCGAGGAAAGGTCGTTGAGGGACATCCCCGCGGTGAGCTGCCAAGCAACCCGGGAACCGAGCAGTTTGCCCATGTCGCGGGAGACCGCCATGTCCAGGCCGCCGGACGCCGCCGGCTTCCGGTCGCGCACCGTGGTGTCGATTACTTCCGCGGAGTAGCTGTTGAAGCGTACGAAACCCGGCAAGGAAAGCTGGTCGAGGCTGGTGTAGTTCCAGGTATTGGTGCGTCCGTCGGGCGCGATCGGGTCGAAGGCCGGGGTGTTGCTCTGGGGATCGATGATCGGGTTGCCGGAGCTGTCGAGCCGCGCGACGGTCCGCGCGTCCGGTTGCACCCGGCCATCGTGGTAGACCCGCAGCAGATTGGCGCCGGTGGCGGAACCGGGGTCCTCCTGCGAGGGGATGCGACCCGTGCCGGAGAAACTGGTCTTGGCGCCCCCGATGTAGCGGACGCCGAAGACAAGCACGCTCTTGGGCTCGTAGATGTACTCGTCGAGGTTGCTGAAGTCGGGGATCTCGATCGGCGGCGCCCTCCGCTCCTCATCCTGCGCGAAAGCCGCGCCGGAGACGGCGAAAAGGAGGGGAACGATGAGACGGAGGAGCTTCATGCGGAGGAGAGCCGCGCCTTTGGATGGCCGGCGGAAGAAAATGTTTCCCGAAACTTCACGGATGCCGCCGCGCGTCAACGAGAGAGTTGGAGGCCACGGCAGGAACTGAAACCGGTCTGTACTCCGCGCGTCTCTAAAGTCATCGTTCCTCCAGCCCCCCTTCCACCATGACCCCACCCGACCACCATTCCAGCCACCACGAGACTGAGTGCCATGGGGTTTCCACGAATCTCGCCGACTACTTCCTGACGCGGCGCCAGTTCATCAACCGGGTGGGCATGGGGATGGGTGCGCTCGCGCTGCCCCACCTGATGGATCCCCGGGAGTTGGTGGCCGCGCCGGCGACAAAAGGGCCCAAGGGGCCTCTATCCCCCAAGCCGTCGCACTTTCCAGGCAAGGCCAAGGCCGTGATCCACATTTTCGCCCAAGGCGCCCCCTCCCACATCGATACGTGGGATCCGAAGCCGATGCTCACGCGGATGGACGGCAAGGCGATCCAAGGAAAGGAAATCGCCTTAGGATCACCGTTCACGTTCTCGAAATACGGGCAGAGCGGCCTTGAGGTGAGCAGCGTCTTCGCGAAGACCGCGGCCCATGCCGACGACCTTGCGGTCATCCGCTCGATGTGGACCGACATCCCGGCACACGAGGTGGCGACGGTGTTCATGAACACCGGCTCCCTGCGCCTCGCGAAACCGAGCATGGGATCGTGGCTCGTCTACGGCCTGGGCACCGAGAATCAGAACCTGCCGGGTTTCATCGCGCTGCGTAACGGCAACCTCCCGCTCGGCGGCGCGATGAATTACCAGTCGGCCTTCCTGCCCGGCGTCTACCAGGGCACCAGCATCGACACGCGGGCCCCGTCCGTGCCGCAGATGATCCAGAACATCCGTAACTCCTACCTCACGGCCAAGGAGCAGCGGCGTCAGCTGGACTTCGTGCACCAGCTCAACGAGCTCCACGCGCAGAATCTTCAGCGGGACGCGGCCCTCGAGACTCGGCTGGAAAGCTATGAGATCGCGTTCCGCATGCAGGCGGAGGCGATGGACGCCTTCGACCTCAACAAGGAATCGGCCGAGACCCGCGCCGCCTACGGCAACACCGATCAGGGCAAGCAGCTCCTCCTCGCCCGCCGCCTGGTCGAACGCGGGGTGCGCGTCGTGCAGGTGTGGCACAACGGCTGGGACCACCACCAGCAGCTGCAGACCCGGCTGGCGCAGAAGGCGGGGGAGATCGACGGTCCGCTTTCCGCGCTGCTCTCTGATCTTAAGCAGCGCGGGCTGCTCGATTCCACCTTGGTGGTCTGGGGCGGCGAGTTCGGGCGCAAATCAACCCGTGACCGCAACGGTTACGATGTGCCCGGGCGCGACCACAACGCTCGCGCGTTTTCCGTCGTGCTCGCCGGCGGCGGCGTCAAGGGCGGCACGGTCCACGGGGCGACCGACGAGTTCGGCTCGGCCGCCGTGCAGGACAAGGTGCACCCGCATGACCTCCACGCGACGATCCTGCATTGCATGGGCCTCGACCACGAGAAGCTCACCTACCGCTTCAACGGCCGCGACTTCCGCCTGACCGACGTCGCGGGCAACGTCGTGAAACCGGTTCTCGCCTGACGATGCGCGCCTTCCTGCCATCGCTCGCCCTCGCCGCCCTCCTTGCGCCCGCGGCGCGGGCGGTCGATCTGCCGGCCAACCACCCGCCCGTGGCCGGAATACCAGCCGCCGACGTGCAGTTCTTCGAGTCGCGGATCCGGCCGATCCTTTCCGGGCATTGTTACCAATGCCACAGCCGCGAGTCCGACAAAGTGCGGGGAGGCCTGCGACTCGACTCACGGGAGGCGACCCTGCAGGGAGGCAACACCGGCCCGGCGCTGGTGCCCGGCAAACCGGATGAATCCCTGCTGATTCAGGCGGTCCGCTACAAGGACGAGGACCTCCAGATGCCCCCGAAGGGCGAAAAGCTTTCGGACGCCCAGATCGCCGACCTGGTCGAGTGGGTGCGCCGCGGCGCCCCGGATCCGCGGGTGATCGCGGCGAAGGGAAATAAAACCGAGGGGACCGGCCGTAACCACTGGGCCTTCCAACCGGTGAAGAAACCCGGCGTGCCGGAGGTCCGGCAGACCGCATGGCCCGCCAACCCGATCGATCGCTTCGTGCTGGCGAAACTCGAGGAAAAGGGGCTCTCCCCCAACACGCCCGCGGATAAGACCACGCTGATCAGGCGGCTTTATTTCGACCTGATCGGACTGCCCCCGCACCCGGTCGACGTGCAGAACTTCGTGAAGGACGATTCCCCCGACGCCTACGAGAAGGTCGTCGACCGGCTGCTGAACTCACCGCAGCACGGGGAACACTGGGCCCGCCATTGGCTGGACGTCGCGCGCTACTCCGACACCAAGGGCGACGCGCCCCGGCAGGACGACAACCGTTACGCGCACGCCTGGACCTACCGCGATTGGGTGATCGACGCGCTGAACGCGGATCTGCCGTACAACCAGTTCATCATCGCGCAGCTCGCGGGTGACCGGCTGCAGGCCGCGATCGAGAAGCAGTCGAAGGAGAAGAACCTCGGGAAGCCCGAGACCCGCTCCATGCTCCCCGCGCTCGGTTTCCTCACGTTGGGCAACCAGTTCAACGGCCGCCGCGACGACATCATCGCGGACCAGATCGACGTCACCACCAAGGCTTTCCTCGGGCTCACCGTCACTTGCGCGCGGTGCCATGACCACAAGTTCGACCCGGTCCCGATCAAGGACTATTACTCGCTCTACGGGGTCTTCGCCAACACCACCCAGCCCAGTGTGCTGCCCACCCTGCAGACCAGCTTGCCGAAGACCGCCGACTACCTCGACTACCTGGAAAAAACCGCCGCACTGGACAAACGTGCCGAGGAGCTGAAGCGGGAGCAGGCCGACCTCCGGATCGCCACCAAGGCGGCCGGCGGAAAGGCCAAGGCAGCCGTGCCGCGCATCGACCCGCAGAAGCGTCAGCAACTGCAGCGCATGGAGCGGGAACTGCAGCGCGACATCACAAACCTCGAGATCGACCACCCCGGCGCGCCGGCACGGGCGAACGCGGTGGAGGATGTCGCCCGGCCGCGCGACTACCCCGTGCTCCTGCGCGGTGAGGCCAGCAACAAGGGCGACATTGTTCCCCGCCGGTTTCTCGAGGCGCTCTCGCCCGACCCGAAGCGCCGCGCGGAGTGGCGCGAGGGCTCGGGACGTTGGCAACTCGCGCTCGCCATCGCCGATCCGAAGAACCCCCTGACCGCGCGCGTCATCGTCAACCGTATCTGGCAGCAGCACTGGGGCCGGGGCTTCGTCGATACCCCGGACGATCTCGGCAACATGGCTTCGCCGCCGACCCATCCCGAGTTGCTCGACTGGCTCGCCGCCACGTTCGTCGAGAACAAATGGTCGCTGAAGTCCCTGCACAAGCTGATCGTCATGAGCGCGGCCTACCGGCAGAGCAGCGTCAACAACCCGCTGAGCGCGGAGATCGATCCCGACAACCGGCTGCTCTGGCGCTACAACCTGCGCCGAATGGACTTCGAGGAGCTGCACGACTCCCTCCTGGCCATCACCGGGGAACTGGACCGCAAGTACGGCGGCAAACCGGTGCCGATCGGCAGCCAGGCCTTCGCCAAGCGCCGTGCCGTGTACACGATGATCGACCGCACCAACACGCCGGAGCTCCTCACCCAGTTCGACTTCCCGAGCCCCGACGTCGTCACCGGCCGCCGCTACGAGACCACGGTCCCGCAGCAGGCGCTGTTCATGATGAACAGCCCGATGATCATCGAGACCGCGCGCAAGCTGGTCGACCGCCCGGCGTTCGCCGAACTCAAGAACGACGAGGAGCGCGTGACGCTGCTCTACCTTGCGATCTTCCAACGGTGGCCGACCCGCCGCGAGGTTGATCTCGGCATCGCCTACGTGAAGCGAAACCCGGCGGGAACGGAGGTGGTGCTCACCGCGGACCAGCCGCCGGCGAAATCCGCGCCGAAAAAGAAGGCGGTCGCCCCCAAGCAGCAGGCGAGGTTCAGCACACAGGTCGGCGGCGTCTACGAGAACAAGGCGCCGCTCGACGCTTGGGCCAAGCTCGCGCACGCGCTGTTCCAATCGAACGAGGCGACATTCTACCATTGAGACTGGAGAGTGTGTCGACGCGGCTCCGGTCGGAAAATTCCCCCACGTGGAACTCACGGAGAAGCTGGCGCGACTGAAGGACGAGCTCGCGCCTTTCGATGATCCGCAGGAGCGCCTCGGCTTCCTGGTCGATCGCGCACGGCGGGCGCCACGCCTGACACCGGAGGAACGATCCGACGCGAACCGCGTGACCGGATGCATCTCGGTCGTCTGGCTGACCGGCTCCGGCGCGCCGGAAAGCTGCGAGTTCCGCGCGCACGCCGAGTCTCCCGTGGTGCACGGGCTGCTCGCGCTGCTGTGCGACTTCTACGGTGGTGCGTCCGCGGGCGCGATCGCCGGATGCGAGATTGATCCGCTCACCGAACTCGGCATCACGCGCGGACTATCCCCCACCCGGATCAACGGGCTGGCGTCCGCCCGGGCACGGATCCGGGGTATCGCCCGGGCCGCGATCGCCGGCGGATGCTGATCGACGCCCACAACCACCTGCAGGACGAGTGGCTCGCACCGCACCTCGATGCGATCGCGCGGAGCTGCGAGGACGCCGGGGTCAAGGCCATGGTGGTCAATGGAACCTCCGAGTCGGACTGGGCCACAGTCGCGGCGCTCGCCCGGCGC
>CAXRGI010000341.1:0-4347 GCA_964229935.1 Opitutales bacterium
CGCTCGGCGCGGCTCGCCCGTGACCCACGTCTCCGCCGACGACGCGCCCGTCCTTACTTTTCACGGCACCCGGGATGAGCTCGTGCCAATCGTGCAGGCCGAGGAGTTTGACGCGGCGGTTCGTCGAGCCGGCGGTTCCCACTTGCTGGTGCGCATGCTGGGTGGCGGTCACGGATTCGATCACCCGGAGGAAAATCGCCGCAGTCGGCAGTTTCTGGACCTCCACCTGCGTGGGGTGCCGGCGACGATCAGCTCGGAGCCGATCAACGTCCCTTCGCGCAAGTAGCGGTCCGCTTCATGGGGTCAGGGCGTTAAACGTTTTCGAGGTCTTCGGCCAGTAATCCAACGTGCAACGCCCCGACCCCTTGCGGTCGCGTTGTGAAGGGGAGATCGCAATCCACGCTTGGTTCCGGGCGGCGCGGTCACCAGCGTGGGGAATGATCCTGGTTTTACCCCCAAGCCGGCTCGTGCTCGTCTTCGGCCTTCTCCTTGCTGTCGCATCCCGGGCGACGCCGCCCGCGCAATTGCCGGGCTGGCAGCCCGACGGCTCGGTGCTGTTGCCCAACCAATGGAGCCTCAAGCCCGCCGGACGTCAGGTGCCAGTCGGAGATTTTCCGCTCAATCTCGCCCTGCATCGGGATGGCCGCCACGCGGCCGTGCTCCACTGCGGTTGGGGACAACATGAGGTGCGCATCGTCGAGGTGAAGACCGGCCGCGCCGTTTCCCAGGTCGCGCTCGAGGAGGCTTTCTACGGCCTCGCTTGGAGCGGAGACGGCAGGACTTTGTTCGTCAGCGGTGCCGGCGCCGAGGTCGTGCACGCCTTCGATTTTGCCGACGGGTATCTATCGGCCCGCCGCGAGCTCAGGACGCGCCCGGTCAAGGAGCGCGGGGTGCCCGCGGGGATCGCGGTTTCGGGCGAAGGTAGGTCGCTATTCGTTTGCGAGGTGTGGGGTCAGCGGGTGTCCCGCCTTGCGGTGGCGGACGGCGCGCCGGTCTGGTCCCGCTCCCTCGGTCCGCGGCCGAGCACGCGCCGGATGTCACACGAAGAGAACCGCGTCGAGGCGGACGCGAGCGCGGCGGCTCCGTTTCCGTACGCCTGCGTGCTCGATGAGGAGCGCGGCCGGCTCTACGTCAGCCTGTGGGCGCAGTCCGCGGTGCTGGTCCTCGACGCGTCGACCGGAACGGAGATCGCGCGCTGGTCCGTGGGGCCGCATCCCAACGAGATGGTGCTCGCCCGAGATGGCCGGCTGTACGTGGCGGAGGCCAACCACAACACGGTGAGCGTGATCGATGTGGTCGCGGGCCGCGTGCTCGAGCGGCTGTCCGCGTCGCTGTACCCCGACGCGCCACCGGGCTCGATGCCCAACGCGCTCGCGCTCTCACCGGATGGCGAGCTGCTCTTCGTCGCCAACGCGACGAACAACAATGTGGCGGTGTTTGACGTCGAGAAGCGCGGGCAGGCTCGTTCGCTCGGCTACATCCCGGTGGGTTGGTTTCCCACGAGCGTGCGCGTCTCGTCCGACGGGCGCACGCTGCTCGTCGCCAACGGCAAGGGCGCCGCGTCGGCGCCGAATCCCCGCGGCCCGTATCCGGGCTCGCCCGCGCCGCGGAATCTCGAGGAGTACATCGGCGGGCTGTTCAAAGGCACCCTTTCGATCATCGACCTGCCGGAGGAGAAGGATCGCGAGGCCCGGTTCGGCGCCTGGGCGCGCACGGCCAAGGCATGCTCCCCGCTGCCGGAGTCGGGCCGGCCCCGTGGCGAGCGACCCGCGGGCAGCCCGATCCCCGCTAAGGTGGGGGATCCCTCGCCGATCCGGAACGTGATCTACGTGGTGCGTGAAAACCGCACCTATGACCAGGTGCTGGGAGATCTGGAGAAGGGACGGGGCGATCCGCGGCTGTGCCTCTTCGGCGAGCCGGTCACGCCCAACGCCCACGCGCTCGCGCGGGAGTTCGTGCTGCTCGACAACCTCTACGCCGACGGCGAGGTGAGCGCCGACGGCCACGAGTGGACGATGGGTGCCTATGCGACGGACTTTGTGGAAAAGTCCTGGCCCCTCAGCTACGGCCATAACGCCTCGCGGAAATACGACTATCCCTCGGAGGGCGCCTACCAGATCGCGACGCCCGCGGGCGGCTACCTGTGGGACCGGGCGGCCGCGGCGGGCGTGAGCTACCGCAGCTACGGCGAGTTTTGCTTCACGCCCACGAAGCCGGGGGCGGTGCAGTCGATCGCCTCGCTGCCCTCGCTGGTGGGGCACATCGACGAGCAGTACCGCGCGTGGGACATGGATTATCCCGACGTGAAACGCGCCGAGCGTTTCATCTCCGAGTTGCGCCGCTTCGAGCGCGACGGCGGCATGCCGCGGCTCCAGGTTTTGCGGCTTGGGAACGACCACACGCAGGGCACCCGCGCCGGCAAGGTCACCCCGACCGCGATGGTGGCCGAGAACGACCTCGCGCTGGGGCTTATCGTCGAGGCCGTGAGCCGCTCCCGGTTCTGGAATGACACCGCCATCTTTGTTCTCGAGGACGACACCCAGAACGGCGCCGATCACATCGACGCGCACCGCATGCCCGGGTTTGTGCTCGGGGCCTGGGTGAAACGCGGGGGGATTGATTCCACGATGTACTCCACCAGCAGCATGCTGCGGACGATCGAACTCATCCTCGGACTGCAGCCGATGTCCCAGTACGATGCGGCCGCCATGCCGATGTGGAATGCCTTTTCGGACCGGCCTGATCCGGCCCCCTACATCGCGCGGCCCGCGCAGATCGACCTCAACGCACGGAACGCGGCGCTCGCCTGGGGCGGGGCGGAGTCGGAGCGCATGGACTTCTCCGCGCCGGACCGGGCCGATGACATCCGGCTGAACGAGATCGTGTGGCGCAGCGTGCGGGGGGCCGACTCGCCCATGCCGGCCCCGATCCGGGCGGCCTTCTTCAAGGCTCATCGCGACGACGAATGATCACCGCGTCTGCTTCCTCATGCGGTGGCGGCAGCTTCCAGACCCACCCCTTCCTCTCACCCCGACCATGAGCCCACTTCGCCAAATATGGTCCTGCTCCGTTCTCAGTTTTGCCGCGGTGGCCTCTAGCCCGGCCGGTTTGCTTGCCGCCGCCTCGCCCGATCGTCCGAACATCCTGGTGATCCTGGCCGATGACCTCGGCTACGGGGACGTCCGCGCCTACAACCCCGGTCGGGGAAAGATCCCGACGCCGAACCTCGACCGGTTGGCGCGCGAGGGCATGCGATTCACGGACGGCCACGCGTCATCGGCCGCGTGCTCACCCTCGCGTTACACCCTGCTCACCGGCCGGTACCATTGGCGTACGCGGCTGCAGACCGGGATCGTTGACCTGTGGGAAGAGCCACTGATCGCGCCGGACCGTCTGACGGTCGCGGAACTGGCCCGCCGACAGGGCTACCGCACCGCGGCCTTCGGCAAATGGCACCTCGGTTGGGACTGGCCGATCAAGCCTGAGCAGAAGCCGTTGATGCGCGGTCTGGGTGGCCGGAGCGGCCGGTCCAAGGACAAGCTTGTGACCACACCGACGGACGCGCACCGCGCCGCCTGGAAAGCGGTCTTCTCGCAGCGGATTGCGGGCGGACCGGTCACCCGCGGCTTTGAGCACTACTTCGGCACCGATGTGCCCAATTGGCCGCCGTACGCCTACATCGAAAACGATCGCACGGTCGGTGTACCGACGACGCTGCTACCGGCGACCATGATGGATGGTTTCCAGGCGAGTTTCCAGGGGCCCGCGCTGCCCGGGTGGCGGTTTGAGGATATCCTCGGGACTCTGGTCGATCGGGCCTCCGCCTATATCCGTGAACGGGCCGCGCGGGCGGAGCCGTTCCTCGTGTACTTGCCGCTCACCACGCCTCACACACCGATCTCGCCCAGCGAGAAGTGGCGCGGACGCAGCGGGCTCAATGATTACGCCGACCTCGTGATGGAGACCGACGACGCGGTCGGGCGCATGCTCGCGACCCTCGAGGAGGCGGGAGTGGCGCGGAATACCCTGGTGTTTCTTTCCAGTGACAACGGCTACGAGACCGCGATCGGCATCAAGCCGCTCGAGGGTATGGGTCATTTCCCAAGCGGGCCCCTGCGCGGCTATAAGCGCGATGTCTGGGAGGGAGGGCATCGTGTGCCGTTCCTCGTTCGTTTCCCGGGTTGGGTGAAACCAGGATCGGTGTCGGACGCGTTGGTGCATCAGGCCGATCTCTTCGCCACGGTGGCTGAACTGCTCGGGGTTCCGATCCCGGATAACGCCGGGGAGGACAGCGTGAGCCTGCTACCCCTTTTGCGCGGGACGGCGACGTCTGTCCGACGGCATGCG
>CAXRGI010000342.1:0-5903 GCA_964229935.1 Opitutales bacterium
CCGGCGGCTTCGGTGGCCTCTCCTTGCGCACCACGCTCGATGTGCCGGTCATCGCGCGAGTGAATGGCCACGCCCTCGGCGGCGGCTTCGAGATGGTGCTGGGCTGCGACATCGTCGTGGCGGCCGAGGAAGCGAGCATGGGACTGCCCGAGCCGCGCGTCGGCCGCCTGCCGCTCGACGGCGGCATGATCCTGCTGCCGCGCATGATCCCGGAGAAGCTCGCCATGGGGCTGCTGCTCACCGCACGCCGTCTGCCGGCCGCGGAGTGGGCCAGGCTCGGCCTGGTCAACGAGGTGGTGCCACGGGCGAAGCTCGACGAGGCCATTGAGCGCTGGGTCGCCGACATCCTGACCTGCGCGCCGCTTTCGGTCCGCGCCATCAAGCAGATCGTCAGGCGCACGAAGCACCTGACTCCGGTGGAAGCGCAGGCCCAGCGCCTCCCCGCCCTGGTCGCCGCGCTCGAATCAGAGGACGGCCTCGAAGGCGTGCGCGCCTTCCAGGAGAAGCGCACACCGGTGTGGAAGGGGCGCTGAGCTTGAAAAACAACCTCACCCTGAGGAGGCCGTGTCTTCACGGCCGTCTCGAAGGGTGGCCATGCTTCGAGACGCGCCGAGGGCGGCGCTCCTCAGCATGAGGTCATTCTTTTAATGACCTACGTCATCACTTCGGCATGTATCGACGTGAAAGACGGCGCCTGCATGAAGGCCTGCCCGGTCGACTGCATCTATATCGGCGGAAGGATGATGTACATCCAGCCGACGGAGTGTATCGATTGCGGCCTCTGCCTCTCGGTCTGCCCGGTCGACGCGATCTACGCGGACCACGACATCCCCGAGCGCTTCAGGGAGTTCACGGCGGTGAACAAGGAGTTCTTCGGCCCGGCCGTCACCGGCTGGGGCGAACCCGGCGGCGCCATGGCCAAGGGACCATCGACGCTCGATCACCCGACGGTGGCGAAGCATCCGAAGGCTTGACGAGAGCTGCAGGGCACGCGCGCGCACGGCTGTGGTCCCCTTTCGGCAGGCTCCACTTCGCCGCGCCGCTCCTTGAAAGAATGGCGGGCCCGTGTTAGGTTACATGTAACGGAGGAAAGCCTGCCATGCCATCCGCGTCCGGGACGAAGCCGTCCCGCCAGAAGGCCGCACCGTCGCGCGACAAGGTCCGCGCGCACCGTCAGCGGCTGCGGGCGCAGGGCCTGCGGCCGATCCAGATCTGGGTTCCGGATACGCGCTCGCCGAGGTTTGCGGCCGAGGCCCGGCGCCAATGCCGGCGCCTCGCCGAGAGCCGGCATGCCGCCGGCGATCAGGCGTTTGTCGACGATATCTCCATGATCAAGCTCGGATGAATCGCGGCGAGATATGGACCGCTTCCGGCGCCAGGGACTATGCCGGCAAGCCCCGGCCTGTCGTCATCGTCCAGTCCGACCGGTTCGAAACCCGCGATTCGGTCACGATCTGTCCGTTCACCACCGACCCGACGGAGGCGCCGCTGCTCCGGCTGGCCATCGCATCGACGGCGAGTAACGGACTGAAAGAGCCCTCCCACGCGATGATCGACAAGATCACGACGGTGCCCCGCGCGAAGCTCGGCACGCGGATCGGGCGCCTGAACGATACCGACATGCTGCGGCTCAACCGGGCGGCCCTGATATTTCTGGGGCTGGCGGATTAAAGCGTCCACGAGCATCGATTGCGGCCTCTGCCTCCCGGTCTGCCCGGTCGACGCGATCTACGAAGACCACGACATCCCCGAGCGCTTCCGGGAGTTCACGGCGGTGAACAAGGAGTTCTTCGGGCCATCAGTGACCGGATGGGGCGAACCCGGTGGCGCGATGGCCAAGGGACCATCAACGCTCGATCATCCGGTGGTGGCTGGACATCCGCCGCAGAAGCCGAAGGGCTGACGAGGGCTACAGCGGGCGCAATCAGGCTCGCGCTCATTTTACAAAGGGCGACGCCGACCATGATTTGGCGTCAGGAAAGTCGCAGCTAACGCCCGGCGCTTACCAGATTGTTAGATTGGCCGCGCTTCACCAGAAGCACTGGTAGGCCAACGCTAGTAGCTGCCATCTGACGCAGTTGCATTCGCTTGATGAACACCACACGGCGCATTCTACCATAAGCGCTTGCGCCTTTTTTTCATCTACTGTTACAGCCAGAAGTGTAAGCGTCCGGTGACGGCCGCGGCATGAGTTGTTGCAAATGCTGAGCGGATCAGAAGGGGAACGGACTACGCCGCAACGGCAGCGGTGAGTTGCGGCGTCCAGTTCCAGGGCAGGAGCTCGTAGATGCGCTTGGCGGGATGGCCGGGCAGGCGCTTGAGCGCGTCTGCGAGCCAGGCGCGTGGGTCGATGCCGTTGAGCTTGGCGGTCTCGATGAGCGTGTACATGTTGGCGGCCCTATGGCCACCTTCGTCGGAGCCGGCGAAGGTCCAGTTGTGGCGGCCGACGGCGATGCCGCGCAGCGCGCGCTCGGCGGCGTTATTGCTGAGGCAGATGCGGCCGTCGTCGAGGAACCGGACGAACGCCGGCCAGCGCTTGAGCATGTAGTCGATGGCCTTGCCGATCTCCGACTTGGCCGAGACCGTGGCGCGCTGGGCGTGGAGCCAGGCTTCGAGATCGATGACCAATGGACGCGAGCGTTCCTCGCGCGCCACCAGCCGTGCCCCGGCGGAGAGGCCGTTGATGTCGCGCTCGATCTCGAACAGCGCATCGATTCGGCGGACGGCCTCGATGGCGATCGGCGCCTTTTTGAGATCGGCCAGCTCGAAGAGCTTGCGCCTGCCATGCGCCCAGCACGCCGCCTCCAGGATGGTCCCGGCCTCCCGGCCGGGCGCGTAGAGCTGCCCGAAGCCGGAGAAGGCATCGGCCTGCATGATGCCGGCGAAGTTCTTGAGAAACGCCCGCGGGTGCTCGCCGCTGCGGTCGGGCGAGTAGAAGTAAGCGGCGGCTGGCGGATCGGTGCCGCCGAAGGGGCGATCGTCGCGCACCACCGTCCACAGCCGGCCGGTCCGGGTCTTGCCCTTGGCCAGGACCGGCACCGGCGTGTCGTCGGCGTGGATGCGCGGACCCGCGCGAGCGTGGTCCTTGATCAGATCGACCAGCGGCTCAAGGCTGGCGCTCACGGCACCCACCCAACCGCACAAGGTCGAGACGTCGATCTCCACGCCCTCGCGAGCGAAGCGGGCGCTCTGGCGGTTCAGGGGCAGATGCATCCCGTACTTGGCAAACACCACCTCGGCCAGGAGATTCGGCCCGGCCCGCCCGCGGGCGATCGGATGGAACGGCGCCGGCGGCTGGGTGATCGTCTCGCAAGCCCGGCAGGAGAGCTTCTCACGGACATGCTGGATCACCAGCCAGCGTGCCGGGACGTGCTCCAGCGACTCGGTGATGTCCTCGCCGAGTTTACGCAGCGCTCCGCCGCAGCATGGGCAAGCCGTTGGGCTCGGCTCGACCACGCGCACCCGCGGCAGATGCTCGGGCAGCGGGCGCCGCGCTGGCTTCTTCCGCGTGAAGCCCCGGACCTCCGTCGTCCGGCCCTTGAGTTCGGCTCCGACATCGGCCGCAGCGGCCGTCTCCTCCAGGTCTGCCAAGGTCAGCTCGAGTTGCGCGATCTGTGCGCCGCGCTCCGCCGACCGGCCGAAGCGCTCGCGGTTCCAGCGCAGGAGCTGAAGCTTGATCCGCTCGATCTCGAGATCGAGCACCCGCGCCCGGGCTTCAGCCTCCAGCCGCGCCGCGCGCTCGGCACGGATCATCGCGTGCGCCGCGGCAAGATCAGACGGAAGCTCCGAGTCGCTCACCTCCAGAGTGAATCACGCGCACCGACTCTTGCAAACTGGAAAGCGCTATCCCGCCGCAACCGGACGCCATGTGTGCTGCGGCATCCGCCAATCGATCCCTTCCAAGAGATAGCCGAGCTGCGCCGCCGATATCGTCACCGTCCCGCCCACCGTCGTCGGCCACACGAACCGGCCCCGCTCCAGCCGCTTGGCGAACAGGCACATCCCCTGACCGTCATGCCACAGCACCTTGATCAGGTCGCCCCGCTTGCCCCGGAAGACGAACAGATGGCCGCTATGCGGGTCCTGCCGCAGCGTTTCCTGCACGATCAGCGCCAGCCCGTCGAACCCGCGCCGCAGATCCGTGTATCCCGTCGCCAGCCACACCCTTACCCCGGCCGGGATCGGGATCATCGTCTGCTCAGCGCGTCGAGCACCCGCCGCAACGCGCTCGCATCCACATCCGGTCCCACTCGCACGCATCGGCCGTCGCCCAGATCGATCTCGATCAGGCTGTCGTTGCGCTTTGCCCTCGCGCCGCCGTCCGCTCTTGGCGCCGGCGCCGATCCTGGCGCTGCGATCTGCATGGGAATCATTCTCGGCACGGCTCCGCCGCCGAGCTCCCCCTCGCGTGCCAGCCGCCGCCACGTGAACAGCAGATTCCGCGCCAGGCCGTGCCGCCGGGCTACCTCGCTTACGCGCGCTTCCGGCACCAACGTCTCCGCGACGATCCGCGCCTTCTCGTCCGCCGACCACCGCCGCCGCCGCTCGACCCCGGTCAAAACCTCGACCTTCATAATGCCGACCTTAAGTACGGACTTAAGGTCGCACCTTCCGCGACAACTCAGCCGCCGCGCAAGGCGGCCCCCGCCGGACGCTTACGGCTGATTGTCAGCCGGTAACCTCTCCTGAACTGCCATAGCGTGATTCGCCTGTTAGCTGCGACGCCAACCCAACGACGACCGCGGTGTCGGGCATTTTTTTACAGAATCTCCGGACTGCACGTTGGGGCGCTCAAAGGAAGCGCGCTGTACTTAAGGCGCCATCACAATTAGCGCATCGAACGTCTTTTGCGCCGTATGAATCTCGATTATGAGCGACGCTGTTTAAAGAAGAACATCTTGAGGCCGGAAGTAGACATGACAAAGAACGAAACCGAGAGAACAGCTAGCGACCATTTTTCCAAGCATCACCCGTCAGTGGCCTTTTGGGCAGGACAAAGCCATCAATCGCAAGCTTGAAGGTTTTTATGCCCAGAGATAATGGGGCCGGCTAAAAGAGCTGGCTTATGTCGTCGAGATAGCCGGCAAAACGGCCCGCGCAATCATCTGTCAGGTACACGAATACACGACGGCGGTCAGCCGGATCGTCTTTTCGATCGATTAACCTGGCACCGATCAGATCCTCGATCCGCCGCAGGGCGGTCGTTTGCGGGACGCCGGACGCTATACACAGGCTTGATACAGACACCGTCTTGTCTTGAAGTCGTGCTTCCATGAGATCAAGCAGCATGTCCCAGCAAGGATCGGAAAATAAATCTTCCTGGAAATGAACCGCCCGTATCTGCCGCAGCTTGATCAACGCCCTCAGCCGTCTCTTGACGTGTTCGGCATGCGGCATCGCTGCCGGCGACGGATTGATTTCGACATCGACGCGCCGCGCTGGCGCCTCTGCCGGTGCCGGTGCCGGTGCCGGCAACGAAGTCGGCACGGTCCCGCGCGGAACGAACAAAGGCGAGCGCGGCCGGCCCGTGCCCGTGACAAGAGAAGCGAAGTCGTTGGCCAGTTTCAGTGCGTGGCTGGCAACAGCCTCGGCCTGCCTAAGGACGGCAAAATTCTGCGAAGCTGCGCCCCTTCGTGTAATATAGGCGGAACTTGCCTTGCGCAGTGCGTCGAAGGCGCTAGCGCGTGACAATGGCTTCATCAGGAAATCGACGGCCTCTAGGCGCAGCGCAGACACCGCATCCGAGAGGCCGGCATTACCTGAGACAACTACGATCTGGGCTGCGTTCGGACCCGTATACTGTTTACGGTAGGCTGCCACGAAGGACAGCCCGTCCATCTTAGGCATACGCAGATCGGTGATGATGATTGCTGCGTCTGGATTTTCACGCAAAAAGTGCAGCG
>CAXRGI010000343.1:0-5155 GCA_964229935.1 Opitutales bacterium
GGAGGCGGCGATGATCCGCATGAGGCGGAAGTAATCGAACTCCACCTGGTTCCCGGCCGCGTCGAACTCATGGGTCTTGGCTGAGATCACGGCCGCGTGGGGCATCATCGCCTGCGTGCCCGCGTAGATGTCGCCGCGGAGCTTGCCGAAGTCGGGCATCAGCCGGCAATGGGGGTGGCGGAGGCGCTCCATCACCTCGGCGAGAAACGCGCCGTCCTGGCTGAGGACGGAGGCACCCGGCTCAATCGCGATCGTGATCCCGCGCTGGCCGGCGAGGTCGGCCAGAGGGGCGAGCGCCGCCGCGGAACGGGCGACGGCCGCCGCGCGGTCGCCATCGGGGGCGCTGAGAAAAAAGCGCACGTAGCGGCAGCCGAGACGCGCGCCGCGCGCGAGGGAGGCGGCGTGATCGGCGGGTTTGGCCTTTTTCTTCGCCTTGCCGGTGCCGCCGGTCGCGTCGACGACACCGGCCATGAGGAGGAACAAGTTCGTGCCGGCGTCACCCGCGCGCTTCCGCAGATCGGCGAGGTAGCGCTCATCGTCAAGACGGTCGGCGGGCAGGCCGCCCTCCCACAGGTCGAGCTCGGTGATCCCGAACTCCCTCCGCGCGAACGCGGGGTAGTCGAGCGGATCGAGCTTCCCGGACGAGAAGAGGCCTTTCAGCGAGTACTGCGAAAGACCGATGATCAGGCCGTGCCCTGCGGCCGCGCGGAGCGAGATCGGCAACGCGGCGACCGTGGCCGCGGCGGTGGCGCCGCGCAGGAACTGGCGGCGGTTGGAAAGAAGGGCGGAGTTCATGCGGGAAGCGGGCTGGGGTTTAAAAACGACCTTTGATTCCAAAGGTGACGGAGACCGGATTGTCGCGGATCTGGGTGAAACGAAGCGGCCCCTGGTAACGCTCCTGAAACTGGCGGGTGAGGTTGGAGACCTCGAGGGAGAGGCCAAGGGAAGGACGCAGTTCGTAGGCTAGGCTGGGGCTCACCAGGATACGCCGGCGGGAGTAGGTGTTCAGCGCGGGGGTGGTGGCATTGTAGGTGTCGAGGAAACCGCTGGTGTAGCTCAGGCGCACGCGGCCGCTCAGGCGACCGAGGCGCCAGCTGGGAACCAGGTTGGCCGTGCGGGGGATGAAGCCCGCGACCGCGCCGGCCCCGAGCGTGGTGCGGCCGCCGAAGTCGCCGAACGTGTCGAGCACCGTGTAGTTGGCCATGAGGCTCAGGCCGCGAAAAATCCCCGGGAGGAAGGTGAACTGCTGCTGGTAGGAGAATTCCCAGCCCGACACGGTCGCCGTGCCGCCGTTGGTGGAGCGCCGCAGCTCCCAGCCATCGTACTCGCCGGCGAAGCCGTTGTCATTGCCGGCGCCAATCTGGCCGGCGGTCGCGCCCGCGATGATGTAGTCGCGGATGCGCTTCCGGAACCAGCCCACCGAAACGTAGCCCGCCGGCCGGAAGTACGCGTCGAGCGTCGCGTCCCAGTTGGTGCTCGATTGCGGAAGCAGGCCCGGATTGCTGACCGTCACGAAGCGGCCGGCCTCGTTCGGGGTCTCCGTCGGAAACATGTTCGTCATATTCGGCCGGCCGAAGCTGGTGGACCAGCTCACGCGGGCCTTGAGGTTGGCGGTGAAATCGTGGCTCAGATGAGCGCTGGGGAACGACTGCGTGTAGCGGGACTCGTTCACCCGGAAATTCGACCCGTAGTCGCGCGCGGCGGTCCCCCGCGGATCGGCGGCCTGCTGGGCGGCGGTCGAGAGGCTGCGCGCGCGGACGTAGCCCCGGCCCTCGGTCGCGGTCACCTCGGTGCGGACGCCGCCGAGAAAACCAGTGCGCCCGAGCCAGCCGTCACGGCCGAATCGGCCCTCGGTCATGAAGTAGCCGGCGGTGACGCTTTCCGTGGCCGCGCGGGTTCCGGTGTAGCGCAGCTGCTCGTGGAAGTAAGCGTCCTGACTCCAGACGGACGGGTCGACGAGCGCGCCGCCCCGCACGAACACGCCCGGGTGCCAGTGCGGGATGCCGAAACCCGAGCGCATCTCGGCCGTGGCATCGTGGGGCAGCGGAGCCGTGCCGGTGTAGCTGTAGCGGCGGTCGCGGTTGATCTGGTCGATGGCGACCTCGCGCCAGTCGAGACCGGCCTTGAGGAACACCGCGCGGCCCTCGACGAGCTGCAGTCGCGCGTTGGCGGTGAAACCGGCCACCTGTTCGTAATCGTCCTGGCTGCGCACGGTGAGCCCGTTGGCGATCGGGCGGTAGTTGGACGGGTCCCGGACGTCGGGTCCGCCGGTCTGGATGAACTGCGGGTAGAGCTCCGAGCGCGAGCGGTCGATCGTCCAGCCGATGTTGGCGAGATTGTTCACCAGGTTGGCGCCGGCCTTGCCGGTGCTGCGGTTGAACTGGTTCCAGCTGTAGGCGGCCGTGTAATCCACGTGCAGGCGCTGCCACTTGTGTTCCGCTCCCAGGCTGAGGTCGCCGAAGATGCGCCACGTGCGGACCATCTGGTCGGTGGTCTGGACCTGGGTCGCGGCGGTCTGGCGGGCCGAGGTGACGAGGTCGGTGTAGCCGGGCAGGATGCCGGCGGTGCCGGTGGTGCCCACGACCTGGTTGGTGAAGATGCGCGCGGTGTATTGGTGGACGTAGGGCTCGTCGTTGCGCACCAGACCGGCGATGAGCCGCCACGTGGTGGCGGGCGAGGTACGGAGGTCGGCGAGGAAGCGGCCGCTGTAGATCTTGCGGTTGTTGTATTTGTCCTGGACGCGGTAGTCGTAGTTGAAAGTCGGTGACGTGGCGTTCGGCTGGTACAGCCGGTCGGTGACGAAGAGTCCGTTGGCGTTCTCGCTGTAGAACGCGTTGAGGGAGACGCCCAGGTTGCGCTCTCCGCCGGCGACGTCGAAGACCTCCATGTAGCCGAAGTTGAGCATGGGGTGGTTGCGGTGCTTCCGGCGCCAGGCGACCTGCTCGGTGAACGAAGGTGCCACGCGCGCGTAGGCGGTGTAGTCCACCCGTCGCCGTTCCCGCATGCTGAGCGGGGAGCGGCTCTTCAGATTGACGGTGCCGCCGAGGGAGTCGGCGCCGGTATCAGGCCGATGGCCCTTGGTGAGCTCCACCTCCGCGAAGCCGGCGCCGGTGAATTGGGCGGACGGGAACTGGCGGGTGGCGCCCGAGCCGGCCTTCAGTCCGCCGTCGATTGTCACGCGGTTGAGGGTGGCGGCCGCGCCGCGCACCTGGATGCCGTTGGCGACGCCGTCGTCGGAGAAGTTCACGGCGACGCCCGGCATGAGTCCGGCGAGCTCGGCGACGCTGAGGTTCGGCAGGTCGCCGTAGGAATCCATGGCGATGACATTCTTGACGTTGCCGGCGTTGCGCTGAGCGGTGAGGGCGGCGGCGGCGCCCTCCCGGTCGGCGCTGACCTTGAATTCGCCGAGACGGTAGACGGCGCTGGTCAGTTCGAAGTTCCTTGGGGTTGTGGCGCCGGCCGTGACGCGGAGGGAAACCGATTGCGGATCGAGGCCGGCGTAGGAGGCGACGACCACGTGCTCGCCGGCGGGCAGGCCTGCGAGGGTGTAGTAGCCGCGGTCGTCGGTACGCGTGGATAGCCCGAGCGCGGCCACCTCGACCGTGGCGCCGCTGAGCAGAGTGCGCGTGGCTTGGTTGCCGACCCACCCGGTGATGGTGCCAGTCTGGGCGCGGGCGGAGCCGATGAGGGTGAACAGCAACGGCCCGAGAAGAATCAAGGCGGTGCGGGGCAGCGATCGAATGGTCATGGGGTGAAATTGCGGGGCTTGGGGGGGCGAGATGTGCGGGGCCGGCGGCTGACTGTTCTGGAGGTTACGTCACGGCTCAGTGTCCACCCCGCGCAGGGCCTCTTTTTCCACTTTGGTCAAAGGGGCGGGGGCATACGCGCCAGAAGTGTCGAAAGCCACGCCGTGAATCGTGGCTGACCATTCCCCGGTGGCGACCGTCTTTCCGACCCGGAGGTAGGAACGTTCGGGAGTTGGTCCGGGTCCGGACAGAACCTCGCCGGAGTTGGTGCCGACGAGCGAACCGTTGAGATAGATCTGCGCGATGCCGTCTGGCCTGACCGCTATCCGGTAGATCGCTGCTCCATAGTCGAGGGCGCTCCGCAGCAGGAGCGTGTGAGTAGCCTGGGAAATGCGGGGCGCCGGGTTGTTTTCGAACGCCAAAAGGCGCATCGGAAAAGCGGAGATCAGGTGACGCCGGAACGAGCCGTCCTCCCGCCGCAGGCCCACCTCGATATCGAAGCCGCGGTCAGGGTTGCCCACGTTCGTCACAAACGCCTTCACCTCGAAGGTCACGCCCGAGCGCGCGTCGAGGTTCGGTTCGGCCGTCCAGAAGATGGCCGGGCTGGCCTGAGCGCCCGGGCGCACCGGGAAGCCTCGCACGAGGATGGGCTGCGATTGGCCTCCGCCGCGCAGGATCAAGGGGGCGGTGTCGCCGAGCCGGGTGATGTCGCCTCCCGCGAGCCAGATCGAATCTGGCCTTGTGAGTTCCCCGCCGGTGAAGCGTGAGGGCAGCGATGCCCTGATTTCCAGGGCCCGAGGCATCCTTTCCTCGCCATCGACAGGCCAATCATCGCTGCGAAAAGGGGCGATCGGCATCCCGCCGGCGTGGGTGAGATTCACCGCCGCGGATGGCTCCCACGCGTGACGAATGGCGACCGGATCCGGCACGGCGGGATGCTCGGCGATCACCGTATGCCCGTCGAGTCGGGCCATAGCGGGATGAAACATCCGGTCGGATCCCGCGATCGCCAACGCGGCCGGCGGCTTTCCGTCCTTGGTGCGAAGGCCGTGCTCCGCGCCCTTGAAGTGCGCGCGGAGAGAGGACCCCGTCCGTTCGACATGGGTGAACTCTGCTTCTCCCGGCCACGTGGCGCGGCCGTACTCGCGGCTGAGGATCAGGTTGGCGAGACGCTCGGCGACCTCGTGCTTGTTCCGCGGGTGGAGATCCCACGACTGCCCGATGTCGATCGTGGTGATCATTCCCGTGCGCGGTAATCGGCGTGCCTCCGCCTGTGACTCACGGACGACCGCCCAGCGCGGCTCGTTGTCCCGGTTGGGGAGTTGCACGATATAGAACGGCAGTTCCGGGCGCGCCCACAGGCTACGCCAGTCCGCGATCATCGCGGTGAGCAGGAACCGATGCAGGTA
>CAXRGI010000344.1:0-4180 GCA_964229935.1 Opitutales bacterium
AGGCAGCGGCGCACGAGTGCCGGCAGCTCAGCGAGGGGAATCATGTTGGGACCGTCGCTGATCGCGCGGTCGGGATCGGGATGCGTCTCGATGAAGAGGCCGTCGGCCCCGGCGGCGAGGGCGGCGAGGGCGAGCGTGGGCACGAACTCGCGCTGGCCGGAGCTGCGGCCTCCCCCGGCGCCCGGCAACTGGACGGCGTGCGTGGCGTCGAAGACGGTGGGAAAGCCGTTGCGGGCCATGATCGGGAACGCGCGCATATCGACCACGAGGTTCTGGTAACCGAAGGTGGTGCCGCGTTCGGTCTGCCATACCTCGCGCGCTCCGCCCTCGCGCAGCTTGGCGGTGACATGCGTCATTTCCGGCGGCGAAAGGAACTGGCCTTTCTTCACGTTGACGACGCGCCCGGTAGCGGCGGCCGCCAGCAGAAGGTCGGTCTGCCGGCAGAGGAACGCCGGGATCTGGACGACGTCGCACACCTCCGCCACGCGCGCCATCTGCCCGGTCTCGTGCACGTCGGTGAGCACCGGGAAACTGTGCTCGCGTTTCACTTGCGCGAGGAGTTCGAGACCGACCTCGAGGCCGGTGCCGCGTTCGCCCGCGAGCGAGGTACGGTTGGCTTTGTCGAACGACCCCTTGAAGACGAGGTTGAGCTCCGGGTGGGCGCGGCGCAGGCCGTCGAGCGCGCCCGCCACGGCGCGGCAGACGGAGTCGCTCTCCAGCGAGCACGGCCCGGCGATCAGCAGCAGGCGATTCGGGTCGAAAAGCATGGAGGAGGGCGGCCGACGGCTCATCGGCGCGCGGTGCGGCCGAGGCGCTTCCGGCTCCCGCGCAAAGCGGCCCCGATGAAGGCGGCGAACAGCGGGTGGGCCTTGCTGGGTTTGGACTGGAACTCGGGATGGGCCTGCGTGGCGACGAACCACGGGTGGCCCTTGAGCTCGATGACCTCGACGAGATTACGGCGGGGATTGACGCCGCTGAAGATCATCCCGCCGCGCCGGAGCCGATCCACATAGGCATTGTTGACCTCGAACCGGTGTCGGTGGCGCTCGCGGACGCTGTCGGCGCCGTAAGCCCGGTGGGCCAGCGTGCCGGGCGTGAGGGCGCACTCGTAGCTGCCGAGCCGCATGGTGGCGCCCTTATCGATGATCTTCTTCTGCTCCTCCATCATGTTGATGACGGGATGGGCGCAGGCGGGGTCGAACTCGGTGCTGTTGGCGCCCTTGAGACGCAGGACATTGCGGGCGAACTCGATCACCGCGATCTGCAGCCCGAGACAGAGGCCGAAGTAAGGCACCCCCTTCTCGCGCGCGTAGCGGGCGGCGGCGATCTTTCCCTCGGTGCCGCGATCACCGAATCCCCCGGGCACGAGGATGCCGTCGAGACCGCGCAGCAGCGAGAGACCGTTCCGTTTCTCGAGGTCCTCGGCGTCGATGCGGCGGATGTTCACCTTGCAGTGGTGCGCGATGCCGGCGTGCGTAATCGACTCATACACGGATTTGTAGGCGTCCTGCAGCTCGATGTACTTGCCCACGACGCCGATCGTGACCTCGTGCCGGGGGTTAAGGATGCGCCGGACGATCTCCTCCCACAGGTTCCGTTTCGGCGGGCGGTTCTTGAGCCCGAACAAGTCGAGCACCAGCTGGTCCATGCCCTCGCGCTGCAGGGCCAGGGGCAGTTCGTAAATCGAGTGAGCGACATCGCGGCACTCGATCACGGCCTTCACCGGAACGTTGCAGAACATCGAGAGCTTGTCGCGCAGGTCGTGGTCCAGCGGATGGTCCGTGCGGCATACCAGGACGTGCGGCTGGATGCCGATCTCGCGCAGCTTGGCGACCGACTGCTGCGTGGGCTTCGTCTTCAGCTCACCGGCCGCGTTAAGGTAGGGAACGAGTGTAACGTGGATGAAGACGGCGTCCTTGGGCCCGACTTCCAGCGCGAACTGCCGCATCGCCTCCAGGAACGGCAGGCCCTCGATGTCGCCGGTGGTGCCACCGATCTCGGTGATGAGCACGTCGGCGTCCTTCCCGCCGGCGTAGATGCGCTCCTTGATCTCGTTGGTGACGTGAGGGATCACCTGCACCGTTTTCCCGAGGTAGGCGCCGCGGCGCTCCTTCTGGATCACCGCCTCGTACACCTGGCCCGAGGAGAGGCTGTTGAGACGCGAGAGCTTGCCGCTGGTGAAACGCTCGTAGTGGCCGAGGTCGAGGTCAGTCTCCGCCCCATCCTCCAGCACGTAGACCTCGCCGTGCTGGAAGGGACTCATGGTACCCGGATCGACGTTCAGATAGGGATCGAACTTCTGGATGCGCACGACCAGGCCGCGCATCTCAAGCAGCGCGCCCAGCGACGCCGCCGTAAGTCCCTTACCCAAGGAGGACACCACCCCGCCCGTGACGAAAATGTATTTCACGGGTCGCGAGGCTGGCGGGCCCCGTCAGCCGCCGGCAAGACAAAGCTCGGCGGGCGGCGAGAAAAAGCGACGGACCCGGCTAGCGCAGCAACTCCCAGCCGGCCCACGCCAGACCGCCGAGCACGACGGCGACGATCAACAGCCAGAGGGTCCACTTCAGGACCTTCATCATCAGCCAGAGCGCAACCGCGGCTACGGCGGTGCCGGCGAGGATGACGGCCCAGCGCGGGTATTCACTCAGGTCGATGGTGAAGGCACGGACGACGACCTCAGCGAGCGGCATAAGGGCGAGGCAAACGCAGTCGACGCTCGCTCCAAGAAAAATCATTTGCGCCGGCGTCCGGCCGCCCCCCTCCTCCGCGGGTGCAATCCAAACCGCAGCTGCTGGCGTGGCTCACCTGTGACGGCGTCCACATCGACCCCGGTTCGGGCAAGCACACGATTCTCGGGATCTTCTCGAACATCCAGGCGCGCCAGTTCCCGGTCACGCACCCGTTCATGGTGTGGTTCCTCACGATCACCGACTGCTCCCCGGGAGAGCACAAGCTGCGCATTTCGATGGGACTCGACCCCACCGCCATGCAACCGCTGCTGGAGCGTCCCTTCCAGACCCAGAGCCCGCTCCACCGGATCAATCTCATCAACGAGATCCGCGACCTCAGCTTCCCCCGGCCCGGGGAATACTCGCTGCTGATCGAGATCGACGACGAGCCGCTACTCGCGACCAGCCTCACCGTGACCGGAATTTCCTGAACCATGGCCACTTACGACCTCATCGGCGTCGGTTCGCCCATCATGGACCTGCTCGCGCGGGTGCCGGATGAATTTCTCCGCCGCCACGTGGCCGGCGACAAAGGCGGCATGGTGCTGGTCGACGCCGATGAGATGGCGCGCATCGTCTCGCTGCTCGGCGAAGCGCCGGCGCACGCCACGGGCGGCTCGGCCGCCAACGCCACCTTCAACGCCACGCGCCTCGGCCTGCGCAGCACCTTCCTCGGGAAACTCGGCCACGACGAGGCCGCGGACATCTACCGCCGCACGTTCGAGGCGGCCGGCGTCGACGGGCGTCGCTTCAAGCGCGGCCCGCACGCCAACGCCCGCTGTCTCGCCCTCGTCACGCCCGACGCGCAGCGCACCATGCGCACGTGTCTGGGCGCCGCCCTGACCCTTGCGCCGGAGGAAATATCCGCCGCTGACTTCGCCGGGTGCCGCCACGCCCACATCGAGGGCTATCTCGTCTTCAACCAGGCGCTGGCAGACGCGGTGCTCACGGCGGCCCGCGCCGCCGGTTGCACCACCCGCCTCGACCTCTCGTCTTTCGAGGTCGTGAACGCCTCACGCGCCTGGCTCTTCGGCCAGTTCCAGCGCGGGATCGACATCGTTTTCGCCAACGAGGACGAGATCCGCGCGTTGTTTGAGGATAACTCCTCGCCCTTCGACACGCTGACCCGCCGCCTCGCCGGCCACGGCGTGCTGGCGGCGGTGAAGGTCGGCAAGGACGGCGCGTGGATCGGACACGGGGAGAAGCTCCACCGGGTTGAACCGCGCCGCGTGGCGCAGGTGGTCGACACCAACGGCGCCGGCGACGCCTGGGCGGCCGGGTTCCTCTTCGCGCACTTGCGCGGCTGGCCGCTGCCGGCCTGCGGCGAGCTGGCCTCCCTCATGGGCGCGGAGACGGTCAGCCACCTCGGCCCGATCATCCCCTCCACCCGTTGGCCGGAGGTGCACGCCGTGGCGCGGTCCCTCGAGCCCAAGACCTCGCGGGCCTGA
>CAXRGI010000345.1:0-5151 GCA_964229935.1 Opitutales bacterium
CTTCCCGTACATCATCACGGCCGACAGCTACAACCTCGACCGCGTCGACTACGGACGCGGCCCCAACGCGGTGCTCTACGGCGCCGGCGGCGTCGGCGGCACCGTCAACTCGGTGACAAAGCAGGCCGACCTCTCGCGCGATTTCCAGAGCGGCCGCCTCCAACTCGACAGTTACAATCGCTACCGGTTCGTCGGCGACGTGAACCGCGCCGTCGGCCGCACCTTCGCCCTGCGCACCAACGTCGTGTGGGACCAGTCCGACACCTGGCGCGACAACGAGTGGCGGGACCGTTACGGGGCGCACGTCGCGGCCACGCTCAAGGCGACGCCGCGGCTGACGTTGCGGGCCGAGGCGGAGTACGGCCGCAGCCGGGAGCTGCGAGGCACGACGTCGCTGCGTGACCGTCTCTCCGCGTGGGATGGCCGCACCACCTTCGGCGGAATCCCGGCGGTGGCGCCCTCCAACGCCGAGCAGGCGGCCGCCGGCATCGTGCGGTCGGGCATGCGGTGGGTGACCCACGCCGACTTCGGCGGGCGCGTGCTGAACTTCGAGAACCGTTACGTCACCAAGGGGGCGGCGCAGAGCACCACGCTTTCGCTCACCAATCTGATCAACGGCGTGCCGATCCGCACGCCCGGGCTTTCGCTGAACAACCAGGCGATGGTTGACGACGACTTCGGCGTGCCGGCCGCCGAGCGGTACGCGCGGGCGCTCGCCGGGTCGCGCTTCTTCCGGGTGCCGGGGCGCGCGTCGACCACCGTCTGGAGCAACCGGCGGCCCACCTTCACCGAGACCGGCAAGGACCTGTCGCTCGTCGCGAATTATCAACTCGGCGACAGCCTGTTCCTGGAGATCGCGGGAGACATCAACGAAGGGGACGTCAACGGGCAGACCGGTCTGGCGCGGCGCGGCGGGCAGGACATCTACATCGACATCGACTCCACGCTGCCGGGCGGAGGGGCGAACCCGAATTTCCTGCGGCCGTTCATGGAGTTCATGGAGTACCAGAATCTCCGCACGAACAAGATGCGGAGCGCCCGCGCGCAGGCGGTCTACATCCGCGAGACGGGCATCGGCAAACTGCAGTTCAGCGGCATGGCGGGCCTGACGGAACACCGCACGATCGCCCGCGCCCTGACCCTGCTCCTGCCGCTGCGCAGCCGCGCGCCTGACGCCCGCAGTTGGGTCGATAACCTGGAGTACAGCGAGTACGCGATCTACACCCGCTTCTACTCCGACCAGCCGAACCGCCAGTACGCGCCGCCCGCCGGGGCGCCCGTCAGCCTCGTGAACCCGGTGACCGGACAGACCGAGACCGTGACCCCCACGTGGATGTTCGACACACGGCGCGAGGACAACAACCGCAACAGCCTGCGCGAGTACAAGTTCCTGCAGGGTGCCGGAAACCTGGATCTGTTCCGCAATCGCCTCGTGCTGATCGGGGCGTTTCGCCGGGACTTCGCCACCATCGCCGACAAGCGGGTGCTGGCGCCCGGCGACATGCCGGCCGGCTGGGATGGCACGTCGCTCATTTTCCGGAAGGATGCACCGGCCGACTACTACGATCTGAAGTACACGCCGAAGAATGCCGCCGGCCAGCCCACGGGTCCCGCGCAAATCGCCGACGTGCGGCCGCGCGCGAACATCAACGGCGCAAACCTCCCCCAGCCGCAGTACGCCAACGACCGCTTTCGCGACGACTACGACTCGCCGGCCCTGTCGCCCACCATCAGCACTTTCACGGTGGGCGGGGTTTTCAACGTCACGCGCTGGCTCGGCGTTTACGCCAATCTCGCGGAGACGTTCAACCTGACCGCGCCGCAGCAGCGCGTCGATGGCACGCTGGTCCCGCCCACGAGCTCCCGCGGCAAGGACTACGGCGTGCGCTTCACGCTGCCCAACGGCCGCCTCTCGCTCAACGTCGGGCATTTCAACTCCTACCAGGCGGGCACTTCGGTCCTGTCCCCCTCGGGCTTCAATGGCGCCTACAACGCGATCTCCGACGCCCCGGTGGTCGGTGATCTGAGTCCGGTCGGTCGCAACGCCCGCAACGTCGCGCGTTTCCCGCAGAACGTGTGGTCGACGGTCACCTCGGAGACCTCCGGCTACGAGTTCGAGCTCACGGCGAACTTCACCCGGTCCTGGCGCATGATCCTCAACGCCGGCCACACCAAGGCGCTGGTGCGCGACCAGTACCCCGACATCATCGCCTACTTCAAAAGCCAGGACGCGATCTCGCGCCAGATCCTCGCCGACGCCGGCGTGCTCATCGACGCCAACAACGACGCCTCCATCAATCCCGCCCTCAATGATCCGACGCGGATCAACCAGCAGCGGGTGCAGGCGGCCGTGAACGGCTGGAACAGCCTAATCGACACCGTCATCCCGAACACGACCGCGCAGGTCCCGCAGGAGACCAACGGCAACAGCCGCTGGGTGGGGAATCTCGCGACCGACTACCGCCTGCCGGGAGGCCCGCTGAAGGGCCTGCGGATAGGCGCGGGGATCAATTACCGCAGCGGTCAGGTGGTCGGCTACCGCGGCAGCGACACGATCATCAATCCCGCCAATCCCGCCACGGCGATCGATGATCCCACGGTGGGCCCGGGGGATTCTGTCTACGCGCCGTCGTACTACCGCGGGGTCGCGAGCCTGTCGTATACCTTCCGGCTGCGCGAGGGCCGCAGCCTGCAGGTCGACCTGAACATCGACAACCTGTTCGACCGGCGCGCCCCGGTCTTCGGCAGCAACGGCGGAGTGATCGGCACGAACGCCACCAACCTGCGCCCGCGGCCCGGCGAGACCATCGCCTCACCCGCGCGCATCACCGTGCCGGGCAACTTCTCCTACCTCGTGCCGCGCAACTACACGCTCTCCGCCAAGCTGAGCTTCTAAGCGCGGCGCCGGGAGCCTCCTCGCCGGCGTTTCAGAATGAGATCGAGTTCGTCCAGACGTAGAGTCGCGGCTGGCCGTAGAAAGTGACGGCGAGGTTCGCCGGGAGGGTGAATCCGCTCCCGTTGTTGGGGAGCGTGCCGAGCACGTAGTGGTTGAAGGCGTTCTCGATGTTCACCTGCGTGGTCCACAGGAAGCGCGAACCGAGCTTGCGGCGGTATGATGCGACAAGGTTCACCTGCCAGGTGTCGGGAGAGGAGAACAGCTCCCGGCCGCCTCCGGGCGTGTTGTAATAGAAAGTGCGGTTCCTCAGGCCGAGCGCGACGGTCCCGCCCACGCCGAAGCCCCGGAGGAAAGTGTCGCCCGAGAAGGTGTAGTGGTTGGTGAGAACGAAGCGGTACTGCGCGTAGCCGACCGTGGACTCGCCCTTCCGCGCCACGACGGTCTCGCCCTTCGAGCCGAAAGGATCGGCCCAGGCGTACGGGATGGCGGAGACCGGCAGGCCGGTCACCCCGGTGAGGGCGGTCCCGTTGGGACCGACGAAGTACTGCAGGACCCGGCGCACATTGCTGGTCTGGAGCCGCCCGTTGTCATCGGCCGGCTGCGCCCAGTAGGGGCCGGTGCGATCGTTCATCATCGCGAGGGTGAGCGGCTGCCACTCGCCTTGGTTCTGGATGGTGGCCGGGTCGATCTGCCGGTTGAGGTTGGCGATGTTGGCCGCGATGACCGACGGGGTTACCGGCACCGTGAACGGCGTGCCGTTCTGGTAGCTGACGACGCCGTTGCGGAGGTGAAACTGGTCGTTCCAGAGCAGCGGGTATTTTTTGTCGGAGAGATTGCGTCCGTCGGCCGTGGTGGCGGCGAGCCGCAGACGCCACGCCGGTGTGGGGCTCGCGGTGAGGATGAGCTCGAGACCGCGGGTGGTGCGGTCGAGGTTGGTCCACTGGTTTTTCGCGCCGGCGGGCCCGTTGTGCGCGCCGTTGAGCCCCGTGGGGTTGATGAGGTCGCGCACCCCGCCGCCGGCATTGATCATCTCGTCCTTGGAATGGGTGCGGAAGGCCTGCAGGGAGCCCGAGAAACGCTGATCACGCGTGGTGAACTTCAGGCCGGCCTCGTGCCCCGAGCCGCTCGACGTGCGCGGCGCGTTGCCCAGCGGGTCGTTGGCGTTCACCAGCGGGATGTTATACGTGCTGGAGAAGCTGTAGTACGGGCGCAGCGCCTCCGTGAGTCGCGCGTTCAGGCCGAGGTTGTAGCTGCGGTTGCCGGCGGAGGACTCGGCCCAGGGCGTGGCGACCGTGGAGGTGATGTTTGGGGTACGCTTGAAATTCTCGTTGGCGCGCACTCCGACCAGCGTGGCGAAGCGGTCACCCCACCAGCTGGTGTAGTTCGACGCGTACAGGCCGGCGGTGCGATTCTCCCAGTGGTGCCCCTCGTTGTTCTGGCCGCTCACGCCGGGCAGGCCGGCGAGCTGGGCGAGGCCGAGCGGATTGTTCGGTCGCACCCACGAGGGGTCCCGCGGGTTGTTCGGCTGGCGAACGTAGTTCACGCCACCCCAGGTGACGCGGGGGGACAGCCAGCCGCCGCGCGGCAGGGGCTTCCTTTGCGGGCCGTCGGCCACGGACCACCAGAGCCGCGGCATCGGCGTGCGGCCGAGGTTCGTGGGGACGCGCGGATCATAGACGACGTTGAAGTTCGCATCCGCGAGGAAGTAGCTGAAATCAGTCGGCCCCGAGTCGGCCCACTCGATGTCGTAGCCGATGAGCGTCTGGCTCTGCAGGCGGTCGCGGAGGAGCGAGTGGGTGAGCATCGCGGCGCCGCGGACGGCCCAGCGGCGCGTGGGCTGCTCGACGTCGGAAAGGGTGGCGCCGTTGGCCCAGGTGTTGAGCGGGTTGCCGTTGAGCAGCGGGGCGCTGAGATTGGCGATGCCGCCGTTGGCGCGATCGCTCTGGTAGTCGTTGTAAAGGACGGCGGCCTGCGTCGAGAGCCAGCGGGTCCAGACGGTTTCGGCGGCGACGGAGAACGTCTTGTTCGTGACGTACTCGGAGGCGGTCCAGCCGGCCCAGGCGTTGAGGTTGTCCCAGGTGAGTCTGCCGTTGGCGATGGCGCCGCGGGGCCACGGCTGGCCGGTGGCGGGGTTGATCTCGCCGGTGAGGCCGTTGCGCAGCATGTAGCCGAGGCCGAAGTTGTGGCGCGGGTCGGTGGCGGCGTTGGTGAACGCGATGTTCTCCTGATTCGTGTTCAGGATGCGTTCGTTGACG
>CAXRGI010000346.1:0-5791 GCA_964229935.1 Opitutales bacterium
ATCGGCCTGCTCAACGGCGCGGCGATCGCGGCCCTGCGGCTCGTGCCGTTCATCATCACGCTCGGCACGCTCGGGGTGGCGCGCGGCGCGGCCAAGTGGCTGGCCGACAACCAGACGGTCAATTACGACGCCTCGCCCATCAACGGCTGGATGACCACCGCCGATCCCTTCGGCTACGCGCTGCCCGCAGGCGTGTGGGTCGCGGCGGCACTGGCGGTCGCGACGGCGGTGGTGCTGCGCAACACGGTCTTCGGGCGGCACGTGTTCGCGCTTGGTTCCAACGAGGCCACCGCGCGCCTCTGCGGCATCCCCACCACGCGGCTCAAGGTGATGGTCTACGCGCTCGCCGGCTGCTTCTTCGGCGCCGCCGGTTTGTTCCAACTCTCACGGCTGCGCCAAGGCGACCCGACCGTGGCGGTCGGGCTGGAGCTCGACATCATCGCATCGGTGATCATCGGCGGCGCGAGCCTCAACGGCGGCGTCGGCACGGTGCTCGGATCGATGATCGGCGCGCTGATCATGGCCGTGCTCCGCAACGGCTCGCAGCAGATGGGGTGGCCGACTTATTTCCAGGAAATCATCATCGGCCTGGTGATCATCGCGGCGGTGTTTGTGGACCACCTGCGCCAGGGCCGGCGGGCGTGACGGAGTGAAGAGGCCGGGACACAGACACGGGGAGCCAAGCCGAGGGCGCGGAGTTGAGGTCGATGAAGCGGGCAGGACGGAGTAAGGGAAAAAAGCCGGGGAGGATTTGGAACTCAGGAAAGCGGGACCTGCGCAGGAGCGGAGCCGTTCGCCTGCCGTTTTCGGGGTGAATGCTGGTTGGTGGCGTGGGCCAACGAAGGGATTGACAGCCCCGCGGGCCGACGCGACTTTCCGCGTCCCCTTTTCACGGCGATCGTAGCTCAGTTGGTTAGAGCACAAGATTGTGGATCTTGGGGTCGCGGGTTCAAATCCCGTCGGTCGCCCCATTTTTACGGTGCAGGGAAAATCAGGACCGCGGGTGTCTCTCCGCAGACGCTTCACGTCTTCAGCTCTGATCCTAACATCGTCACGATAGCTGGAGCGATTCGGGCGGACGGCACGGCCCACGGCGACCGCCAAGGGAACCTCGACCGAGCGTCGATGACACGGGCGCCTTCCCGATTGCTCCGCGAGCTCAAGGCCGGATTCGCTCCCTGCATCGACCACCAACTCCTCCCCGGATTGTTCACGTAGAATGTGACGAACCCGGCGAGGCCCGGAGCCTGATTTCCGGCTGGTCTCCCGTGGGCAGGGCGGCGTTAACAACCACGACCCATGAAGCGCTTCACCATCGCCCTCGCGTCGGACCACGCCGGTTTCGCCTACAAGGAGGCGATCAAGGCCCAACTGCTTGCCGAAGGGCACACGGTGCGGGATTTCGGCACGCATTCCGACGCGTCGTGCGACTACCCCGACTGGATCCGTCCGGCGGCGGAGGCCGTGGCGAGGGGCGAGTTTGAACGTGGCATCGTGCTCGGCGGCTCGGGTAACGGGGAGGCCATCGTGGCCAACCGCGTGCGCGGCGTGCGTTGCGGGCTCTGCTGGAACCAGCAGACCGCTGTTTGGAACCGCTCCCACAACGACGGTAATGTGCTGTCGATCGGTCAGCGCACCGTGACCGAGGCCGAGGCGCTAGCGATCGTGCGCACCTGGCTCGCCACCGAGTTCGAGGGCGGACGCCACGTGGCGCGGATCGCGAAAATCGACGCGGCCTGAGACCGTGCGGCTTGCGGAAGCCGTCCGCACCCTTTCGCTCCCGGTCGCGTCGGGCTCCCACGCCACAATGCCGCACACCTCCCGGAACGACCCAGGGTTCATCCACATTTTCGAGCCGGGCTCCGACCCGGCCGCTCCCCCGCTGCTCCTGCTTCACGGAACGGGCGGCACGGAGCATGACCTGCTGCGACTGGGCCGGGCGATCTCCCCGGGCTCGGCTCTGCTCAGCCCGCGCGGCCAGGTGAATGAAGGCGGTGCGCTCCGATTCTTCGCACGGCTAGCCGAAGGAGTCTTTGATCCGGCGGAGGTCGCCGGACGCACGCATCAGTTGGCGGACTTCATCGCCGCTGCCGCCGCACGGTACGGCTTCGAGCCACGTCGGCTCGTCGCGGTCGGTTTTTCCAATGGAGCCAACATCGCCGCCTCCCTGCTGCTGCTCCGACCGGAGTCACTCGGTGGAGCGATTCTCCTTCGTCCGATGGTGGTGCTCGAACAAACCGCGCCCGCCGGTTCGCTCGCCGACCGTCGCGTGCTGATCCTGAACGGCTCGACCGACCCGCTGGTGCCGCCCGACCACCCGGACCGTCTGGCCACGCTCCTCAAGACCGGCGGCGCCGACGTTACCATTACCCTTCTCGCCGCCAGCCACGGCCTCACGCCGCAGGACCTCACGGCGGCGAAGGCGTGGCTGCACGCGGCCTAGAAGCCAGCGGACCCGGGCGCGGGATTTTCGCTGGGCGGCCGTGACGGGAAGTGTCAGTCAGTCGCTCCGCTACCCCTTTGGCGTCCCATGCTCCATCGAATCCTTTGGCTCGGCCTTGCGCTGGCCGGCCTGATCCAAACCGGAACCGCCGCCACTCCGACGGAGAAGCCCAACGTCCTTTTCATCCTCGCGGAGGACATCGGCAAGCAACTCGCCTGCTACGGTGAGCCGCTGGTGCGCACCCCGCATCTCGACCGGCTCGCGGCGCGGGGTGTGCGTTACACGAACGCGTTCACGACGGCACCGGTCTGCTCCGCCAGCCGTTCGGCGATCATGACGGGCATGTACCAAACCACGATCGGCGCGCATAACCACCGCACGTGGCAGTGGAACAAGCGGCCGCTGCCCGAGGGTGTCCGCACCCTCACCGACTGCCTGCGCGACGCAGGCTACTTCACCGCCAATCTCGCCCCCGGGCCGGGCAAGACGAAGAAGGCCGCCGTGACCGGCGTGCCCGGAATCACGGGCGCGTCGGGCACGGGCAAGACGGACCTCAATTTCCTCACCGACGGACCTCCCTGCGACGGCTTCGACTGGAACCAGCGGAAACCCGGCCAGCCGTTCTTCGCGCAGATCACGATCAACGAAAGCCACAAAGGGCCGGGCTGGACCTACGCCCGCTCGAAGGACTCGCCGGTCGGGCACGTCGAGGCCGCGCAGGTGAAACTCCCGCCCTACACGCCCGACCATCCGGTCGCGCGCGAGGAGTACGCCAACTACCTCGACGCGATCCAGCTCATGGACCACTACGTCGGTGAACTGCTCGCGCGGCTGGAGCGCGAAGGCCTCGCACGCGACACGATCGTCGTGTTCATGGGCGACAACGGCCAGTGCCTGTTCCGCTCGAAGCAATTCCTCTACGACGGCGGCATCTCGGTGCCGCTGATCATCGCGTGGCCCGACGGACGCCGCGCCGGGGAAGTCGACCGTCAGCTCGTTTCATCGATCGACGTGACAGCGGCCCTGCTCGGGTTCGCCGGAGCGCCGCGCCCGCCGGCGATGCAGGGCCGGGACTTCCTCGCGCCTGGCGCGAGCCCGCGGACGCACGTCTTCGCCGCGCGCGACCGGATGGACACCTCGACGGATCGCATGCGCGCCGTGCGCACGGACCGCTGGAAATACATCCGTAATTACTTCCCGGCGATCCCCTACATGCAGCACAACGCCTACAAGGAAAAGGAGTACCCCACTTGGAACCTCGTGAAGCAGCTCGCGAAGGAAGGAAAACTCACACCCGAGGCCGCGCTGTTCGCCGCCGAGCGCAAACCCATTGAGGAACTCTTCGACCTCACCGCCGATCCCCACGAGGTGCGCAACCTCGCCGCCGAACCGGCTCACGCCGCCCCCCTGCGCGAACTCCGCGCGCTCGTCGACGCGTGGGTGGCCGAAAGCCGAGATCAAGGCGGGCGCAGCGAGGATCCGCTAGACATATTCCGCGGCTACAACGGGCGCCTGCCGGAAGAGTCCGAAAAGGCGAAGAAGAAGTGAGCCGCCCAAACCTCCCGAACGTCTAGCGATGAATCGCCGCACCTTCCTTTCCGCCTCGGCAGCCGTCCCCACCGCCCTACCGGGGCTCGCCCGCGCGGCCGACGCCCCACCGCCTCCCGTCAATCGCACCACCACCGCGATCGCCGCGTACTACCTCAACGCGCACATGTACACCATCGTCCCGCGTCATGTGCGCGCGGACATGGAGTGGATGGTCGCCATCGGCACGCAGTACCTGTGTGTCGGCGTGCTCGAGCAGGACCTCTTCGCCGCGCGGGAGAACCACGCGCTGATCCTCGCCGAGGCCACACGTGTCGGAATGAAAGTCCTGGCGGTGCCGTCGCGCTGGGCTGGCCTCACCGCCGGCGCGCCCAAGACCCCCAGCCTCTTCTCGGTGGCCAACCCCGAAACCTGGATGATGAACAAACGCGGCACGACCCTGGTGAGCCCGCAGGTCTCCGGCGTGATCAGCAGCATCCATCATCCCAAGACCCTGCAGTTCTTCCAGGACACGCTCGCAGAGCTGTTCCGTCAGCACCCGACGATGGCGGGCTTCATTCTCGATGAACCCAAGGCGTTCAACATCGACACCTCACCGATGGCCGTCACCGCCCTCGGCGCCAACGCCCCGCTCGAGGCGCACCTCGGCGCCGCCCGCGATTTCTACTCGAAGGTCTGCCGCTTCGCGAAGGAACGTTGGCCGGAGAAACTCACGATCCTGTTCCAAAAGGCCGACAACCACACGCCGGCCGAACTCGCCGCCGGCGGCGGCGTCGGCCCGCTCGATTACTACGGCTGCGACGGGCGCCCCTGGACGCGCGAGGAGGATCAACGCTTCCCGCACGGCGGGGCGAACTCCGAGAGCGGCAAGGGTAAGATCCTGCTGAGCGGAATCGGGCAGCTGTTCATCGACACGGCGCGCAAGGTTCCCGGCCGGAAATCGTTTTTCCTCGCGGAAAATCACAACATCACCGCGCCGATGATCGACGCGATGGACCGCGACTATCCCGCCGCGCTCGCGCTGCGGCCGGACCTTTTCGCCTACTACTATTACCCGCGGAACGTGCAGGAGCCCGACCGGGCGATGGAGGTCATCGCCCGCCACGTCCGGCGCTTCACGCAAGGCTGAGCCGGTTTCACGCCGTCGCGGACTGGCAAGTCCGCAATCGCCGGGTAATTTGCCGCCACGACACGCCGATTCTCCCGTCCTGCCCTCTCGCCATGCATCTCACCTACCTCGGCCACTCCTGCTTTCTCGTCGAAACCGGTAGCGTCCGGATCCTGATCGACCCGTTTCTCACGGGAAATCCGACCGCCGCGATGAAGGCGGAGGATATCCGCTGCGATACCATCCTGGTCTCGCACGGGCATGAGGACCACACCGGCGATGCGGTCGCCATCGCCAAGCGCAACGACGCGCTGATCGTGGCGAATTACGAGCTCGCGGAGTACTTCGCCGCCAAAGGCGCGCGGACGCACGGCCTGAATCCGGGAGGCGCCCATGCTTTCCCGTTCGGCAAGGTGAAGCTCACCCTGGCCCACCACTCCTCAAGCGTGGAGGCAGGCCTTAACGCCGTGTACCTCGGCTCGCCCTGCGGCATCCTGCTTCAGGCGGGAGGCAAGACCCTTTACCACGCGGGCGACACCGCGCTGTTCCTCGACATGCAGCTCATCGGCCGCGCCAACCTCGACGCCGCGCTGCTGCCCATCGGCGACAATTACACCATGGGACCGGAGGACGCGCTACTCGCGCTCGATTTCCTGAAGCCGCGCATCGCGGTGCCGATGCACTACAACACG
>CAXRGI010000347.1:0-6029 GCA_964229935.1 Opitutales bacterium
GGTAGCGGACCGTTTATCTGACGGGGCTGATTTGAAAATGAAGAGTTCTCCGCGTAAGATTGTTTTGGACGTCGCGGAAGACTTTGCTAACTTCCGGACCATGATCATTTTCGAGCGTCGTGAATCAGAGGTTCGGTCGTACGTTCGATCGTTCCCCGTAATTTTCGAGAAGGCACGAGGCGCGCTTATGATAGATCGCGAAGGCAAGGAATACATCGACTTCTTCGCCGGGGCGGGCGCGCTGAATTATGGCCACAATCCGGAGGAACTGAAAAAGGCGCTTATCCGCTACTTGCAGGAGGACGGCTTGATGCACGGCCTCGACATGGCAACGGGCGCTAAGGAGCAGTTCCTCGAGAGCTTTGAGAGGATTATTCTCAAGCCGCGCGAACTCGACTACAAAGTGCAGTTCACGGGGCCGACTGGTGCGAACGGGGTCGAAGCAGCGCTTAAGCTTGCACGCCGAGTGAAGAAGCGCCGCAACGTGATCGCTTTTACCAACGCCTATCACGGCCTAAGTGCGGGGGCGCTCGCGGTGACGGCGAATTCGCACTACCGTCACGAGTCTTGGGTGCAGCGCCAAGATGTCTCTTTTGTTCCGTACGATGGCTACCTGGGCTCTGAGGTAGATACCGCTGCTTTGCTACGGAAGTTGATCGAGGATCGCAGCAGCGGTGTGGATCTTCCGGCAGCGATCGTGTTGGAAGTCGTTCAGGCGGAGGGCGGCGTTAACGTGGCTTCCATACGATGGCTTCGGGAAATAGAGGCGATCTGCCGCGAGCACGACATCTTGCTTATTGTGGACGACATCCAGGTCGGGTGTGGCCGAACAGCTTCGTTTTTCAGTTTTGAGTCTGCTATCCTTCGGCCAGATATCGTTGTCTTGTCGAAGTCCATTAGCGGGTTTGGGCTGCCGATGTCGGTGGTTTTGATCCGACCGGAGCACGACCAATGGCGGCCCGGGGAGCACACAGGCACATTCCGTGGTAACAGTTTAGCGTTTGTTGCAGCTGCGGAGGCACTGCGGTGTTGGGAGACGGAGGGTTTTGCGGTGGAAATCCGGTCACGCTCCCGCGAACTGGGCGCGACGCTCGAACAGCTGGCGCGTGAGTTCCCCGCGGCGATCCGGCAGGTGCGCGGCCTCGGGATGATTTGGGGCTTGGAGTTTTGCGACTCCGCGGTTTGCCAGTCTGTCGCACGTGAGTCCTTCTCGCGGGGACTGATTATAGAAACCTGCGGCTCGAGGCGCAACGTGTTGAAGTTTCTGCCTCCATTGGTTATTGACGCAGAGACGATGGCGACCGGGCTCGGTGTAGTGCGCGCCGCTTTGAGCCATGTGCTAGGCCAGAATTCCTTCGCTGCGTTACCCCGGTCTATTTGACTGATCCCGCGAGCGGCGTGGGTCGTGCAGGGAGTGGCTCAGTCTAAAGATAAGTAGTACAGCAGCTGCTGCTCCCTTCTAACCCGACTTCCGCTACTTGAGGCGTGTGGATGTGCAAGTGGCCGATGCATCGCGCAAACTTGTAAAAGGTCGCCACTATACGAGCTGGGAGGTGCGGATGCGGGGAAGCTAAGATTGAGTTGAGCGAGGAGCAACTGCAAGCCGCGCGAGGGTTGGGGTACGGCGGATCAGAAACATCTCGCGGCCGTCGGTGGTCGGCACGGCCACGGCGAGCAATTGCACGGTGGTTAGGACGCTGGTCGGCGTCGGGTCGGCCTGCGGCGGAGCTGGTCACGCAAGTCCGGCAGAGCGTCACGATCGACTGGACCCTGCGGGAAAGCGCCCGAGCCAATATGAAGGTGATGGTGAAGCGAATCCTAAGAAAGCACGGTTAACATACTCGCTGGTGGTTTGATTGGATGGGGCGTAGACGCGATGACTGGTGCTCAGTACAACCTCCACCCCGAAACGATTTCGGTCCGCTTGCGCGAATCCAAAGGCCAGAGCGCGATTGCTCAAGCTAGACCAAACGCCACAAAAGACTTCGTGGATGAACTCAATAAGCTAGATCAACTTCTGATCGATAAGAAGGTTACTCCTGAAGAGTACGCTAAGCTACGAGAGGCTCTCTTCAAAAAATACCAAAGTTAAAACGACTTATTTCGGGTGTCGGCTGAGGCGACGTTCCGAGGCGTTTGGTCTAACTCTACCAAGTAGTCTCAAACAGGGCAGGTAGCCGCTGCTACCTGCCTTTTTGCTTTCGGCAACTTGCCACACCCGTGCCCATTCTTATCACCTGCTCTCGCAGGGGGCGAACTGTCGGGGAGGGGCGGTAACTACCGCCGAATGAAAACCATCCAACTGACCAGACGAGTTGAAGACTTCGCCGTGTTCGCAGCGAAGGCGCTGATCCGTGGCGACCGCATTGGCCCGGTTCCGAAAAAATGGCGGGCAATTCCCCGCTGGTGGAAGACTTAGGGCCGTAGGCGCCATGTGGCGCGGCAGGGCGCAGTCTCTGCCCGGGAGGTCGACGCAGCGGTGGCGTTACTGGCTGTACTTATCGACGCAAAGCCGAAGCAAAATCGCTGAGGCGTTCGGGCGCCTGTTTTCTGATCGATGAGCTTTGCGGTATGCGCTGACTCGTCGATCGGAAATCGGTGTCCAAAAAGTGTCCAAAAAGGAGTCGTTCCTGTCGATACCAGTGCGGTACCAGTTGATACGCTCAGAGGTACGTAAACCGTTGAAAGGCAGTAATTAGGCTCATAACCTGAAGGTCGCTGGTTCAAATCCAGCCCCTGCACCCAATTCAGCCCGCGGTGACGCGGGCTTTGTTGTATGCGGAAGTACCAAGTCTACGTCCTGCGAAATTCGGAAGGCAGATTCTACATCGGACCCAGATGGGTCGCGAGATGGTCACCTGAGTTCGTTGGTCTCAAGGGGCCAAACAAAAAACTCCGCCGTCGGGCGGAGCTTTTTTGTCCGGGCGTGGAGGGGACTCTCAGAATGTCCGGGTCAGTCGCAGGAACCACCACCACGAATCGTTCTCCAAGTGGTGGTCGTGGGGGCCGCAGTCATCGCAGGGAGACGCGGGAAGGGCGGTGTTCGCCGAGTGGTTTCCGCGGCGAAGGTTGCGGTGGCCGCTGTACTGTACCCCGGGGGTTAGCGTCACTCGCGGGAAAAGACGGTACTCGGCGCGAAGCGTGAAGCCGTAGTAGGAGTAGTCCTCGTCCCAGCGCGGCAGCGGTTTCTCCGGGAACAGGTTGCGGGAGTGGACATTGCCGGCGAACAGATCACCGATAAAAAGGGCGGGGATGGTCGAGAAGGGCTGCTGCCACGTGAGGCGTCCTTCGGCGGTGGAGGCCTTGCGGCGCCAGTCATGGTACAGATAGGCCGTCGCCGCGAGGCGCTGGGTCAGCGCCATGGAGAGCCCGGCGTGCGCTTCGGGACCGCGACGGGTGCCGAAGGTGCCGTGGTGAAAGCCTGGAAACGTGTGGTAGACTAGGCCGAGATCCCAAACAAAACGGCGGCCGGGTTCCCCTCGCAGTCCGACCGACCAGTCGACTTGGTTGCTCTCTCCGCGGCAGAACGGCTTCAGGGTCCAGATCCCCGCGTAGAAGCGCTCGTACGAAAGCTCGAGGTTGGCCTCCAGGTTTTCCTCGGCTTCGCGAATGCCGCGGAAAATGTAGCTGCTGCCGGCGCCCACCTCGATCGTGCCCGTCACGCTGGGTGCGGGTCCAGCGGAACCCATGCGGAGGCTCCCCGCGGTGTCGGCGGCCGCCAGCGACGAGACCACGCAGGCGATCAATATAACGGTTTTATGCAGTTTCATCGCTTCGAATAAAGTGGGTTTGAAAAAGGAAAATTTTGGACCACCGCGATGGTGAATGTTTGTGTGGGTGTAAATCTCATTATTTCGTCTCTATATGAATTCCATGATCAGATTGATCACGGTCGTCCTTTTCGCCCTCCTCGCGCCGGGCTGCGTTTCCCGGCCGGGTTCCGGAGCGGGTTTCGCGGTTTCGGTCGCACCTTCGGAAAGGGTGCCGGCGCTCGCGGCGGAATTGACTGACCTGTCGGGTCCGGCCGGGGCTGGAGAGGCGGAGAAGATCGCGCGGATCGCCCTATTCACCGCGGAAAAATTGCGTGGGAACTGGCGACCGATTGGTCCGCCGCTGTTCAACAACCTGCTGGTAAACATGGGTTACCGCGATCGCGGACTCTGTTACGAATGGACAAATGACCTGTTGGAGCCGCTGGAAGTCCTTTCGCTTCGGCACTTTGATTTGCACTGGGGTACCTCCCGCTGGGGCGACCGCGCGCGGGAGCACAACGCATTGGTGATCTCAGCGCGTGGGCGCCCATTTTCCGAGGGTGTGGTTTTAGATGCGTGGCGTGAGGGCGGTCGTCTCGTCTGGTTGCCCGTGGGCGCGGATCGGAAGTACGTTTGGCGTCCACTGAGCAGGGAGGAGTTGGAGAAACACCGCCCGATCGCGCGTAAACCAGCACCGGTCGGTCGATGATATAAGCATATAGCGCAAAAAATCTTTGCGCTTATAGCAGTCTGATGGGCGTTGAGCGCGCCGGGGCCTCCCTTAGCCGCTTGCAGGTTCTTATGTCAAAAACGCCCACTTCCTCCATCAAGCTGCTGGTCGCCACCATGAGTGTCTTTCCGCTCATCGGCTGCCAGAACATGCAGACCGGCCAGAGCCTCGGGTCCGCGCAGAGCACCAGCGCCACCCAGTCGGCCCATTCCGCGGGCCGGGTAAGCACCAGCCAGAGCATGGCCGCTCGTCCCGCGAAGGCCGATCCGGTTCCCGCCGCTCCGGCGCCGCGTGTGGCTGCCGCCCCCGCCCCGCAGGCGAGTTCCGCCGACGACGCGATGGTCCCGCCGAATGCCAAGCCCGGCGAGTGCTACGCCCGCGTGATCCTGCCGCCGGTTTACGAGACCGTAACCGAGCAGGTGGTCGAGAAGGAGGCCGGTCAGCTGGTTGAGGTGATCCCGGCGGTTCTTGAGGAGGTTGAGCAACGCGTGCTGGTGAAGGAGGCCTCCGAGCGCCTGGAGGTCGTACCCGCGGCCTACAAGACCGTGACCGAGCGCGTCTTGGTGAAGCCCGCTACGACGAAGCTCGTGGAGATTCCCGCCGAGTACAAGACGGTCAGCGAGCAGGTCATGGTAAAGCCCGCCCACTCGGTCTGGAAGAAGGGTTCCGAGGCCTTCCAGAAGGTCGACGGCGCCACCGGCGAGATCATGTGCCTCGTCGAGGTTCCGGCGGAATTCAAGACGGTGGAACGCCAGGTTCTCGTGGCCCCCGCCTCCACCCGTACGGTGGAAGTGCCCGCCGAGTACAAGGAGGTCGAGAAGACCGTCCTCGTCTCGGGTCCGACCACCCGCAAGGTCGTCATCCCCGCGGAGTACGACACCGTAACGGTCACCCGCGTGAAGGTTGCCGAGCAGAAGCGAGTCACCCCCATCCCGGCCACCTACAAGACGATCACTCGCACGGTGGTCACGCAGCCGAGCCGCCAAGGATGGCAGCGGATCCTTTGCGACACCAACATGGACCTGAAGATGATGGTCGACCTGCAGCTCCGTCTCACCGCCAAGGGCTACGATGCGGGTCCGGCGATCGGACGCCTGACGGACAAGACCCGCGAGGCGCTGACGGCGTTTCAGCAGGCCAACGGCCTGGCGACGGGCGGCATCACGTACGAGACGCTCGCTGCGCTAGGCATGATCGCTCCCTGAGTACCGGGATTCCTTCCTTCCCTCGGCCCCGCCCGCGCGGGGCCTTTTTTTTGCCCCGTCCCCGCGTCCGATCAGCGGGAGCGGGAGAGCTCGTTGGAGATACATCCAACTAAGAGAGTGCGTGATCCGTTGCCAGCCGAGTGCACCGTCTCGTGAATCTCATCTACCAGGGGCTCTTCGGCGGGTTCGAGGTGTCGAATTGGCGCCTAGCAGAGGAAGTAGCGAATGGAATTTAGAATTATCTTGGCCTTGGGTTTCTCCTAAGGATGCGACGGGAAACCGTAGGTGATACGCAGCGTTTTCTGTTCCGAAAGGTCTAGGGGTTGGCGAAGGGTGGGTCGG
>CAXRGI010000348.1:0-7959 GCA_964229935.1 Opitutales bacterium
TGGGTGCAGCGGCTCAGCTACGCCGGTCGCGTGCAGGTGCTCGCCCGCGCGCAAGGTCCGGCCCGGGTTCCCCTGCAGGTTTTCCGGATCGGCGACATCGCCATCGGCACGATGCCGGGTGAGGTCTTCGCGGAGACGGGACTCGAGTTCAAGAAGCGCAGCCCGTTCGCGCGCTCGTTCCTCATTGAGCTCAACCACGCCTATTTCGGCTACCTGCCCCCACCGCGCCATTTCGAGCTCGGTGGTTACGAGACTTGGCCGGGCACCAATTACCTCGAGCCGAAGGCGGCCGACCTCATGCTCGGCGCCCTGCTGGAAATGGCGGAGAGCCTGCGTCCGGAGGCGACGAGGTAGCTCCGCGCGGCGACGGGATGTTCGGTCGCCGTTCCACGAGGCTACACCGGCTTCCGGATTGATCTTCCCACTGCAGTCTTCGCCGACTTGATTGCGGTTCATTCGATCCCCGCCCGATGAAATCCACGTTTCCACCGCCAACGCTGGCGAGGGCCGTCGTTTTGCTAGGCCTCGCGGTCTCCACCTTCGCGGCCTCCCCCGGGGGAAGGCCGCCGGCCTTGGCGGGGCCGGCGGCGGTTCCGTCCGCCGAAACGGGGTCCGTTCGCGGTACGCTCGGCCTGGGTGACGGCCGGCCGGCGGAAGGCGTGCTCGTGACCGAGGCCGAGACCGGTGTCGCCGCGCGCACGGACCGGTTCGGGGAGTTTTTCCTCACGGCCGTCAGGCCGGGCAGGCGGCTGCTGATCGCCACCGCGGACGGGTATCAGCCGCTGCATATCGCGGACGTTCCGGTCCGAGCGGGAGAGGTGCTCGCCTTGGCCCAGCAGAACATGCGCCGCGCGGTTGATGGGAGAAAGCTGGCGCCCCAGGTGGTCAGTGCCGACGCGGCGACGATGCTCGATCCCTACCAGGTCTCGAGCGACCGGGTCCGGCCTTTCCAAAGCGCCAACGTCGATCTGCCGCGCACGATCAACGACGCGCAGCCCTACCTGATCTTCGAACGGCGCGCGATCGAACAATCCGGCGCCACCAGCGTGGAGTCGTTCCTGCGGCAGCGCCTGACGATGGACGCCACGGAGTCGCCGAATAATTTCGGCCCCAACAACGGCAACCTGAGCTCCTTCAATCTCCGCGGACTCGGCACGGACCACACGCTGGTTTTGATCGATGGCCGCCGGCCCGCGGACTACGCCATCCTCTCGGCGAGCTACCAGTCTGACATCAACGGTGTGCCGCTGGCCGCGATCGATCGGATCGAGGTGCTGCCGTCGTCGGCCTCCGGCATCTACGGTGCCAGCGCGGTGGGCGGGGTGATCAACGTCGTGCTTCGTCGCAATTACGCCGGGGTGCAGGTGACGACCTCGTACAACAACACCTTCGCCAAGGACTCGCCGGTGCGCACCGCCAACATCGCGGCCGGATTTTCCCTGGAGAACGGCCGGACGCAGATCATGGTGACCGGCAGTTATTCCGACACGGCGGTGCCGCGGGTGCAGGACAGGGATTTCGTGCGGCGGGGTTCGGAACTGGCGCGGCGGAACAGCCCGGCTTCCTTCCTTCCGCCCAACTCGCAGCCGCTGGGCGCCACTCCGAACATCCGTAGCAACAACAACACGCCGCTCTTCGGTCCGGGCTCGGCGAGTTACACCTCGGTTCCGGTCGGGTTCGCCGGCGGCGATCGAGCCGCGACGCTGGCCGCCCTGCAGGGAAGGGCGGGGACCTACAACGAGGACCCGGCGCCCACGCACCAATCCGGCGCCCTGCTCTACATGATCGGATCCCCGAGCACGGTGACGGCCCAGCAGATCAAGGTGTCGCGGCAGTTCCGGCCGTGGCTCGAGGCCTTCGCGGAATACCGGCGCAGCACGAACTACAACCTCAACGGCGAGCAGACCCCCTTCTCGAGCACGGGGAATTTCACCGTTGCCGCCACCGCACCCACCAATCCCTTCGGTCAGGCGGTGCGGCTGTCCATCCCCTCCGATCCCCCCGGGGCGGTGGGGGACTTCGCGATCCGGGTGACGAGCCTGCGCGCGCTCGCGGGCGTGGTGGTCAACCTCCCCGGCGACTGGCGGGCGCACGCGGACTACACCTGGAACAACACGCGCACGAGCCAGTCGCAGGTCGCGCTGAACACGAACGTGATGAACGCCGACTTCAACAACGGCGTGCTGAACCCGTTCCGAGACACGGTGGCGTTCCCGCTGAACCTGACCCCGTACCTCGGCAGGATCACGGTCGGCTCGAAGAACACGCTCGAGGAGTACGCGCTCCGGACCGCCGGCCCCCTCTGGTCCCTCCCGGCGGGCCCGGTGAAACTTGCCGGGACGTTCAGCTACCGGAAGGAAGTGCTCCCGACGTACGTGATCAACTACGTCTACAACACCCCGCCGAACACCTGGGTGATGATTCCCTCGCGGAGCCGCGGCACCGACGCGATGTACGCGGAGGCCTGGGTGCCGCTGGCGGGGGCGCGCCGGAACTGGCCGCTGCTGCGGCAACTCGATTTCCAGGCCGCGGTGCGCGAGGAGCGTTTCAAGGTCGCCTCCGCGATCGCGCTCTATTCGGGCGTCGGCGAGATCCCGCGCTCCCGCTCCCGTTACGCCGCCTCGACCCCGACCTACGGGGTGCGTTACCGCCCGTTCCAGGATCTGCTGGTGCGCGGCGCCTACAGCGTGGCGTTCCGCCCGCCGTCCTACAACCAGTCGGCTCCGTCGCTCACCTCCTCCACCTCCGCCCGCATCACGGATCCGAAACGGGGCAACGCGTCGGTGACGGTCGCCGCCGCTTCCGGATCCAATCCCGACATCAAGCCCGAATGGGGCCGCGAACGGAGCCTCGGCGTGATCTGGGAACCGAGAAGATTCCCCGGCCTGCGCGTCTCGCTGGATCATTCGCGGATTCGCAAGACCGACAACATCGCGACGCTCAGCCTGCAAAACGTGGTGAACTTCGAGGATTTTCTGCCCGGGCGGGTGGTGCGCGAGATGCCGGCGGCCGGCGATTCCAATCCCTTCGGGCCCATCGTTTCGGTGGACGCGCGGAGCATGAACCTGAACCGGTCGATGACGGAGAGTTTCGACGCCTCCGTGAGCTACAGCCGCCAGACGGCGGGCCGGGGGATGTGGAACCTGTGGGCGCAGGCCACCTCTTGGCAGCACTATCAGGTGCAGGTGACGTTCAACGCCCCGCTCGTCGAGTACATCGGCACCCCGGGGTACGTGAAATTCAAGGCCGCCGCCGGTCTGAGCTGGGACTACCGGCAATGGACCGCGGGCTGGTCGGCGCGCTTTGTCGAATCCTCCCTCCAGCGCGCCGCCTACGTGGCGCAACAGGGGGCGGCTCGCATCCCGAGCCAGCACTACCACGACGTCTTCGTGGCACGCCGCTTCCCGCAGGCGGCGGCGGGCGACGCGGTCTGGTGGCGGCGAGCGCTCAGTCGCTCGGAGCTCCAGGTCGGGGTGCAGAACGTCCTCAACAAGACGCCGCCCTTCGACGCCTACTACAGCCCCAACTACCTCATCAGTCGATACGGCGACGCGCGGCTGGCCACCTACACGCTGACCGTCCGGAAGCATTTTTGAAGCGAACCTTTCCCTCTCCCTGAAATGACCTCTTCCATCGTCCGGCGAGTGACGCGCGCCGCCTCCCTCCTGCTTGTCGTGTCTTGGCCGGCCTGGGGCGCGTCCGCGCGGGCCGCCGCGCCGCGCTTCGCCCACGAGGGCAGCGACCTGCGGCCGGATCCGGCGGTGCGTTTCGGTACGCTTGGCAACGGGCTGCGGTACGTGATCCTGCCCAATCCCGAGCCGAAGGGGCGCGCGTCCCTCCGTCTGCTGGTCCTCGCGGGGTCCCTGCAGGAGGAGGAAAACCAGCGGGGCATCGCGCACTTCCTCGAGCACATGGCCTTCAACGGCAGCGAACACTTCGCCCCCGGCACGCTCATCGAGGTTTTCCAGCGGATGGGTATGAGCTTTGGCGGCGACACCAACGCCTCCACCGGGCTGGATCGCACCCAGTATCTGATCGAATTGCCCGACACGCGCGAGGCCACCCTCACCGAAGGGCTGCGCGTTCTCGCCGACGACGCGGGTGGGCTGCTGCTGCGCGCCGACGAGATCGACAAGGAGCGCGGGATCATCCTCAGCGAGAAGCGCGCGAGGGACAGCGTGGCCTATCGCACGCAGCTGGCGCAACTCGGGTTCCTGTTCGGGGAAACCCGCATCCCTTCCCGCATGCCGATCGGCCTCGCCGAGGTGATCGAGAAAGCCCCCCGGGAGCGTTTCCTCGAATACTGGAACACGTGGTACCGTCCGGAGCGCCTGGCGGTCGTGGTCGTCGGCGAGGTCGACCCGGCCGCGGTGGAGCAGCGGATCGCGGCGATCTTTGGCGGACTCAAGGCGCGTGCGCCGGCGAAGCCCGATCCCTCGCTCGGGGTGGTCACCCGCTTCGAGGGCGTCCGCACCGGGTACCACTCCGAACCGGAGGCAGCCTCCACCCGCGTCATGCTGGCCTGTCTGGCGCCGCACGAACGGGCGCCCGACAACGCGGCCCGCCGCGTCGGCGAGCTTCCGCGGCGTCTCGCCGTCGCGATGCTCAACCGCTGGTTTTCGGAGGCGCTTCGAAAAGAGAACGCCGCCTTCGTCCAGGCCGCGGCCTCCGTGGGGGAGAGTTTCAAGTTCGTGCGCGAGGCCTCGGTGGAGGTCACGTGCAAGCCCGAGCGCTGGCAGGCGGCGCTGGCCGCCGGCGAACAGGAACTGCGGCGCGCGCTGGAGCATGGTTTTCTCGAGGACGAGCTGCGCGAGGTCGTCGCGACCACGGCCGGCGCCCTCGAGCAGTCGGTGAAGTCGGCGGCCACGCGCCGGTCGAGCGCGCTCGCCAACGCCATCGTCGCGAGCCTGGTCGCCGGGGAGGTTTTCATGGCGCCGGCCGACATCCTCGCGCTGCTACGGCCGGCATTGGAGCGGGTGACGCCGGAGGAGTGCGCGGCGGCCCTGCGGGATGCCTTCGGGGGCAACGGGCTGCATGTGTTTGTCTCCGGCAACGTCATGATTCCCGGCGACGCCGCGGCGGCGGTCGGCCTCGCCTACGAGGAATCCCGGGTGGTCGCGGTGCTGCCGCGCGCGGCCGAGGAGGCCCGGGCGTGGGCCTACCGTGATTTCGGTCCGGCGGGCCGCGTCGCGCGGCGCGAGGAAGTGAAGGACCTGGACGTCACGCTCGTCGAGTTCGCCAACGGCGTGCGCCTCAACCTGAAGCGCACCGATTTCGAGGCGGGACGCATCCGGCTGCACGCGCGGGTGGGGTACGGCTCGATGACGGAGCCCGCCGGCCAACGAGGCCTCGCGCAGATCGCCAGCAGCGTCTTCAACAGCGGCGGGCTGGGGCGGCACACGACCGAGGACCTGCGGCGCATTTTCGCGGGCCGCAACGTGGGTGCCTCGCTGCAGATCTCGGAGGATTCCTTCGCCCTCGTTTACCCGACGGCCTCGGCGGCGCGCGGTCGTGCCTCCGCTCCCGGCGGAACGACGCGCGAGGACCTCCTTGCGACCCTGCAATTATTCGCCGCCCACCTCAGCGATCCCGGTTTTCGCGCCGAGGGATTCCGCCAGAGCCAGCGCCTAACGGATCTCATCTACGGCACCATCGATCGCACGCCCAACGGACCGATCGCGATGGAGGTCGCCAACCTTGTCGCCGGGGGGGATCCCCGCTTCGGCCTTCCACCGAAGGAGGTTCTCGCGCGGCGGACGCTGGAGGAGGTCCGCGCGTGGCTCTCGCCGCAGCTCGCCCGCGGCGCGATCGAGATCGCGATCGTGGGCGACCTCGAGATTGAAGCGACGATCGACGCTGTCGGACGCACCTTCGGCGCCCTGCCGCCGAGGGAGGCCCGGCCCGCCTTCGCGGAGTTGCGCACCGTGGCGTTTCCGGCGCGTCCGTTCACCCGGAGCTACACGGTGAATTCACGGCTGCCCAAGGCGGCGGTCGCGCTTTACTGGCCGACCACCGATGGGCGTGACGCGGCCCGCGCCAGCCGGCTTTCCCTGCTGGCCGGGATCCTGAGTGACCGGTTGCGGGTGAAGATCCGGGAGGAGATGGGCGGCACGTACAGCCCCCGCGCCCAAAGCAGCGCCAGCGAAAGCTATCCCGGTTACGGTTACATCTCGACGCTGATCGACGTTGATCCCGCCGCCGCCGAGCAGGTTGCGGAGGCCGCGATCGCGCTTGCCGATGACCTGGCCGCCAAAGGGGTCACGGCCGAGGAGCTTGATCGCGCCCGCCAACCCGCGCTCACGGCGGCGAGGGACTCGCTCCGGAGCAACGCGTACTGGTTGCTCAACACCCTCTCCCGGGCTCAGGAAAACCCCGTCATGCTCGAACGGGCTCGGATCCGGCTTTCCGACCTCGAGGCCGTCACCGCGGCCGAACTCAGCGCTTTCGCGCGGAGCCATCTTGGACGCGATAAGGTGTCCCGGGTCGTCGTGCTGCCCGGCGCATGAATCCCTCCTTGGCGACCTCCATGAACAACCCTCCCTTTTCCCGCGCCCTCGTCTGGTTCAGCCTGGCATCGGGTCTTTGGTGCTCCCCGGGCTTCGCCGCCGAAGCCGCGGCGGTGGACGCGGATTGGAAGGTGTTTCTTGCGGCGGCGACAGCCCGGCCTGCGGAAAATCTCTCCGCCCTTTCCCCCTTGGAATTGCAGCAGGTGGTGGAGCGGCACTACGCCGGCATCCACGCTCTGGGCGTGGCGTTCCTCGACCGGTACCCGACGGACCCGCGGCGATGGGGAGTCGTCATGCGTCTCAATCCGGGCCAGCCGCGTTTCGTCAAGTCTTGGGGTGCCGACGACCGCGGAGCCCCGAAGCCGGTGATCGACGAGGCGGCGGCCGCGGCGTGGCGGAAGCGTTGCGAGGAGCTGAAGGCCGCGTTGCCGAAAGCGAAGGATCTGCCGGATGACGTGCGCGAGCAACTGCGGCTGCTGGATGCCCTGATCCCGTTCAACGCCGCCACCGTCGCGCTGCGCAACGGGCAGAAACTGGACTTAGTCTACCTGCGCGGAAAGGTCACCAGCTATGCTGCGAGGTACCCCGAGGCGGCGTCGGGCGCCGCTCTGGTCTATTCCTACATGGGTCTGGTGGAGAAGGCGGATCCGGAGCGGACTTCCGCCGAGTGGGCGACTTTCACGGACAGCCCGAACCGGGCGATCGCGGAAATGGCTAAGGGCAAGTCGGGGGCGGCATCCCTCCTCAAGCGACCACTCGAGATCGCCTTCACCGCGGTGGACGGCCGTCCGGTGGATTTGAGGGATCTCCGCGGCAAGGTCGTGCTGGTGGATTTCTGGGCGACCTGGTGCGGACCTTGCATCGCGGAGCTGCCGAACGTGAAGCGGGTGCACGAGACCTATCGCGAAAAAGGATTCGAGGTGATCGGCATCGCGCTGGAAAACGGCCGGCTGGCCCCCGGTGATACTCCGGAACAGTCCGCGGAGAAAATGGCCAAGGCGAAAAAGGTGCTGGAGGACTTCATCGCGAGGGAGCGTATGCCTTGGCCGCAGTATTTTGACGGAAAATACTGGAAAAACGACATCTCCACCCGCTTCGGCATCGCCTCCATTCCGGCGATGTTTCTGATCGATCAGAAGGGAATGGTGGTCTCCACCAACGCGCGCGGTCCCGTGCTCGAGCAGGAAGTGAAGCGGCTCCTCGGTCTCTGATCGCCTCCGTTCCGCGCTGGTTCACCGCCGGCTCGGTACAGTCGCTGGCCGCGGTGCCTTTTCGGCGGTCGTTTCAACGTCCCGTCGCGCCGAAGGTCGTTCGCAGGTGGGCGACGACGTCGTGGATCGATTGCTCCGTGAGCACGTTGGCCCAAGGGGGCATCGGGTTCACCGCGGGCGGCGCCGGCATGCGGCCTTCCGCTACGATCCGTATCAACTCGGCGTCGGACTTGGTGCGGATG
>CAXRGI010000349.1:0-18992 GCA_964229935.1 Opitutales bacterium
GACTGCCGGCGGTCGAGCTGCGCGCGACCTACCTGAAGAGCGATTTGCCGTTTGTCGGCATGGACAACCAGCTGATCGGCCAGATGGTCGCCGAGCATTTCTTCGACCGTGGCTACCGGAATTTCGCCGCCTACAGCCTGCACACCGAGCGCTTCTGTGAGGAGCGCGTGCGGAACTTCGTCACAGCCGTGGAGGGGCGTGGCGGCTCTTGTTCGTGGCTGCCCGAGCCGATCTCCGATCGCGCGGCCGACTGGGAGAGAGGCCAGGCCCGGCTGATGGAGTGGCTCGCGGCGCTGCCCAAGCCGGTCGGAATCTTCGCCGCCAACGACCAACTCGGCGTGCGCGTCCTCGACGCCTGCCAGCGCGCCGGTATCCCGGTGCCGGAGGAGGTCGCGGTGGTTGGCGCGGAGAACGAGGAGACGTTGTGCACCTTCGCGAGCCCGCCGCTCACGAGCGTGCGGTTCGATGGCGCGACGGTGGGCTTTGCGGCGGCGAAACTCCTCGCCCGCCTCATGCGCGGCGGGGCGCCGCCGAGGGGCGGGACGCTGCTTCCGCCGAAAGGCATCGTCGTGCGCGCATCCTCGGATGAGTTTGTCATCAACGACCGCCTGGTCGCCCACGCGGCGAGGACGATCCGTGAGAACGCCACCGCCGGCCTGAATGTGGACGAACTATGCCGGAAGCTGAATGCCTCGCGCAGCACCCTCGATCGCCGGATGAAGGCGGCGATCGGCCGCACCCCGAAGGAGGAGATTCTCCGCGTGCGCTTCCGCGAGGTGGAGCGCCTCCTCCGCGAGACCGAGCTGACGATCGACGTGATCGCCCAGCAGACGGGGTTTGCCTACAGCCACTACCTGCAGGCCGCGTTCAAGAGCGCCTACGGGCTAACGCCGGGCGAATTTCGCGGCAAGGAAGTAGCCTGAGCAACGGTGGGCTGGCTGCGGCCGCTCAGGATCGGCCGCGATCAGCCGAGCGTCTGCCGCATGAGCGGTGACGCGGGCTGCCGAGGTCGCATGACGAAAAACCTGAGGAACGGCGCCGCATAACCGCAGTGACGGGGTCGCCGGAAACAATACTATCGAGGGTAATCCCCAAGTCTCCATTCCGATCCCCCTGCCCCCATGACACCCCTCCCTTCGCTTTGTCGCGTTGTCCGTTTCTTGCTCGTTGCGCTGGCCGCGGGCTCAGGCGCGCTGCTCGCGCAAACGCAGTCACCAAGCGACTCCGGTCAAATCTCCGGGCAGGTGAGCAACGCCGCGACGCGGGCGCTGCTCGAGGGTGCGGTCGTCGAGATCCCCGCGCTCGGCGTGCGCACGCTGACCGACTCGTTGGGTCGCTTCCGGATCGAGCAGGTTCCGGCGGGCAACCATGCCGTGGTCGTGACGTATACCGGGTTGAACCGCGAGGAGCGCCGGATCGCGGTCGCGGCGGGGCAGCAAGCCTCGGCGGCGTTTGAGCTCGGCTCCGATGTTTATCGCTTGGACAAGTTCAGCGTGGTTGGCGAGCGGGAAGGCAATGCCGCCGCGCTCACCGCCCAGCGCAACGCGGACAGCGTGAAGAGCGTCGTCGCGCTCGACGCCTACGGCAACCTGTCCAACAGCGAGGCGGGCGAACTGCTCATCCGCCTGCCGGGCATCGCCGGCTCCCTCAACGGCGAGGGTGTCGTGAGCGAAGTGATGGTGCGCGGCACCAACCACACGCTCAACTCCGTCACCGTCGACGGTAACAAGATGGCCAGCTCCGGCGGCATGAACCGGAATTTCCGCACCAACAGCATCCCCGGCGCGTTCTTCGACACGATCGAGGTCACGAAGGCGGCGACGCCCGACATGGACGCGGACTCGCTCGGCGGGAACATCAACATGAAGACCCGTTCGCCTCTCAGCATGAAGGAAAAGCGCCGGATGATCTACCGCGCCGGCGCCAAGTGGGCCCCGCCGTTCTACGACCACAACCCCGCGACGCGGAATCACCCGCTGCACCCGATGATGTCGTTCAGCTACCAGGAGGCCTTCGACGCCTTCGGCGGCGACCGGAACCTGGGCGTGACGTTCAGCATGTTCTACAGCGAGAACGCGGTGTCCGCGATCCAGATGACGCAGGACTACGCCTTCGTCACCACGAGCCCCGCCTACGTGTGGGACTACCGCTCGGCGGACATCTACAACAACCGCATGAACAAGAGCGCGACCTTGAAGATCGACTACCGGTTCAGCCCGACCTTCCGCGTCTTTCTCAACGGCATCTACAACGATGCGCACGAGCGCTCGTTCGAGTATCTGCGCACGCGCGCCTTCACGTCGCGCACCGTCGCGGTGCTCAACGCCGCCGGCCAGCCCACCGGCACCAACGCCATCCTCCCGGACTTCACCGACAAGATCACGCGCGTGCGCGGCGTGCCGGCGTCGACCTTCGAGCTGCAGACCGACGGCAACCGCTTCGAGGATTCGCAGCGGCAGCTGCACGCCGGCGGCGAGCACACCTACGCGCGCCTCCTGATTGATTACGATGCCGCCTATTCGGAGAGCCTCGTGCGGCAGAACGACGGGCACAACAGCCCGAAGGTTGGCTCTGGCGGTTTCTTCCGCACGTGGCTGACGGGCGTGGGCTGGACCCTCGACAAAACCGGCGACGAGATGCGGCCAAAGTTCACGCAGACGGACGGGCCGAGCATCTTCGATCTGAAGAATTACACGAACAGCGAACTCAACAAGCGCGACAACGAGCGCAACGGCACGCTCGAGAGCGTGTCGGCCAATGCGAAATATTTCCTCGATGCGCGCCGGATGAATTACCTCAAGGCCGGGGCGCGGTTCCGCCGCCAGACGGCGGAGGAAGTCGGCGGTGACCGGCGCTGGCAATACGCGGGTCCCGACGGGGTCCTCGGCGTCAATCCCGCGACCGGCCGGCGGGACGATGATCTCAGCATCTTTCAGTTCAACGGCGTGAAGACCACCGAGAGCCTGCGCAACGGCCCGATCCCTTACACGCACGTCGGCTACGTGGCCGAGCACGTGAAGAAGAATCCGGCGCATTGGTTCGAGGACCGCTACTACGACGAGTCGCGGAAATACCTCGGCACGCGCCGCGTCGTCGAGGATGTGTCCTCCGCCTACCTGATGGGCGGCACGCGCTGGGGCCAGCTGCGGGCCGTCGGCGGGCTGCGTTTCGAGGAGACGGAGGTGGCGGGGCGGGGATTTGTGCGGGCGCGCACGCTCGCGACGGCCGCGGCGATCCCCGATCCGGCGGCGCGCGCACGTTTCGACTACAACAATCCGCGGCGCATCACCGGCCGCTACAGCCACACGTTTCCCGGCGCCTACCTCACCTATAATTTCTCACGCAACCTGCTCGCGCGCGCCAACTGGTCGAACAGCATCGGCCGACCGCCCTTCGCCAACCTTGTGCCGCGCGAGGATGTGAACGACCAGACGCAGACCCTCGTCGTGGGCAACCCGGCGCTGAAGCCGCAGTTCGCCGAGAATATCGACCTCACGCTCGAGTATTACTTCGAGCCGGTCGGGGCGTTTTCCGCGGGCGTGTTCCAGAAGAAGCTGAAGGACTTCATCGTCTCGCTCGGCGGCGAGACGGTCCCCAACGGCCCGGACAACGGCTTCGGCGGCAGCTACGGCGGCTACAACCTGATCACAGACCGCAACGCCGGCACAGCGACGATCCGGGGCATCGAGCTCAGCTTCCAGCAACAGCTCACCTTCCTGCCCGGGACGCTGAAGCGGATGAGCTTCTTTGCGAACTACACGCGGCTCACCACCGAGGGAGACTATGGCACGACCGGACCGCGCACGACGAACCTCGTGCCGAACTTTGTGCCAACCACGGCCAATGCGGGCCTGACCTTCCCGTGGCGGAACTTCAGCGCGCGCCTGCTCGTGAATCACACGGGCGAATTCCTCGTGGGCTATTCGACGGATCGATCGCGGCTCCGCTACAAGATGGAGCGCACGGCCTGGAACATGAACCTGAGCTATCGGTATTCACCGAAGCTCGAGTTCTATTTCGATATCCAGAACATGTTCAACGCGCGGCAGGAATGGTATTACTTCGAGCGCAGCCGGTTGCAGGCGGATTTTGATAATGGTGCGTTTGTTAACTTCGGGGTCAGCGGCCGGTTTTGATCAAGGCGGGATTGGCATTTGAGGTAAGCCTACGTTCGCGGCCGGCGTGGCCCGAATCGGTAGGCAGCCCTGCGATAAATCTCCCTGCTGTCCCAAGCGTTAACCGTTTAAAACGTACGACCACGTTGGATTTCAGCGAGATTTCCGTTCAAGGAGCGCGTAGCAGCGGCCCCTTGGCTCCCGCTAAAACCGGGGCGCCACTGTCAGTTGTTGCGCGGCGGGGCGCCGCCGAGGGGCGGGACGCTGCTTCCCCCGAAAGGCATCGTCGTGCGCGCATCCTCGGATGTGTTTGTCATCAACGACCGCCTGGTCGCCCACGCGGCGAGGACGATCCGTGAGAACGCCGCCGCCGGCCTGAATGTGGACGAACTGTGCCGGAAACTGAACGCCTCGCGCAGCACCCTCGATCGCCGCATGAAGGCGGCCATCGGCCGGACCCCCAAGGAGGAGATTCTCCGCGTGCGCTTCCGCGAGGTAGAACGCCTCCTCCGCGAGACCGATCTCACCATCGAGGCCATCGCGGAGCAAACCGGCTTTGCCTACAGCCACTACCTGCAGGCCGCGTTCAAGAGCGTCTATGGCCGCACGCCGGGGGAATTTCGCAGCAAGGCCTTAACCTGAGCCGACCCGGCGTCGAAGTGAGCGTGACGAAGAGCCCGAGGATTGGCGCTGCATTACCCAGTGACTCGCCGGCGCGGCGCGAGCGGCGACCTTGCCACATCGTTCCGCGGGGACCATTACGCGCCGCATGAAAATCGTCATCACTGGCGTCACCAAGGGACTCGGTCGCGCGCTGGCGGAGGAGTTCATCCGCGGTGGCCACACGATCATCGGCTGCGGGCGCAGCGGGGAGGCGATCCTCGACCTGCGCATGACCTATCACCCGCCGCATGATTTCTCGGTGGTCGACGTGGGGCTGGACACGAAGGTCTCCATCTGGGCCGCGCGCACGATCGAAAACGAATCCGCACCCGATCTGCTGATCAACAACGCCGCGGTCATGAACCGTCTCGCTCCGCTGTGGGAGCAGGATGACCGGGAGTTCACCCGGCTGGTGGACGCGAACATCCGCGGCGTGCAGAACGTGATCCGTCACTTCGTCCCCTCCATGGTAAAGGCCGGAAAGGGCGTGATCGTTAACCTCAGTTCGGGTTGGGGGCGGAGTGTTTCCCCCGAGGTCGCACCCTACTGCATGTCCAAGTGGGCGATCGAGGGCCTCACCAAGGCGCTGGCGGAGGAGTTGCCGAAGGGCATGGCGGCGGTGCCTTTGAATCCCGGCGTGATCGACACCGATATGCTTCGCTCCTGCTGGGCCGAGGGTGCCGCGGGACATCCGAAGGCGGACGAGTGGGCGAAAATCGCCGCGCCGTTCATCCTGAAGCTGGGCCCGCGCGACAACGGCAAGTCGCTGACAGTGGGGTGAGCCGGCGTGGCCGGCTTGCGCGCGTCAGCGCGAAAGCATCGCCACCCCGCGTGCGGCGGAGGAGGGTGAAAGCGGTTTTGCGCTGGAGAAAAGGCCCGGCGCCGACGGGCCTTTGGAGGGCTCGTTTTCGTAGCGGGACAAAAAATCCTGCAAACGACTGCGGCGACGCTCTCGGGTGAAGAGTTCCTTCTGCGCCGGGGTGGGGGGGAAGGGGTTGGGCATGGGTAGGTGCGACTCCCGAATTGCACGAGCCATGCCAACGAATAAAAAACTTACAAAACACTAATAGAAAACGGCTTAAGAAAGTATTGGCTCCCTGTTTTTTATTAGAGTGGGTAAAGTTCCCCAATGTTACTCAGCCGTTTTTGTGCATGTACCCAAAAGCGGTGATTCTCAGCGCCTTATCCGACACTGTGCCAACGTTGCACGGCGACTTATGAAAACTTTCCCGCCCGGAAGAGAACGAGGGTAAAAATCGCTTTCAGCGCTTCGTTTGCTGCCGTTGCCGGAACTCCTCGCCGTTCATCAAGGCCCGGCGGATGTCGCGTTCCGTATAGCCCTTTTCGCGCATGAGCTTCTCGTAATTGGCATAGCCTGCAGGATCCGGATCCCGGCCGAGAATCTCCCGGTAGGCGCGGGTGATGCTTTCGCGGATCTGGTTCCCGCGTCCCTCCCTGCTGCGCAGGAGGTCGGCGCGGATCTGGCCCTGCGTCCAGCCCTGCCGCCACTTGGACCGGTAGTGGGCGAGGCCGTTGGCATCGGGATCCCGGCCGAGGATCTCACGGTACATCCGCGTGATCGCCGTGTCGGCGTTGATCGCGCGCGCCTCGGGACTGCGCTGCAGGTGCTCGATCAATTGGCGGTCGCTCCAGCCTTCCGCGAGGACGCGATCGCGATAGCGGCGCATTCCCTCGGGATCGGCCGGACGATCGAGGACCTCGCGGTACGCGCGGTCCACGATCGCCTCGGCGGTGCGCCGGTCCATGCGCGGTCGTGGCGGCGCCACTACGATCGGGGTCGGCGGAGGCGGTTGAACCACGATCACTTGTGGCGGGGCGTCCGCCGGGGATGGCGCCGCGTTCGTCGAAGGAGGAGCCGACCACGTGCCATCGCGCGCGGCGGTGGAAGTGGCGGCCGGAGCGGAACCGGCCACCTGCAGGGAAGCGATCGCCCGGTCCCAGTTTCCCCCTTTGTTTCCGCGGGACTCGGCGTAGAGGTCGGCGATATCCCGTCCGATCTCGAGGCGTTCACCGCTCCGGTCGGCCCGGGAAAAAACCGTCGCGGTGGCGTCGCCGGCCAGGCGGACCGATGAGATGGCGCCCAGCCAAGGCTGCTGGTTCGCGCGCGTGAGGCGCGCGAGGTCGGCCACCGTGGCGCCGGCCTCGACCTTCAGCGCCTCTCCCCGGAAATTCGGCTCCGTGTAAAAGGTGGCGTGGTTCGGATTGCCGGCGACGGCGCTTTGCGCGGCGGCCGATATCAGTCCGACGGTGAATAGCCACGCCACCGGAAGTGCGGCTCGGATTCTGCGCATCGTCGCGTGCATGGCTTCCGGAGGATACCCGCTTCAGCGTGCGATGAAAGGGTTGTGGATTCTTTCCTGCGCCAACGTGGTGAGCGGCCCGTGCCCCGGGGCGACCACGGTGTCGCGCGGAAGGGCGAGAATCTTCTCCTTGTTGTTCCGGACCTGCTCGGTGAAGCGCGTCGCGCTGCCTCCCATGGAGCTGGCGAAAAGCGCGTCGCCGACGACCGCGAGCGGCCAGCTCAGGCCTGTCACGTAAAAGGTCGTCAGTCCCGGGGAATGGCCGCTGGTGAGCAGCGTTTTCACCGCGAGGCCGCCGACGTGGAAGTGCGCGTTCTCCGGGAACGTCTTGGCGCCGGGATGGGACGACGGCTCGAGTTCGCTCGCCCAGACCTCCGCCCCCGTGGCGCCGGCCAGCGCGGGCAGATCGGCGACATGGTCCGGATGCGTGTGGGTGAGGAAAATATAGCGCAATGTCAGGCGCTCGGCGGCGATCACATCCAGCATCGGCTGGCTCGTGGAGCCGGTGTCGAACGCGGCCGCCAGCCTCGCGCGGGGATCCCAGATCAGGTAGCTGTTCACCGTCATGGAGCCGTGCGGCGTGTTGAACGCGGCGAAGCCCTTGGGGAAGTCAGGGATCCGCGGATACCAGCGTTTGTGCGCGAGCACCTCGAGGGCGTCGGGCGAAAGCCGGAGGTGCCGGGCGACGCGACGCAGCACGGCGTCGATGGGTCGGCCCGCCTTCACCGCCGCGAGGTCCTCGGCCGAAACCTCCGCGCGCTTCATCAGTTCCTCGTCCGTGATCGCGAGGCCGCGCTGGGCCTTGTTGATCACGTCGTTGAAGTCGTCCTCGAGCGGGATGTGCGGCATGCCTGCAGCCAACCTCGCGCCTTTCCCCCCCGCAAGCCCCATGCCGCGCCATCCCGCGGCGGTCTCCCCGGATTTGTCACGTATTACGTTACTTTGGCCGGGGGCGGGGTGAGGAATTCACATTGCCACGCGGGGAGCCGGCGCTTCGCTGCCCTTTCATCATGAGCACTTCATCGGGATATCTCGCGGATCTTTATAAACTGCACGGCAAGGTCGCCGTCGTCATTGGCGGCACCGGCGAGCTCTGCGGCGCCATGGCCGAGGGTCTGGCCGGCGCGGGCTGCGAGGTTGTGCTCGTGGGCCGCAACGAGGAGAAGGCCAAGCCGAAGCTGGAGCGCATCCACGCGGCGGGCGGCCGCGGTTATTTCCATTCCTGCGAGGCCAGCGAGAAGGCCGCGCTCGAGGGATTGCTGGCCGAGGTCCTGCGGAAGTCCGGTCGCGTCGACATCGTTGTGAACGGCGCCGGCGTGAATTCGGCCACGCCCTTCCTCGACATCGCCGAGGACGAGTTCGACCGCATCGTGCGCATCAATTACAAGGGCGTGTTCCTGGGCTGCCAGGTGTTCGGCCGCTATCTGGTCGAGCGCGGGGAGGGCGGCTCCATCATCAATCTCGGCTCGATGTCGGGCCTTGTGCCGCTTTCGCGCGTGTTCACCTACTCCGCGACCAAGGCCGCGGTGCACAATCTGTCCAAGAATCTCGCACGCGAGTGGGCGCCGAAGCGGGTGCGCGTGAACACCCTCGTGCCCGGCTTTTTCCCCGCCGAGCAGAACCGCAAGATCCTTTCCCCCGAGCGCGTCGCCTCCATCATGGGCCACACGCCGATGAAGCGGTTCGGCGAGGCGCGCGAACTGGTCGGCGCGAGCCTCCTGCTGGCGAGCGATGGCGCCGGCGGGTTCATCACCGGCTCGGAGATCGTCGTCGACGGCGGCTATCACGCCATGACGATCTGATCGTTTATAAACGTATGTATTTTGCCAAAGGCGGCCCTTCGGGGCCGCCTTTGTAATTTCTGATAAATCTTATGCGGGGTCTTGCTATACGCCGTATAGTCATTCTCCATTCCGGCTGTATGTTACTAAATAAACTCAATCAGCTGAAGGCGGCGCGCGCCAAGGTCGCGAGCCTGGAGAAGTCCATCGAGAACACGCTCAACCGCGAGCTCGCGGCCTTGCCCGAAAAATACGGGTTCGAGACCGCCGCCGAGCTGGCCGAGGCCATTATCCGCGCCTCCGGCTCGGGCGCCGTCCGCGGGGGCGGCAAACGCCGCGGTCGCAAGCCGGGCCAAGCCAAGGCCGCCGCCGGTGGTCGCCGCCGCAAGCGCGCCAAGATCACCGACGAGATGCGCGAGCAGGTGAAGAAGCTGGTCGCCGAGGGCAAGACGGGCTCCGCGATCGCGAAGGAAGTCGGCATCTCCCTGCCTAGCGTGCAGAATATCAAGAAGGCCGCCGGTCTGGTGAACAAACGCTGATCGCCGCGCGATCATATCCCTTCCATTCCAGCCCCCGCGCCGCGGGGGCTTTTTTATTTCCGCGCGGGGCGCGGGCGCCGTCAGTAGCGCGCCAGCCTGGGGTCAACCTCGTCGGCCCAGGCGGAGATCCCGCCGCCTATATTGGTGACCGACGGGAGGCCGCGCGCGCGTAGAAACTCCGTCACCCGCATGCTGCGGGCGCCGGCGTGGCACAGGATGAGCAGGTGGCGATCGCGCGGGAGTTCGGCGAGCCGCTCCGGGATCTGGCGCATCGGGATGTGCTCGGCGTCGGCCAACCGGCAGATCGCGAGTTCATAGGGCTCGCGCACGTCGACGATGAGCGTGCCCTCCGGGTTGGACTGGCGCAGGGCGTGGGCCTCACGGGCGGAGATCTCCAGCGGGATTTCGGAGGGATTCATGGAAGGTTTCGCGGTGCAGACGGGGGCGGCGAGCCCGGCGCCCGGTCGGGTGATGGTCGGATGTTCCCCGCACAACGCGCAGCCGCGGTCGCGCGGCAGGGCGAGGACGTTCATGGTGGCGTCGAGCCCGTGGTAGGTGAGCAGCCGGCCGCGCAGCGGAACTCCCGCCCCGGTGATGAGCTTGATCGCCTCCATCGCCTGCAGGCTGCCGATGACGCCGCACAGCGCGCCGAGCACCCCCGCCTCGCCGCAGCCGGGAACGCTGCCCGCCGCCGGCGCTTCCGGGAAGAGGCAGCGGTAGCAGCCGCCCTCCACGGCGGGATCAAACACGGTCACCTGGCCGTCGAACGTATAGACGCTTCCATACACGAGCGGTTTGCGGGCGAGGCCGGCGGCGTCGTTGTTGAGATAGCGCGACGTGAAGTTGTCGGTGCCGTCGACGATCACATCATAGCCGGCGAACACCGCCTCTATATTACCCGCGTGCACGCCCTCCGGATGCGTCACCACGCGGGTGTGCGGATTCGTGGAGGTGAGGCGCCGGGCGGCCGAATCCACCTTGGGGTGCCCGATCGACGTGTCGTCGTGGAGCAATTGCCGGTGGAGATTGTGGAGCTCGACGCGGTCGTGATCGGCGACGCCGAGCGTGCCGACGCCCGCGGCGGCGAGGTACAGGGCGGCCGGGCTCCCGAGTCCGCCCGCGCCGATCACGAGCACGCGGGCCGCGGCCAGTTTCCGCTGACCCTCCTCGCCGATCCCGGCGAGCATCAGTTGCCGGCTGTAGCGCGCGAGGGCGGCGGGCGGCAATTCGGGCGCGGACGGCATCGGGCGAAGGACACGGCTAAGGATCGCGTCCGCAAATGAAATTGCGCCGCCGCGGAGCCGGCGCCCGAATCTCGCGGTGCGCTGTCTCGGCATCGACTACGGCACCCGGCGGATCGGACTCAGCTACGGCGACGAGCTGGGGGTGGCCACGCCGTTGCCGGCGCTGACGGATGCCGACGAGACGCGTCGGTGGTCGGCGTTGCTTGAGGTGGCCCGGGGACGCCGCGTGACGGATCTGGTGGTGGGGCATCCGCTGAACATGAACGACACCGCGGGGCCGAAGGCAAAGGAGGCGGAGGCGTTCGCCGCGCGGCTGGGCGCCGAGCTGGGATTGCCGGTGCATCTGGTCGACGAGCGGCTGACGAGCCAGGAGGCCGAGTCGACCATCGCGAAGTCGCGGCGCCGCGACGTGCGGGCGAGCGGGATCGTGGATTCGCGCGCCGCGACGCTCATCCTGCAGGATTTCCTCAACCAGCGCTTTCCGCCGGAGATCCCGTCGGTTCCCGACGATGAAGACGGACGCTGAAAAGACGCGCTGGCGCTGCACCTGCGCCTATGAGGGCACCGCTTTTGCCGGTTGGCAGAGCCAGGCCGGCGGATTGGCGATCCAGGATGCGATCGAGACGCGGCTGGCGGCGATCTTCCACTCGGCCGTGCGGATCCACGGTAGCGGCCGGACCGATGCCGGGGTGCACGCGCGCGGGCAGGTGTTTCACTTCGACGCCGACTGGCGGCACGGTGCGGCCAAACTGCTGGCTGCATTCCGCACAGGCCTGCCGCCGGGAATCCAGATCAAGGACGCGCGCCGCGTCGCGGGGGATTTCCACGCCCGCTTCAGCGCGAAAGGGAAACGCTACGTGTATCATCTTCACCTCGGGGATCCCGATCCGTTCACGCGTCCCTATTGCTGGGCTATTTATCGCGCGCTGGACTTCGCCGCGATGGAGCGCGCCGCGGCGGTCTTGCGCGGCCGCCATGATTTCCGGGCGTTCACGGCCTTGAACGGGCCCGAGCGCGAGGACACGGTGCGCGATCTGCGTCGGCTCGAAATCGCCCGGTCCGGCCGGCGCGTGCGCATCACGGCGGAATCGGAGGGGTTCCTGTACAAAATGGTGCGCAGCCTCGTCGGCGCGCTGGTGGCGGTCGGGGAGGGCAGGATGACGCCCGAGGCGGTGGGGTCCTTGCTCAAGGCGGGGGAGCGCACGCCCGTGGTGCAGACGGCGCCCCCGCAGGGACTGTTCCTGATGAAGGTGTTTTATTGAGAGGCGGAGGATGCGACCCGTCGTGCAACGCTGGTGGCGGGGGCTGCGGGATGTGATCTTTCCGCCGTCCTGCGTGCACTGCCGCGGGCTGGTGGAAAATGACGAGGCCGAGGAGCAGCGTGGCGTCTTCCGTCACCTTTGCCGGACGTGCGCGGCACAGGTTTCGTTCGTCGCGCCCCCGCACTGCTCCACGTGCGGGCATCCGTTTTTCGGCCTGGTGGAAGGCGAGCGACAATGCGTGAAGTGCGACGGGTTGGCGCCGGTTTTCCGGAGCGGACGCACGGCTTCGCTGTTCAAAGGGCCGGTGCGGTCGCTGGTGATCGAGCTGAAATACCACCGCGGATTGCACGTGTTGGAGGATGTCGCGGAGATCTTCCGGCGCGCCCCTCATGTTATGGAGGCGGTTCGCGGGGCGTGTTTGGTCCCCGTTCCCTTGCACGCACGGAAGGAACGTGAGCGCGGTTACAACCAGGCGCGGCTGATCGCGGAGCAACTCGCCAAGGTGGCGGGAGCGGGAACCGTGGTGGCGCCGGTTTTGCGGCGGGTGGTGGACACGGAAACGCAGACCGCTTTCGACCGGGAGGAGCGCCGGCGCAACCTCAAGAATGCCTTTGCACTCGCTCCGGGCGCCCCGCTTACTCCCGGGCAGCATCATGTGCTTGTCGACGACGTCTTCACCACCGGCTCCACGCTCAACAGCTGCGCCGGCGTCCTGCGCGACGCCGGGGTCGAGAATCTCGAGGTGGTAACCCTGGCCCACGGCTGAACCGCATGCACTTCGACAAGCCCACCTACACCGTTCGCCGCACGCGTAAGAAGGATATTCCCAAGGGTTTATACACCAAGGATCCGGCGACCGGAGACATCATCTTCAACAAGGAGATCGAGGATAACCAGATGGTGTCGCCCAAGAGCGGGCACCATTTCCCGATCGGTGCGCGCCAGCGGATCGCGGCGCTTCTGGATGAAGGCAGTTTTGTCGAGACCGACGCCTCCGTGCGTTCGACCGATCCCCTGAAGTTCGTCGATTCCCAGCCTTATCCGGACCGCATCAAGCGCTACGAGAAGGACAGCGGCCTGCCGGAGGCGGTGATTTCGGGTCACGGCCGCCTCCACGGCATCGAGGTCGCGCTGGCGGTGATGGATTTTCGTTTCTGTGGAGGCGCCATGGGCGCGGCCGCCGGCGAGAAGATCGCGCGGGCGGTCGAACTGGCGATCGAGCGCAAGACCCCCTGTCTGATCTTCAGCGCCTCCGGCGGCGCCCGGATGCAGGAGGGCATCTATTCCCTCATGCAGATGGCCAAGACCAGCGCGGCGTTGGGCCGACTCGCCGAGGCGGGGCTGCCGTTCGTCTCGATCCTCACCCACCCGACCATGGGGGGCGTCACGGCCAGTTTCGCGACCTTGGGCGACGTGATCATCGCCGAACCGGGCGCGCTCGTGGGATTCGCCGGCGCGCGCGTCATCAAGGACACCACCAAGCAGACGCTTCCCGCCGGCTTCCAGACGGCGGAGTTCCTGCTGAAACACGGTTTGATCGACCAGATCGTGAGCCGGATCGAGATGCGCGACCGGCTGCGCGAGATCCTCAGCGCCCTTCATTTGCGCCGGAAGCCGGCGACGGCCTGAGGGCCGGGATCGGGAGGACGTGAGTTTTCCGGCCGGATGAGCGCGGAGTCCGCTTACCAGGCGGTCGTCGACCGGTTGTACGCCCTCAAGCCGGTCGGACGCGCCTTCGGCCTCGACCGGATGCAGGCCCTCACGGCTGGAATGGGCCATCCCGAGCGCGGATTCCCCTGCGTGCACGTCGCCGGCACCAACGGAAAGGGGTCGGTCTCCGCCATGATCGAGGCGATCCTGCATGCCGCCGGCTGGCGCACGGGGCTCTACACCTCGCCGCACCTTGTCCATCTGGGTGAAAGAGTGCAGGTGGACCGGGTGCGGCTGACCGAGGACGAGATTGTCGGTTATGCGGCGGAGATAGACCAAGCCGGCACGAGACCCGGGGCGGACCCCGCCCTGGCCCCGACGTTCTTCGAGTACCTCACCGCGATGGCGTTCCTGCAATTCGCGCGGAAGGGATGTGATATCGCTGTGATCGAAGTGGGGCTGGGTGGGCGGCTCGACGCCACGAATGTCGTTTTACCCGAGGTGAGCGTGATCACCTCCATCGCGATGGACCATTGCGAGATCCTCGGGGACAGCATCGAGAAAATCGCCGCGGAGAAGGCCGGCATCATCAAGCCGGGGCGGCCGGTGGTGCTCGGCCGCGTGCCCGCAGCCGCCGAACGTGTGATCCGGTCTATCGCGGCCGAGCGGGGCGCGCCGCTGGTTTCCGTCGCGGAGGAGTTCGGCGACGACGTCGAACGCTATCCGAGCACGAATCTCGAGGGGGATTACCAGCGGTGGAACGCCGCGACGGCGACGCTGGTTGGCCGGCTGCTGGGGGATCGCTGGCGCCTGACGCCGCAGGTGATCGCGCGCGGCCTGGCGCGGGTCGACTGGCCCGGCCGCTGGCAGCGCACCAGGGTCGGCGGGCGATTGCTGATCCTGGATGCCTCGCACAACCCGGAGGGCGCGGCCGTGCTGGACTCAAATTTGTCGCGCCTGACCCGCGAAACCGGCCACGCGCCGTTGGTGGTGACCGGCGTGCTCGGAATGGTTCGGGCGCGTCCGTTGATCGAGGCGATCGCGCGGCACGCGGGGGAGATTCACCTCGTGGTGCCGAACCAGCCGCGGGCGTGCACGCACGCGGAACTGGAGTCGCTCGTGCCCGCGGGTTTCGGCGGCGCGCTGCGTCGGAGCGAGGTCGCGGCGCTCTTCCCCGCCCCGGGGGCTTGCGCGGCGGGAGGTCCGGACGATGTGGTGGTGGTGACCGGCTCCATTTACCTGCTGGGCGAGGTGCTGCGGCGCCTTCAGGTGACTTGAAGCACTCCGCGCTCGCCCGCGAAACCCGGCGCGGCCAGAACGTCCGTCCGATGAAGAAATCCCTGTTCTTCGCGTGGTTCGCGACCGCGCTCGTCTCCCTGCAAGCGGCGGTTCCCGTGGCGGTCACGCCGGTGCGTGGCCGCGAGGGCATGGTGGTCGCCGGGCATCCTGAGGCCGCCGCCGCGGGTCTGGCGGTGCTGCGCGCCGGGGGCAACGCCGTCGACGCCGCCGTGGCCACCTCGCTCGCGCTGGGTGTCGCCGAGCCTTACGGCTCCGGCCTGGGCGGAAAACTCATGCTGCTCCATTTCGAGGCGAAGACCGGCCGCGTCACGGCGATCGACGGGATGGACGCCGCCGGCTCCGTCGACGTCACGCGCTGGATCGGGATGCCCGCGGAGGAGCGCTCGACGGGCTATCCCTCGGTGTGCGTGCCCGGTCTCGCGGCGGGACTATGGACCGCTCACCGGCGGTGGGGGGCCAAGCCGTGGGCGGACGTGCTCCAGCCCGCGATCGATCTCGCGCGCCGGGGGTTCGAGATCCTCCCGAAGTCGCGCGAGCAATTTGGCGAGCAGGAGAAGAAACTGCGCCGCGGTGACGCGGAGATCGCCCGCCTGTATTTGCCCGGAGGACGTTTGCCGGAGGTGGGCTCGCGGCTGCCGAACGAGGACCTCGCCCGCACGATGGAGACGATGGCGCGCCACGGTCGCGACGGTTTTTACAAAGGCGAAGTCGCACGCGCGATCGTCCGCGCCGCGCGGGACGCGGGCGGCTGGATCACCTCGGCCGATCTGGAGAACTACGAGGCCCGCGAGACCACCGCGATCGTGGCGGAGTTCAAAGGCTACACGCTGTTTTCGGGTCCGCCTCCGACCAGCGGTTCCGCGCTGTTCCTTCCCATTCTGAAGGCGCTCGAGGGGGACGCCGAACCGATGGCGCCGCTACGGACCGCCACGCACCTCGACCGTCTGGGCCGGATCTGGCGGGCCGCGCAGCCGGCCATCTCCCGCACGGTGGGCGATGTGCCGGAATCCCCGTTCCTTGTGGAGAAGCTGCTGGCGCCGGACGCCATCCGCGAGCTGCGCGAAAAGGCTCCCCCGTCCGCCGGCGCCAGGCGCAAGGTCGTGCAGTGGGAGGCTCCGGGAGAAACCGGCTGGTTCCACGAGAGTCCGATGGCCGCCACCACGCACTTCGCCGTGGCGGATCGTCAGGGGAATATCGTCTGCGCCACGCAGTCGCAGAGCCTGCACTTCGGGGCCGGGGTGGTGCCGCCCGGCACCGGGGTGGTGATGAACAACACCATGATGAACTTCTCCACGACGAACGCGCGTGGCCCCAACTACGTCGCCGCCGGCAAGCGCCCCACGAGCACCATCGGGCCCACGATTGTCCTGCGCGACGGCCGTCCCGTGCTCGCCGTCGGCGTGCCCGGCTCGTCGCGCATCCCCACCGCGCTGCTGCAGGTGCTGTATGATCGACTGGCCCTGGGGCGACCGCTGGCGGAGGCGATCGGCGATACCCGCGTGCATTTCCAGGCCGCGCTCCGCAGCAATGAGCAAGAGGCGCTGGAGGCCGAGCAGTCGTTGCCCGCCGCGGTCGCGACGGCGCTGAAGGACCTCGGCTGGAACGTCGTCCTGCGCGAGCCCGCCGGCACCGGGAAGCATTTCGGGGGCATCAACGCCATCGAGTTCCATGGCGACGGGTCGATGACCGGCTACGCCGATCCACGGCGGACGAACGTCGCGGCGGGGTACTGACGCCAACCGTTGCGCGCCGGCCGGCGCAATCGAAGTCGAGCGGGTTTGACTCGATCGAACCCACTCAAATCCTTTCGCGGTCCCCATGCCGCCCCGCCGTCTCCTGACGCCGCTCCTCCTCCTCGCCGCGCCGTTGGCCGCGGCGGCCGCCGAAGCCGCGGCGGCGATCAATTTCAACCGCGAGATCCTGCCGATCCTTTCGGACGCCTGCTTCCATTGCCACGGACCCGACGCCGCCACGCGCGAGGCGAAGCTGCGGCTTGACGACCGGGACGGGCTTTTCCGCACGCGTGACGGCGTGACGGTGGTGAAGCCGGGTGACGCCCGTGCGAGTGAACTTTTCCTGCGGATCATCAGCCAGCATGAGGACGAGGTGATGCCGCCACCGAAGGCGACGCGGAAGCTGACGACGGCTGAGGTGGATCTTTTGCGCCGCTGGATCGAGGCCGGCGCGCCTTGGGGCGGGCATTGGGCGTACGAGGCGCCGCGATCTCCCGCCGTGCCGGCGGGCTTCGGCGCGCACCCGGTCGACGCGTTTGTACGGGAGCGTCTGGCGAAGGAACAACTGGCTCCGGCGCCGGAAGCGGGCCCGGCCGCGTTGTTGCGGCGGGTTTCCCTCGACCTGACGGGTCTGCCACCGACCGAGGAGGAGCTCGGGGCGTATCTTTCCGATCGCGCACCCGGCGCGTACGAGCGCGCGGTCGACCGTCTGCTGGCATCGCCGCGCTACGGCGAGCGCTGGGCTTGGGACTGGCTCGACGCGGCGCGTTACGCCGACACGAACGGTTTCCAGGGCGACCCCGAGCGCACGATGTGGCCGTGGCGCGATTGGGTGGTGAACGCGCTCAACGCGAACATGCCGTTCGACCGTTTTTCGATCGAGCAGCTGGCGGGTGATCTTTTGCCCGACGCGACGCGCGACCAGAAGATCGCGAGCGGCTTTCACCGGAACAACATGTTCAACGGCGAGGGCGGACGCATCCCGGAGGAGACCCGGGTCGAGAACGTGTTCGACCGCGTGGAAACCACCGGGGCGATCTGGCTCGGGCTCACGCTTTCGTGCGCGCGGTGCCACGACCACAAGTACGACCCCATTTCGCACCGGGATTACTACGCGCTGTACGACATCTTCAACCAGATGTCGGAGACGGGCCGAAACAGTGGCGGACAGGTTCCCCCGATTCTGGATATTTCCACGCCGGAGGAGCTCGCGGAGGTCAAACGCGCCAACGCGGCGTTTGAAGCCACCGCGAAACGAGTTGAGGAGTTTGAACTCAGGAAATTCCCTCGTCCGGAAGGCAAGCCGCTGGTCGAATCGGACGCCGCGAAGCTGCCGGGCAATCTTCCGAACTATATCGCGCGCACTGAGCCGAAGCGCCGCGGGGTGGACGCGCTGCTCGAGGCGGTTTCGTATTTCGAGGAGCACGACAAGCCGTACGCCGCCCTGCTGAGCGAATTGCTGGAAGGCGCGCGGGAACGCACGGCGGCGCAGGGGCGCATCACCAAGGTGATGATCATGGATCAGATCCCGGAGCCGCGGGAGACTGCCATTCTCACCCGCGGCAACTACGAGGCGAAGACCGAGGTGAAGGCCTACGGCGCGGTTCCGGCGCTGTTCCGGCGCGGCGGCGCCGAACCGGGTCCGAACAACCGCATCAACCGCCTCGATCTCGCGCGTTGGCTCGTTTCCCCGGGAAACCCGCTCGCCGCCCGCGTGACCGTCAATCGGGCGTGGCAGGCGTTCTTTGGCACGGGATTCGTTAAGACCGCCGAGGATTTCGGCGTGCAGGGCGAACCGCCCTCGCATCCGGAGCTGATCGATTGGCTGGCGGCGGAGTTTGTCGCCTTGGGCTGGGACCTGAAGCGCCTGCACCGGCTGATCGTCACCAGCGCGACCTACCGCCAATCGTCCCGCGTCGGCGCCGAGCTGAGGGAACGCGATCCCGACAACCGCCTGCTCGCGCGTGGTCCGCGACACCGGATGCCCTCGTGGATGATCCGTGACCAGGCGCTCGCCGTGGCGGGCTTGGTGAACCTGCAGATGGGCGGCCCCTCCGTGCGGCCCTATCAACCAGCGGGTATCTGGGAGGAGGCCACCTTCGGGAAGAAAAACTACGTACAGGACCACGGTGACGCCCTGCACCGCCGCAGCCTTTACGTGTTCTGGCGGCGCATCGTGGGGCCGACGACGTTCTTCGATTCGGGCGCGCGCCAGGTTTGCACGCTCAAGGTGCCGATCACCAACACGCCGCTGCACGCGTTGGTGACGCTCAACGATCCCGCTTACGTCGAGGCCGCGCGGGTGATGGCGCAGCGGGTGCTCAGTGGCGCCGGTGACGACTCCATACGGTTGGCGCGGGCATTCCGGCTCGCCACGGCGCGTCC
>CAXRGI010000350.1:0-4889 GCA_964229935.1 Opitutales bacterium
GGAAGCTCGTAGCGCAGGCCGAAGTCCCAACCCTCGTGCTCGCTGGAGGAAAGATTCAGGAACGGACGGTTCAGGGAGAAGATCTTCCCGGCCGCGGCCTGCGGACTGCCGGGGTTCGCGGTGTTGTAGGCCGCGAAGGCCGCGCGATCCTCGGGGGTAAGCGCGAACCGCACGACGTCGGGGTCGCCCCGGTAGTTCGGCGTGCCGCTGCCGAGATCGATGGAGGCGGCGGGCACGCCGGCGGCGAGTTGGGCGCGCGTGTAGGCCCGGAGCAGGGCCGTGTCGCTGTCGCGGATCTGCGCCACGCTGCGCTGACCCAGGAGGTTGGATCGCGTGATGCGCCAATGGTCAGCCGTCAGACTCAGGCCCTTGACCCCCGGAACATCCAGCACCACGCCCCAGGTGCGTCCGCGGGACTCCTGCGCGCGCAGCGCGGGATTGCCGCCGAAATAGGTGCGCTGCACGTAGGGACCTTCGTTGAGCAGCGGGTTGCGGTAGGTGTCCACATCGCCGGCGCCCGCGGAGATGCTCCAGCGGGGGCTGGTGAAGAGGGCGGCGAGGCTGGGAGCCATGAAGCCCTGGTTGACCGAGCCCCGCAGCATGATCGCCGGGAAGGGCCGCCAGTTGAGGCCGAACTTCGGTTTCATCGTGTCACCGAAGTCGCTGTAGCGCTCGTGCCGCGCGGAGGCGGTGAGCTCGAGCGAATGCGCGAGGGGCAGCGGCCGCCGTGCGGTGACCAGCGGCAGGACCAGCTCGGCGTACAGGCTCGTGATCCGGCGATCACCGCGCACATCGGGCCGTGGGGGGTGCAGGAGGAAGTCGTTGTTCGTCGTATCAAGGCCGGAACCCGCCGGGTTCTCCCCGCTGAACGGGGGCCGCAGGTCGTCGAGATCCTCCACGCGGAACTCGGCCCCCACCGCGGCCATCACCTCCGCGCCGCGCACCTGCAACAGCCGGCCCGTGGCGCGCAGGTCGCCGCTGGTGATGGAACTGCCCGCCTCCCGGGCGTAGACCTCGGAGAAGGAATCCACCACCGCCGGCGGATTGACGTACGGCCGATCGGCGACCACCGCGTTGCCCAGCACGCGGAAGGTGTAGCCGAACGGGTTGTAAGCCGCCGCGTCCGCACGCTGCAACGCGGCCTGCAGCCGGCTTTCCCGCACGTCAGGGTACGCCTCGTCCACCCCGGAGACCTTGTTGTAGAAGCCGGAGGTTTCCCACGACCAGGTGCCCCCCAGCCGCCCGCGGAGTCCGCCGGCGAGCCGCACCACGTCCGCGCGGGTGTTCACCGTCTCCGCCGCCAGATCCGCGAGGGTCATCGCGGTGAAACTGACCGTCCGCGGCGCCCCGCTCAGGCGGGCCGAGCCGTCCGCGTTCGCGGCCCCCGTCGGGTGGTAGAACCGGGTTCCGTACGGGTTGTACGGATTATCCACCCCCATCACCGCCAGCTGATCCGAGGTCGGGGCGTTCAGGGCGAGCGGCTGCCGCCGCATGGTCGAGCGCGACTTGTAGTAGGCGGCGTCGGCAAACGCGGTGATCCCGACGGCGAGATCGAGTTCCGCCGACACGAAGGCGTTGCCGCGGCGTACGCGGGGGGCGGCCATGCCAAACCGATTGAGATCGAGGAAGAATTCGGGGTTGGTTGCGCGCGAGGGAGCCGCGGTAGTGAGCACCGGGGTGCCGTTCACCGGACGGAAGTAGTTCGTCGCGGTGGCGGTGCCCACCCGGAAGGTGGGCCAGTACCCGCGGGCCGACCGCGCGTCGAAAGGGCCGCCCGGCGCGTTGAAGGGAGGCTCGGCGCGCGCGGAGCTGTCGGCGCTGCGACTGAAATCGCGCTCAGTAAGAAAGATCGCGTCACGGTAGAGCGACTCCACGGTGGCGAACAGCCGGCCCCGGCCCTGCGCGAACGGCGTTCCGAGGGTCAACGCGCCCTGCACGCTTTCACCGCCCCCGGCCTCCGGCGCCCCGAAGCGCACCGTCGTCTCCGCCCCGGAAAAATCACGGCGCAGGACGTAGTTGATGACTCCTCCCACCGCATCGGACCCGTAGATCGCCGAGGCACCGTCGCGCAGCACCTCGACCCGCTCCACGCCGCGGGTGGGCAGCTGGTTCACATTTACCGCCTGCGAAAGGCCCGCCGTCATCGGGTTGATCGCCATGCGACGTCCGTTGACGAGCACCAGCGTGGCGGTGGCGCCGAGGTTGCGGAGGTTGAGGTTGGCGTTGTCGCCGCGCGCCCCGGAGGAGCCGAGGCGCGTCTCGTTCTCGGGCAGATTCACCACCGAGGGCAGCGACGTGAGGAGGTCAACGGGCAGCAGCGCGCTGCGCACGTCGATCGCCGTCTGGTCGAGCACCGTCATCGGCGCCACCTTCTCCAGGTCCGCGCGGCGGATGTTGGAGCCGGTCACCACCAGCCGCTCGAGCTGCGTCGGCTGACCGACGGCGTTCGCCGGCGGCGGGGAGGAAACGGCTTGGGCGGCAAGACGGGATGCAGGTATGGCCGCGCCGAGGAGGATTCCGGCGGCGAGGAGCGGGGCAAGGTGGGTAGCGAGGAATCTTGGTGTCATAAAAAAATGTCCGTCCCCACGCAGCCGGCCCCATACCGCCGCGCAACGGGAATGTCCTGTCGTCACGGTTTCTTTGCATTCGCCACCCGTTCGTCACTCGCCGCACCGGATCGTCACCGTTCCGTCACGCCGATGTTCCGCGGCCGCCACGGATCCGTCGCGAGCCTCCGGTACCGTGGCGTTTCCAACCATGAACTCCCGCTTGTCCCCTCCCCTCCTCCGCGCTGCCTGGAGCCGGCTCCTGCTCGCCGGCCTGCTCGCCGCCGCGCCCGTCGCCGCCCAAGCCGCCGGCACCGTCGCCGGCCGCGTTTCCGACGCCCGCACCGGCTTCTCGCTGCAGGGCGCAATCATCCGCGCGACCGGCACCTCCGCCGTCGCCTACTCCGACGCCAACGGGCGCTACTCGCTCGCCGGGCTGCCCGAGGGCGCCCTGAACCTCGAGGCCGAGTACGTCGGCCTCGATCTCCAGCGCCGTGAAACCCGCGTCGCCGCCGGTCAGGTCGCGGCGGTGGATTTCGCGCTGGAGAGCGCGACGCTGCGGATGGAGGCCTTCACCGTGGCCGAGTCCGTGCGCGGCCAGGCTCTCGCCATCAACCAGCAGAAGACCGCCAGCGGCCTGGTGAACATCGTCTCGGAGGAGACCTTCAGCACCAACCTGGGCGGCAACATCGGTTTCACCCTCCAGCAATTGCCGGGCCTCAGCGTCAACGAGGGCGAGGACGGCGAACCGTCCGGCGTCAATATCCGCGGGCTCGAGGCGAAGTACAATTCCGTCCAGGTCGACGGCAACCGGATGCCGGCCTCGGGCAACTCGCGCGCCTTCTCGGTCGGCCAGTTGAACGCCGACGCCGTCGCCAACATCGAGGTGATCAAGGCGGCCACGCCGGACCGCGACGGCGACGCCCTCGGCGGCATCATCAACGTGATCTCCCGCTCCGCGTTCCAGCGCGAGGGGCGCGCGGTGGAGCTGAATGTGGGCGGCCTCTACTATGACAAGCGGGACAAATGGAACGGCAACGTGTCCGTCAACTACCTCGACCTCCTCAGCGTGGGCGGCGGGCAGAAGAACCTCGGTGTCGGCGTGAACCTCGCCTGGTCCGAGACCTCCCGCGACTACGACAACCTCGACAAAGACTATGCCGTGCTGCAGCCGCAGTTCGAGCCGGCGCTCCGCCTGACGGGCCCCCTCTACTTCCACACCAACGCCGCGCCCCAGACCAATTACCGCACGACCTCCGCGCTCAGCGCCAACCTCTCGCTCGACTACCGGCTGGGGTCCGCGACGACGGTGTATTTCCGTCCCTTTTACCGACACCAGGAGACGGACTCCGAGAAGCCCCGCGCGCGCTACTACATCAATTCGAACCACAACTTCAATTCCGCCACCGGTACCAAGAGCATCGCCGAGGCCACCTACAACACCGGGCGCAGCCTGCCGACGATCCTCACGGAACTGCGCTACCAGAACGACCTGAGCTTCGCGGAGAACGACGTCTACGGCGCCTCGCTCGGCGGCCAACACCAGCTCGGCGCCACCACGATCAGCCTCGACCTGTTCCGCTCGAACAACGACTCCAACCGGGACAAGTCCCTCGCGTACGTCATCCGCAACCAGGGTTACCAGTTCGGCTACGACCAGACCATCCGCTGGAAACCCGTGTACACCATCCTCAACGGCAAGGACCCCTACGACGTCACCTCCATCAATCGCGGCGACCTCACCTACTCGCCCCGTGACGCCGCGGAGAAGGCCTCGAGCCTGCGCCTGGACGTCGAGCGCAAGTTTGTCGGGGACGGTCTCGCCGGGGCGGTGAAGGTCGGCGGCAAGTTCCGCTCCAACGTGAAGGAGCAGGACCAGGCCTCGATCGTGTTCCAGACCGGCAGCAACGCGGCCGGCTTCCCCTACGCCTCGATCCTGCGCCGCACGGAGGAAAAGACCTTCGGGGCCCTGCCCATCTACCAGTACCCGGACCTGGACAAGCTGGACGCGCTCCGGCGCAGCAACCCGCTGCTCTTCGCGCTGCAGGTCAACAGCGCCCTGCAGAATGACGTCATCAACGACTACCGGGCCCAGGAGGACACGACCGCCGCCTACGCGATGGGGACCGTGCGCTTCGGGCGCACCACGCTCATCACCGGGATGCGGATGGAGCACAACACCTTCGAGTCCCGCACCTACCGCTACAACAGCAGCACGCCTGGCGCGCCCACCGCGGTCGCCGCGCAGCGGGACTACACGATGTGGCTGCCGGGCCTTCACCTCCGGCACGAACTCGCGAAGAACCTCATCCTGCGCGAGAGCTACAACCGCAGCTACAGCCG
>CAXRGI010000351.1:0-6850 GCA_964229935.1 Opitutales bacterium
AGGCGCTGCGCATGACCTCTCGCGGCTGAAGGCGATTCACGAGGCCGCGCCGGACGCGCCCCTCATCATCGACGGCAATGCCGGGGTCTCCCGGGACGAAGCCCGGGAACTGGTGCAGGGCCTGCGGAAACTCGGAATCACCCCCGCCGTCCTCGAACAATGGCTCGCCAAGGGAGACCACGCCGGTGCGCGGGAGCTCGCGGAGCTCTCCGGCTGGCCGGTCGCGGCCGACGAGTCCGTCACCACGGCCGCCGAGGCCCGCGCCGTCGTCGCGGAGCGCGCCGCGCAGGTGATCAACATCAAGCTGATGAAGGCGGGCCTCGCCGAAGCGCTCGATATCGTGGCCGTCGCGCGCGAAGCGGGGCTCGGGCTGATGATCGGCGGCAACGTCGAGTCGATCCTCGCGATGACCACCTCGGCCTGCTTCGCGATCGGCCAGGGTGGCTTCCGCTACGCCGATCTCGACACCCCCCTTTTCCTTGCGAGCAACCCTTTCGCGGGTGGCTACCGTCTCGACGGCGGTCGCATCTCCGTGGCCCACATTTCCTCCGGCCACGGCGTGACTCCGCTGACAATCGGCACCCGCCGCGCCTGAACCGCGTACGGCCGGTTCTGTCACGCCATACGTGACAAACTAGGGAGTCGCGGATCGATGTTGGTTCAACGGCCCGTTGGCTGCGGGGCGGCCGGGATGCGTTGGCGTGGATCCGGCTAGGGTTCCAGGTGGTTCAGATCCTCTCTTTGACCAGCTTGGGATTCCCGTCGGCGGATGATCAAGGCGGGCTGTGGCGCAGTTCGACTTGGCCGACGATCAGCGCCTGCCCGCGGAGCACGACGCGATCCTCGCGCACCTCTACCTTCACCACACCGCCACGCGCGCTGGCCTGGAAGGCGGTCAAATTCGCAACTCCAAGTTTCGCCGCCCAGTGCGGGCCAAGCGTGCAGTGCGCGGATCCGGTGACGGGATCCTCGTCGACTCCCACCGCCGGCGCGAAGAAGCGCGAGATAAAGTCGAATTTTGGCTGATCCGAGCGGCTGGTCACGATTACTCCCCGAAACGGCATCCTGGCAATCTGCCGCAGATCGGGGCGCAAACCGCGGACCTCGGACTCGTCACGCAGTTCCACCAACAGATCGGCGCCATCCGTGCCGCAGAAGACCGGTTCCGCGCCCATCGCGGCCGCGAGGCCTGGCAACGGCGCCGTCGGGACGCAGCGCGCCGCGGGAAAGTCCATCGCGATCCAGTCCTGCTCCCGGACGCAGGTGAGCATGCCCGATAGCGTCTCAAAATGCGCGGGCTCTTCGGCTCCCAGCACTCCCGTTTCCCAAAGCACCAGCGCGCTGGCGAGGGTCGCGTGTCCGCAGAGGCGGACCTCCGCCGCGGGGGTGAACCATCTCAGCGCGAAGCCGCCCGCCGCCGTGGGATGAACAAAGGCCGTCTCGGAAAGGTTCATCTCCCGGGCCACGAGCCGCATCCAGGTATCGTCGGCCGGTCCCGCGCCCACCCAGACGGCGGCCGGGTTACCGGAGAACGGCCCTTCGGTAAACGCGTCGACGAGGTGGAGGTTGGTCACGCTCGGATGACGGCGTCCGGGATTCGCGATGGCAAGCGGTCCGCCGCCATCGGCGGCTCGCCCGGCTTGGAGAAATAACCACCAAAGGACACCACGGGACACGAAGGAGGAGGACGTGGCCTCTCTTTAGCCGAGGCTGCTGCCTCGGATCTTGCGGGGCCCTTGAAGGCCGAAGGTGGTGCTGAATCGCTCCGCGTTTTAAACCGCGGATGGCTCAGCGCGGCTCCGCGGCAACCGAAGCGTCCGATCTGTAGGGCTTCCGAGTAGCTCTGCGAGGGGGTACGGCGCAGGGACACGAATCGACACGGATAAAGGGAGTTCGTTCGGGGCCGGGTCCGACGACCCCGGACTATGCCGGCAAACGTGCGGCCGAAGGCTGTTCGGCCGACGATGAAGTTTGAGCACGGATTTTGCGGACCAGGGAAAATCCGCTGATGCCTTCCCGAACTTTGCTGCCTTAAGGACGAGCCCCGGCGTTCCGTGAAGCGCGTCCGCGGGGTTTTGCTTTGCGGGGCGCAGGGGCGGGGGGTTGGCTGCGGCATGGTTTCAAGGACGGCATTGGTCACAGGCGCCTCCCGCGGTATCGGCCGCGGGATCGCCCTCGAACTGGCCCGCGCGGGCGGGCGCGTGGCGATCAACTACGCGGGCAACGCCGAGGCGGCGGCCGAGTCGCTCGCCGCGGTGCGGGCGGCCGGGGGCGACGGCTTCACGGTGCAGGGTGATGTGGCGGTCGCGGTCGACCGCGAGCGCATGGTCGCGGAGACGGTGGAGCGATTCGGTCGCATCGACCTGCTGGTGAACAACGCCGGTGTGGCGCCCAAGGTGCGCGCCGACCTGCTCGAGGCGGGTGAGGAGAGTTTCGACCGCCTCTACGCGATCAATCTCAAGGGCCCCTTCTTCCTTTCGCAGCTCGTCGCCCGGCAGATGCTGCGGCAGGAGCGCGACACCGAGGGCTTCCGCGGGCGGATGGTGAACATCACGTCCATTTCCGTGTACACCGCGTCCATCAACCGCGGCGACTACTGCATGGTGAAGGCGGGGCTTGCGATGATGACGAAGCTCTTTGCCGACCGCCTCGCGAACGACGGCATCAACGTGTACGAGATCCGTCCCGGGGTCATCGCCACCGACATGACAGGCGGCGTGAAGGCGAAGTACGACAAGCTCATCATCGAGGACGAGCGCGGCATCACGCCGATCCGCCGTTGGGGCCGCCCGGAGGATATCGGCCGCGCGGTGCGGGCGATCGCGGAGGATCGCTTCCCGTTCTCGACGGGCGCCGTGTTCGACGTCGACGGCGGTTTCCACCTGCACCGGCTGTGAGCCCCGTCAGTCGGGTGAACCACGGATGGACACTGATGGACACGGATTTCCGGAGTTGGCCGTTTCAGGGCGAACCCAACGCCCTCGCATGAGCACGCTGAATTTGCCGGTCGGCTGAAATCCCCGGTCTCGCCGCTCACCCCATGCTCTTCATCTGCCAGGCGGGTTTCGAGGCGTTGCTCGCCCGCGAGTTGGCGGAGGCCTTCAGCTTGGCCGCCGTTGAGCAAGGGCCGGGTTGGGTGCGGGTCACCGCGGTCGAGGGCCGGGCGGCCCCAGCGGATGCCGCCTTCCCGCAGGTTGCGTTGCCTTCGCCGGTCGAGGTGCGGGGCGAGTCGGTTAACCAGCTCGCGACGCGTGTCGCGGACTTTTTTCTCGGCAGCCTGCGCGGCGAACGCGTGGAAACGACCTGGCCCAGCGTGTGGACGGGGCCGGCCGAGCTGGTCGGTTTGGGGCGACGCATCTCCGCGGTGGAAGCGGCGTTCGGGGAAATCCTGAAACGGAAGCTCGCGCGGGTCGCCCGCTTGGCGACGGCGGAACGGCCGCGGGGCGGCGACGGCGCACCGGCGCGCGGGCTGTTCGTGCATTTCACGGATTTCGGGCGCGCGTGGGTGTCGCGCGACGCGGTCGCCTACGGCCAGCGGAGGATGGCCGATGACGAGCAGGCGCCGTCGCGTTCCTACCTGAAGGTCGAGGAGGCCTACGGTTTACTCGGACGTGAACCGGCGGCGGGCGAAACCGTGTGCGACCTTGGCGCGGCGCCCGGCGGCTGGAGCTACAGCGCGGCGCGGCGCGGCGCGCGCGTCATCGCCATCGATAATGGCCCCCTGAAGGGAGGGGCCTTGGGTCATCCGGGCATCGAACACCGGCGCGAGGATGCCTTCCGTTTCCGTCCGCCGGAGGGGGAGCGCCTCGACTGGCTCTTCTGCGATATGGTGGAGGAACCGCACGAGGTGCTCTCGCGCATCGTCACCCCGTGGCTGGCGCAGGGCTGGTGCCGGCGATTCGTCGTCAACCTGAAGTTCGGGCGCGTCGACCCGGTCGCGCTCCTGCGCGAACTGCGCTCCGCGGGCTCACCGTTTGTCCGGCACGCGGCGCACGTCCGCATCCGTCATCTCTACCACGACCGAGAGGAATTCACGGTGGTGGGGGAGAGCGCGGGTTGAGACGACCCGCCGCGATGAGCGTGGCGGGAGCGGCGGTGCCGTCCCGCTTCGCGCCTTGCGCCGGAGCGGTTCAGTTCACCCCGCGGCTGGCCGGAGCCGGGGCGGCGGGCGCCTTCGCGGCGGCCTTCGGCGCGGGAGGCGGACGATAGAGGCTGACGAGGCATCCACCCGTGGCGGCCATCACGATCCCGAGGAAAAACTGCCACGGTACCCCGGAAATACCGTCCTTCGGCGGATGCATCCAGGTGGCGACGACGGCGTTCACGATGGGCGCGCCGGCGAAGACGATGGACATGACCACCTGCGGGTTTCCCTTGGCGCCGAACGCGAGGAGGATGCCGAAGGCGCCGACGGCGCCGAGCGTGCCGGCGATGAGCGAGATCCAGACCCCCTTGGCGGGGAAGCTGAAATCGGAGCCATTGGTCTTGAGCAGCACGAGCGGCGCGAGCACGGCGAAGATAAAATAGGCGACGCCCACGAAGAGGAACGCCTTGTAGCGTCCCAGCACGGGATCGTTCATGGCCATCTGCCCGCTGTGCAGGAAGACGCCGTAGAGGCCCCAGGAGGCGACGGTGAGGAGGACGTAGTTAAGCCATTGCATAGTCGTGGAGGTGGAGGGTGGCGGGCGGAAAGGCGGGTCAGCGAGCGGGAAGCTCGACGGCGGGTTCGCGCTCGAGCACCGCTCGCAGCGCGGCTGGTACGGGTGACTTCTGGATCTCGCGGGTCGTCCCTTCCAGGGAGACATGGATGATCGAGCACCGGCCCGAGGCGACGGGCTCGTCGGGTCCCGAGGCCGGTCCGAAGATCCAGAATCCGTAGGTGAGGCTGTGGGTGCGGACTTCCTGGCCGCGAAGCGCGACACGCAACGTTTCCCCGAATCGGGCGGGGCGATGGAAATCACACGCGACGGCGAGGCGAGGCCAGCCCTGTTGCCTCGCGCCCTCGGCGGTATGCACCGGCAACCCGAGCGAGCGCAGGAAGGCGTGTTCCGAATTCTCCACGTAGCGCAGGAAGTTCGCGAAGTGCACGATGCCCGCCAGATCGGTGTCGGCGAAGGCCACCTCGACGCGGTGGCAGAAATGAAAGCGGGCGGGGATCTCCATGGGTGGCGGGTTGCCGTGGCGCGAGTGGCCCGAGTTTCTTCCCGTATCGTTCCCGCTTAAGCAAGCGTGCCGGCGGGCACGGTCTTCGCGGCCGACGCGGCGAGGGCGCGGGCGTAGGCGCGGCGCGCGTGGCGATTGTGCCGCCGGAGGGCGGATTCGAGCGGGGCGGCGGACCCGCGGCGGACAGCGGCGACAATCGCGCGGTGTTCGCGCTGCGCCTCGGCGAGCCGCGGGCCGGGAACGGACCGGAAAAAATGGCGCCGGATGCGCTCCCAATGGTCGAAGGCGAGCCGCAGGCCGTCTCCGACCAGCGGCAGCCGTGCGATCGCGGCGAGGCGGAGGTGGAAGGCGGCGTTGGCGCGGCTCCAGTCGTCCGCGTCGCCCCGGCGCGCCGCGCGGTCCAGCTCCGCGAGCAGCTCCTCAAGGTCGGCGACGTCGGCGGACGTGGCGAGGGCGGCCACGCGGCCGGCTGGCGCGGTCTCGAGCCCCTCGAGGAGCGCGAAAACGTCCGCCACCGAGTCCGCGTCGAGCGGCGCCACCTCGGCCCCGCGGTGGGGGCGGATGACGACGAGCCGCTCGCTGGCCAGCCGGGCGACGGCCTCGCGCACCGGGATGGCGCTTACCCCGTGGCGGCGGGCGAGGGCGTCGAGGTTGACGTACTCCCCGGGCGGCAGCGCGTGGGTGAGGATGGCGCCCCGCAGCCAGGCATGCACCTGCTCGGTCTTGGTCGGCGGACGGGCGGGAATGGCGGGCAACGCTTGGGCCATGGGCTCGGCCGGGAGGCTGGAAAGCGTGTGACGGTCCCGCAATCATATATGATTTATGATTTTCAAACGCCATGTCCGCGCCCGCCGCCCCGCTCCCCGACCTTCGCCGCCTTTGCGTCCACACCATCACCACGAAGCCCTGGCCGGTGGAGACCGCCGCCGCGCGCTTCGCCGCCGCCGGGGTCGGCGGCATCACGGTGTGGCGCGACGCGCTGGCGGGCCGCGATATCCCCGCCACCGGCCGGCTGCTGCGCGACCACGGGCTGGCGGTCGTCTCGCTCTGCCGCGGCGGTTTCTTCCCGGGGAAAACCGCGGAGGAGCGCGCGCGGGCGATCGATGACAATCGCCGCGCGGTGGCGGAGGCCCACGCGCTCGGCGCGCCGCTGGTCGTGCTGGTGTGCGGCGCGGTGCCCGGCCAGCCGTTGGAAGAGTCCCGCCGGCAGATCCTCGATGGCATCGCGGCCGTGCTGCCCGACTGCCAGGCCGCCGGCGTGCGGCTCGCGATCGAGCCGCTGCACCCGATGTACGCCGACAGCCGCTCGGCGGTGAACACCCTCGCCCAGGCCAACGACATGGTGGAGGCGCTGCGCTCGCCCCACGTCGGCATCGCGGTCGACGTCTACCATCTCTGGTGGGATCCGGCGCTGGAGAACGAGATCGCGCGCTGCGGCCGGCTGGGCGCGCTGGCGGCGTTCCATGTGTGCGACTGGCGCACGCCCACGATCGACCTGCTCAACGACCGCGGCCTCATGGGCGAGGGCTGCATCCCGCTCCGGCGCATCCGCGGTTGGGTCGAAGCGGCGGGCTTCCGCGGTTTCAATGAAGTGGAGATATTCTCGAACCGCCTCTGGGCCGGAGATCAGGACGAGTTTCTCGGGAACATCGTCCGCGCCTACCGGGAGCACGTTTGAAGGGACTAA
>CAXRGI010000352.1:0-15464 GCA_964229935.1 Opitutales bacterium
GTCAACCTCACCTGGAAGGACGAAACCGCGAACGAGACCGGTTTCCGCGTCGAGCGCCGCACCGCCGCCGCGAACGAGTGGCAGACCCTCGCGACCCTGCCGGCCAACGCCACCGTCTACACCGACACCTCGGCCCCGACCGGAGCGCCGCTTGTCTACCGCGTCGCGTCGTTCAACGCCGCCGGCAGCGGCCCGCAGGCCTCCAACGAGGCGACCGTGGGCCCGGCGATCACCCTGCCCTCCGCCACGCCACGCACCGGCGCGTGGCTCGCCAACCTCTCGCTCCGCACGACCCTCGCGGCGAACCAGCCGGTGACCGTCGGCTTCGTGGTCAGCGGCGGCGCCCGCGATCTGCTGGTGCGAGCCGCGGGGCCCACACTCGCGGCCTTCGGCGTCACCACCGCGATGCCCGACCCGCGCCTCGAGGTCTACCGCGGCGCGGTTCGCGCCGCCGCCAACAACGATTGGCCGGCGGCGCTCACGCCGGTGATGGCGGCGCAGGGCGCTTTCCCGTTCACCACCGCCAGCCGCGACGCCGCGCTCTTCCAATCAATCGACGGCGCCGCCACCACGCAGGCCTCCGGTCCCGCCGGCGGCACGGTCCTCATCGAGGCCTACGACACCGGCGGCACCCGCGAGGGCCGCGTGGTTAACCTCTCCGCCCGCAACCAGGTGGGCGCCGGGGGCGACATCCTGATCGCCGGCCTCTACGTCGCCGGCACGGGCTCGCGCCGCGTGCTCATCCGCGGGGTCGGACCCGGCCTCGCCGCGCTCGGGGTCGAGGGCGCACTCGCCAACCCCCGCCTTGAGGTGTTCACGGCCGACGGCACCCGGATCGCCGAAAACGACGACTGGGATCCCACGCTCGCCGCGACCTTCCGGTCGGTGGCGGCATTTTCCCTCCCCGACCGCAGCCGGGACGCCGCGCTGGTGATCGCGCTGCCGGCCGGGCGCGGCTACACTGCACAGGTATCGGGCGTGGGCGGCGCCACCGGCGAGGCGCTCGTCGAGGTTTACGAATTGCCCTAGCGCGACCCGCCCTAAGCCGCAAACCGCGTCCGCCCTCCGACGCGTTGGGAGGGAGGAGAGAAGGCGAGAGGGATCGAGGGATCGGAAAAGCAGCGTGACCCGGCAGGCGTTTTCGGAACCAAGATGATCTTCGGACACCAAACCATGAAACCCCTGCTTTCCCTCACCGTGCTGGTCTGGCTGGTCGCGTCAGTCGCACCGGCCGCCGGCCCCGCGGTCCGGCCCAACATCGTCTGGCTGATCGCGGACGACCTTTCCCCCGAGCTCGGGGCCTACGGCTACCCGCACGTCCGCACGCCGCACATCGACCGACTCGCCGCCGAGGGCGTGCGTTTCAACCGCGCCTTCACGACCGCGCCGATCTGCTCCACCTCGCGCTCCGCCTTCATCACCGGTCTCCACCAGACCAGCATCGCCTGCCAGCACCACCGCACCGAGGACCCGCGTCCGTTGCCGCCGGGGGTGCGCACCCTCCCCGAGATCCTGCGCGCCGCGGGCTATTTCGCGACGAACGGCCAGGGGCCGGAAAGCACCCGCTGGGGCAAGGCCGACTACAATTTCATCTTCGAGCCGCGGACGATGTACGACGGTCCCGACTGGCGGAAGCGCCGCCCGGGCCAGCCCTTCTTCGCGCAGATCCAGTTGAAGTACCCGCACCGGCCGTTCGGCCGGGAACCGGTCACGGAAGCGCGCCATCGCGACGCGCCGGTACCGCCGATCTACCCCGACCATCCCCTCGCGCGCCGCGACTGGGCGGGCTACCTGAAGAACATCGAGGCGCTCGACGCCATGGTCGGCGAGGTGCTCGCGGACCTGGAGCGTGAAGGCGTGGCGCAGGACACGATCGTGATGTTCTTCGGGGACAACGGCCGGCCGCACGTGCGCGACAAACAGTGGGTCTACAACGGCGGTCTCCACGTGCCGCTGATCGTGCGCTGGCCGGGCCGGATCGCGCCGGGCACCGTCCGCGAGGAACTGGTGAGCATGGTTGACCTCGCCCCGACCTGCCTGCGCCTCACGGGGCTGGACGTTCCGCCGGTGATGCAGGGCGTGGCCTTCCTGCCGGAGCAGCATCCGCGCCGCACGTTTGTGGTGGGCGCGCGCGACCGGGCCGGGGACGCCGACGACCGCATCCGCTCCGTGCGCACCGCCCGCTTCAATTACATCCGGAATTTCCGCCCGGAGCTGCCCTACGCGCAGCACAGCAGCTACAAGGAGGTGCAGTACCCGATGCTGCCGCTGATGCGCCTCCTGCAGGCCGAGGGAAAACTCACCCCCGCGCAGGCCGCTTTCCTCGCACCGCGGCGCCCGCCGGAGGAGCTTTACGACCTCGAGAACGACCCCTGGGAGACCCGCAACCTCGCCACGTTACCCGAGCACGCCGCCACGCTGCGCGATCTCCGCGCCAAGCTGGAGGAATGGATGCGCGCCACCGGCGACCAGGGCGGCACGCCCGAGACGAAGCCGACCCTCGCCGAAATCATCGCCGACACGCGCGCGAAGACCTACGAGCGCCCGCTCCAGCAGCGCGGCCTTTCCAAAAACCCCGCCGACGCCGAGCTGGTCCGCTGGTGGGAGTCGCATTACCGTTGAACAACGCCCCGGGGCATTGCGTCCCGGGACCGGCGGCGTTGGATTAGCCGGCGTGCCCACGGTGATCCTCCTCGCTCCGCTCTTCGCGCTGTTCGAGCTCTGGCAGCTCGTGCTGGGCGAACGCTATCTCGGGGTGAAGCAGATCGCGCGCGGGGTCGATCCCCGCGCGCTCGGGTTGGGCGAGGCCACCGCGTTCTGCTGGAGCGCGATGCTGGTGCTGTACTGGATCTGGATGCTGCTGCTGCTCGTGCCACCCTTCTGCCGCGTGCACGGGGCGGCCCTGCTGCTCGTCAGCATGCTCGGCTTCTCCCTGCGGCGGGGCTGCCCGCTGAAACGCGTTCTCATCATCCTCACCTTCGAGGGCGCGATCCGCATCGGTCTGCTCCTCTCGCTCGCCGCGATGGCCTGGCGGCGGTTCCTGGCCTGAGCGGTGCCCGGCGTATCCGCGGGCCATCGGGCGCCGTCGGAAAAGCCTCCGGCCGCACTGCCCGCCCGGGAATCCCCGCGGCTCCAGCCGCGGCTGCACCGGACGAGGATCACCGCTAAAATTGCCCGGGTGTAGCCGAGGGTGTTCACCCGCCCAAGGCGGGCTCCCTCGGATCTTGCGGAATTCCTTCCGCCCGATCTGCCCCGGGCGGGCCTCAGGGCAGCGGCGTGCGCTCAAGGGCCGTCAGCGTGCGCAGTTGTTCCAGCGCCGCGCCGTGGCCCATCGTCTCGAGGAATTCCCACGCGGCCAGCACGCGGCGGTAAAAAAGGATGCGCGCCGCCGCGGTGCGCTGGTCCAACGCGTCGGCCGGCGGGCGGGAGTTGGATGACGACGCGGAAGCGGCCCGGCCCGATGCGGGGGTTCCACCGGGCAGCCGCATGCGCGTGGCGGCCTCGCGCACGGAGGCGTCGGCCGAGGCATGCGCCCAGGCGCCGACTTTCTCGCGACGCATCGCCCCCCAGGAGGTGACCGCCTCGGCCTTCTCGACATCGAGGGTGGCCGGCCGGGCATAGCCGGAGCGCCAGAACATCTCGTTCAGCAGCGCGTCTCCGCCGCGGGAGGTCATGAAATTTCTCCCCTGATCCTCCAGTTCGAGCAGCCGTCTCTCGAATCCGAGCGCGGCGCCCCCGAGCCCCGCGATTTCACCGGCGAGAACCGCTTTTTTCCAGGCGGGCCGCACCACCTCGTTCCAGGCGCGGCGCGCTTCATCCGGTCCGCCGCGCGCACGCCCGGACCCGCCGCCCCGGCCGCCCGCCGGGACATTTCCCTCGAGCGCAGCGCGCGTCCCGGCGATCAGCCGTGGTCCGGCGGAGGGCGCCTGCTCGGTGATCCGCCGGGTGAAACGCGCGTATTGCGCCTCGCGCTCGCGCAACGCCGGTGAAGCGGCGGCGATCCGGCCGGTGTCGACCGCCCACCGGTAGGCGGTGACCGCGGCCGCGGCCCGAGGGGTCAGCGCGGGATCCTCGGCGATGCGCTCGATGGCGCGTGCCCAGGTCTCGAGGAAGTGCTCCGACGTGGAGCGCGGCTTGTCGATGGTGGCGTCGACGAGGGTGGCGGCCTCGTGGGCCTCGGCCAGGGAGCGGCGGCCGGGGCCCGTCTCCGCGAGCGTGAACAGATCGTAGCCCAGCAAGGCCTCGGGAACGTAGCGCTCGTAGCCGGCCCACGTGTCGGGATCGGGCGCCGGGTCGCACCCGGCGGCCGGCGAGGCCTGGTCGGTGGCCGTGAAGCCGGCGGCGGAAAGGGCCGGCTGCGCCGCGGGAGAACGGAGCCACGCGGGGCGGCGATCGAACCAATCGGCCGGCGGCGCGATCTCACGGGGGGATCCGAGCTCGTGGAAGCCGCCCGAGTGGCATTGCGTCATCACAAAAACGACGCGGCCGCGGCCGATGCCCTCCGCGAGCACGCGGCGCAATTCGGCGACCCCGAGCGTCTCCGCGTTGTCGGTCGACCAGGAGTCGCGCCCCTCGGCTTTCCGGAGCTGCCACATCGTGATGACGCTCTCCTTGTTGTCGCCCCGCGACTCGGTGCCGTGGTCGCCGACGAACAGGTAAAGCGTGCCCCCGCCCCGGACCACGGGAAGGACCTCGTCCCGGAGAGCACCAAGGAAACTCGCGCGCGTGGCGGGGCGGTTGTCGCGCAGCGGCCCGGGCAGCCACGACTCGACGAGGCGGCCGTCGCGGCGCACCTGCCGGCGGACATCCGCGAGGATCGGAGCCTCACCCTCCCGGTTACCGACGCCGAAAAAGACCCAGTGCGGGCGATCGGCGTACCGCCGCTGGAAGTACGTGGCGAAAGCCTTGGCCTGCAGGTACTGCGAGTAGTTGTTCGAAAGCGGCGTACCGCCCCCGGAAAGCAGCACGAAGGCGTCGCGAGCCGGCTCGCGGACAACAGGACCCGAAGCGCAGCCGGCCAGCGCGAGCAGGGCCCCGGCGAGGACGATGGACGGGAGGAGACGCGCGGTCACGGCGCGCAAGCCACGGCGGGAAGGACCGCCGTGGCAATCCTGCGGTCAGGATTTCGGCAGCACGGTGACGCGGCTCACGCGGTCGCGTCCGAGGTAGCGCCGGGCGAGCTCGGACAACTCGGCGGCGGTGATCGCCTCGATGTCGGCCGTGCGCGAACGCGCCCAGTCGAGCACCTCGGGCTTTTCCTGGGCGCGGGTGAGCACGGACTGCAGCCAGTAGGAGTTGGTGCGGAGCGATTCGCGGGTGGCGGTGCGGGCCGGGAGCCGGGCGCGCTCGAGTTCCTCGGCGGTGACCCCGTTGCGCGCGAGATCGTCGGCCAGGTCCACGACGGCCTCGCGCACCTTGGCGGCGGTGGCCGGGTCGACGTCGATGCTGGAGGTGATGTACCCGTAGCCCGTGAAGGTGTCGCTGCTGCTGCTGCCCGCCCGCGGGCTGTAGGTGCCGCCCATCTCCTCGCGGATCTTCACGCGCAACCGGTCGCTGAAGACGCTCGCGAGCATGGTGAGGCGCCGGGTGCGACGGATGTCGGAGGCGTCGGCCGTGGGCCAGTAGAGGGAAACCACGCCCTTGGGGATCTCGGAACTGATGCGGTATTCGCGCGTGAACGGCTCCTTCGGGAAGGAGACGCGCCGCAGGTCCGCGAGGTCGGGCCGCGGGTCGCGCGCCGGGAGCGCGCCGAGGGTGCGGGCGACGGCGTCGATCGTGGCGTCGACGTCCAGATCGCCGATGACCGCGACCTCGATCGGGCCGCGCGCAAGCTGGGGCGCGAGCCACTCGCGCACCTCGTTGAGGTTGCGCGCGAGCAGGACGTCGCGGGACGGGACGCCGAAGCGGTGGTCGCCGCCGGCGATGAGGTTGGCGACCTCCATGGACATCGGGCCGTTGGGCGTGTGCTCGAAGCCGGTGTACATCTGTTCCATGCCGGTGCGGACCTGGCGGAGCGCCTCGGGCCGGTACCCCGGATCCGTGAGGTGCGCGGTGAGCAGTTGGAGCGTGAGGAGCAGGTCGGCGCGCGTCGTGCCGCCGGGGCCGCCCCGGGCGCCGCCGGCGTTGCCCAGCTCCAGCGCATCGGAGCCGATGCGGAAGCCGATGGAGGCGTTGCGCCCCGCGAGCAGACGGCGCAGGTCGTCGACGCTGTGGCGGCCGAGGCCGCCCGCGGTGAAGGAGCTGTTCGCGAGCATCGCGAGCCCGCGGCGATCGGACGGTTCGGTGAGGCCGCCGGTGCCAACGCGCGCGCTGACCCGGATGCCGGCCTCGAAATCCGTGCGCTTGAGGTTGAGGCGCACGCCATTGGCGAACGTGACCAGGGTGAGGTCGAGGTCGGCGACCTGCTCGCGTTTGACCACCTTGCCCGGGGCGCCGAAGTCGGTGTAGGCCCACTTCGCTTCGGTTTCGGCGGCGGGCGCGGCGACGGGGACCTTGGCGGAGGCGGTGTGGGCGGCGAGGATCGCCGCGGAGGCGTCACCGGGGATGACGGTGTTGCCGCTGACCATGACATAGCGGCCGTTGCCCGAGAAGGCCTCGCGCAGGGCGGCGAGGCATTCCGCGGGCGTGATGCGATCGATGGCGGGAAGGTAGAGATCGCGGTTGGCGACGGGATGCGTGAACACCCGCTCATCCAGGATGGATTGAGAGATCTCACCCGCGAGATTGCCGGAGCGTCGCGTGGCGGCACCGCGGACCGCCTGCTCGAGGGAGTTGCGGTAGGAGGCCTTGGTCTCGGCGAGTTCGCCGGCCTGGAACCCGTGCTCCAACGCGCGCCGCAGCTCCTGTTCCCCGACCGCCAGGGCGGCGGCCCACTGGTCGGGCTTGCAGGTGAGGTCGACGGTGGCCTCGCGGAAGAGCTGGTAGCCCTGGGTGACGGAGACGCGCGCGGAGCTGAACGCGGCGCCCTCGCGCTTCGCCAGCACGGAGAGCCGGCGGTTGAGCATGGAGACGGCGAACTGCCGCGGGAGGCGTTTCACGCGGTTGGCGGCGTTGTCGGGCTCCCGTTGGAAGGGCGCCATGACCGCGAGCGAGACGCTCGTGGCGGGGGACTCGGTCTCGGGGTGAAAACGGGCGCGCACCCCCTCGAAGCGGGTCACCCGGCCGAGGTCGGGTTCGGCGGGCGCGGAGCCGCGGCCGGTAAGGGGGGAGAAAGCCGCGCGCAGCAGACGCTCGGCGAGATCCGGATCGACGTCACCGACGATGACGGCCGCCATGCGCTCCGGCCGGTACCATTTGTCCCAGAACTCGACGAATCGCTCGCGCGGGGCGCCCTGGATGACCTCGGCGACGCCGATCGGCATGCGCCGCGGCAGCAGTGTGTCACCGAGCATGAACTCGAATTGCGCGACGGCGGTGCGGAAGCCGACGTTGTCGCGCGCGCGCTTCTCGCTCATGATGATGCCGCGCTCACGATCGATTTCCGCGGGCGCGAGCAGGAGGCCGGCGGCGTAGTCGCCGAAGACCCGGAGGCCCTCGGCGAGGGTGGCCTCGGAGGTCTCGGGCAGCTCGAGCAGGTAGAGCGTGCGGTCGAAACCGGTGGAGGCGTTGGTGTCGCCGCCGAAGCTCATGCCCATGCGCTGGAAGAACTCGACGAGCGTGCCGGGGGCGAAGTTGCGGCTGCCGTTGAACGCCATGTGCTCAAGGAAGTGGGCGACCCCGCGCTGGTTCTCCTCCTCGTGCATGCTGCCCGCCAGGATGAGGAGGCGGAGCGAGGCGCGGCCCTTCGGCTCGGCGTTGCGCTGCACCACGTAGCGCAGGCCGTTGTCGAGCTTGCCGAAGCGCGCGGCCGGATCGGGCTTCAGGTCGCTGCCCTCGTGGGCGAAACGCGGCGCGGCCGCGGAAAGCGAAAGGGCGCCCAGAAGGAGCGCCGCGAGCAGACGTGGGCGGAAGGGGTGCATTCGCGGCAGGAAAGGCATCCCGGGCCGAAAAGCTAGCGCCGACCGCGCGCCCCGGCCGGGAGCGCGCTTGTTCCCGGGCGAAACCCTCCGCAACCTGCCGGCCATCCCCACCCCGTCCATGCGCTCTTCACCCCGCCGCGCCGCCGGCGCGCTTGCCCTGCTCACGACCATCGTCCCCCTGCCCGCCGCCACGCCCCCCGGCCCGGCGGTCCCCGCGGCCGCGGAGCCGAAGGAAGCTCCGGTCACCCTCACCCCCTTCGAGGTGACCGCCGGCGGCGACCTCGGTTACGAGTCGTCCACCGCCATGAGCGGCACCCGCACCAACGAGTCGCTGGCCAACCTGCCCAACTCGATCTCGGTGCTTAACTCCGAGTTTCTCTCCGACCTCGGCATCACGGACTTCTTCCAAGCGGCGGAGTTCGCGCTCGGCGCCGACAACGTCTACAACGACAACATGCAGGTCGGCGCCCCGGTGGGCGCGCGCTCCGGCAACCAGATCAATTTCCGCGGACTGCCGTCGGTGCGCCAGCTCAAGGACGGCTTCCCCACCTATACCCCGCAGGACACCTTCAACACCGAGCGCATCGAGATCTCCCGCGGCCCCGGCGGCATCGCCTACGGCGACACCGACGCGACGGGCGTGATCAATCTCACCACCAAGCGCGGCCGCTTCCGCAACGAGGCCGAGGCGGCGGCGCGGGTCGACGACCGCGGTTCGCTGCGGCTCAGCACCGACCTCAGCCGGGTGCTCGTCGACCGCCGGCTCGCCCTGCGTCTCAACCTGCTCGATTCCGACCTGGAGGGCTGGCACGAGAACACCGCGCGCAACCTTCGCGCCGTCGCGGGCGCCGTCCGCTGGCAGCCGTTCGGTTCGCCGCAGACCGTGGTCGACGCCACCCACGAGGACGGCCGCCTCACGAGTTACATCAGCCACACCGCCCTGAACAACGTGGCCGCCGTCTACGTGCGCGGCACCGGCACCGTCGCCCGCGACGCCAACCCGAACCTTGCCGGCATCCAGACCAACGGCGTGGGCATGGCCCGCCTCGCCGCTCCGCCCACGGCGACGGCCGACACCCACGCGATGACCCTGATCGGCGGACGGCTCTACAACCTGCAGACGATGGGCACGACCGACGCCTTCCCCGTCTACCGCGTCAACACCATCACGCAGGGCGCCGCCGCCACCAGCGCCACCGATCCGCAGAACCCCCTCCGCATCCCGTGGCTGCCGATTCCCGTCTCGCTCTTCCCTCTCCAGCAGGACTGGGCCGGCCCCGACGCCCGCGTGAGGTACAAGTACGACGCCTCGAACCTCTCCGTGCAGCACACCTTCTCGCGCCGGACCAGCGCGTGGCTCGCCTGGAACCGGCAACGCGAGCTCACCGACCAGAACCTCACCCGCAACGGCAACCTCGCCGGCTCCAACGCGCGCTCCGTCTTCATCGACGTCAATCCGCGCCTGCCCGATCCGGCGTTCCCCGGCGATCCCACGCGGACGATCCCCAATCCCAACTTCGAGCAGTACTTCATCCCCGCGACGATCCAGCGGCGGCTCGAGTGGCACGACATCGAGTCGGTGCGCCTGATCGGCGTCCACAGCCTCGATCTCGGCTCCACCAACCACCGGGTGATCCTGAGCGCCAACCACCGCGACGAGACTTACCGCATTAAGAACATGCTGTTCGGCCTGACCAAGGAGGAGATCGCGCGCCGCGGCTTCACCGGGATCGGGGCCCGGCTCGCCAACAACGTCGTCACGCCGTGGCACTACTTCCGCGACGGCAACGGCGAGGCGCTGCGGGTGCCGCGGCAGCCCGGGGTGCTGGACTACTTCATCAACGGCTCCGCGGGGCTGCAGTTCTTCGACCAGTCGCTCAGCACCGCGGTCTTCCAGCACCTCGGGACGTTTTTCCGGGGGCGGCTGCGCACCAGCGTCGGGGTGAGCCGGGACCATTGGTTGCAGGCGCGGAACCTGCCCACCCGGGCCTTCGGCGACGCGCAGGAATGGCGCTTCGTGGACGCCGCCGGCAACCCGCTGGACCCCGACGCCGCCTCGGTGCCGACCGCGCGCAACGCCGACACCTGGCGCACCAACACGAGCTACGGCGCCATCTATCACCTCACGGGCTGGCTCGGCCTCACGGCCTCCTACCAGGAGACGGCGCTGTTCACCGACAACGTCGGCACCGATCTCTACGGCCGGCCCCGCGCGCCGAACACGGGTTCGGGGGTCGACCTCGGCCTGCGCCTGCAACTGCTCGACGGCCGGGTGAACGCGTCGCTCGTCCGCTACGACAACACCGCGGAGAACAACCGCACCGCCATCGGCGCCGCCCTGCGCACCGAGGTGAACGCCGCGCTCAACACCGGCCGCGCCGCACCGTCCCCCGACGAGATCATCGGCCTCGACGATTCAAACGACCGCCGCACCGAGGGTTGGGAACTCGAGCTCACCGCCAACCTCACGCGCGCGTGGACCACCCGCCTCGGACTTTCCACCACCCAGAACCGCCGCTCGGCGTCGGTGCCGCAGCTGCGGGCCAAGGTGGCGGCCGCCGAGGCGCACCTGCGTTCGCTCGGGCGCTCCGCCGCGGAGATTCAGACCGCGCTTGCGGCCACGCAGGAATACCTCTCCGACCAGGCCGCCGAGGACCTCCAGCCCAGGCAGTACCGTGGAAGCATCGTCACCCGCTACGACTTGCGCTCCGGCCCGCTCGCCGGACTCGGCCTGGGCGGCTCGCTGCGCTGGGCCCGCGGCCGCGTGCGTGATCCCGGCGGCCTGTCCATCGCGGGCGTGCTGGTCATCCCTGAGCGCCGCAACGCCGACGAGGTGGTCTTCAGCCCCTTCCTGAAATATTCGGGCAAGACCGGGCGTGTCCGTTGGACCACGCAGCTCAATGTGGACAACGCCTTCAACAACGTCACCAACCAGGGCCGCATCGCGCGCTACCCGCGCTACACCGATCCGCGCCTCATCACCCTCACCCAGACCTTCCGGTTCTGACCCCGGCCCCACCCGCCCCATGACCCTCCGCGCCCTGCTCGGTCTTTCCCTCGCTCTATTCGTGTCCGCCGCGGCCGCCCACGCCGCGGCCGCTGAAGCCGCCGGCACGATCGCGGGCCGCGTGCTCAACCCGGCCACCGGCGAGTACGTCGCCAACGCCGAGGTGCGCGTCGCCGGCACCACGCTGCTCGCGCTGTCGGAGCCCGATGGCAGCTACCGGATCGATCGCGTGCCCGCCGGGCCGCGCACGCTCACGCTCTCCTACACGGGCGCGGCGCAGCAGGCGGCGGCGGTCGAGGTGCCCGCCGGCGGCGTGGTGACGCGCGACTTCGAGCTGGCGCCGCGCGGGGCCTCGGCCGTGCAGCGCATGGAGGCGCTGGTCATCCGGTCCGAGCGCGAGGGCAACGCCAAGGCGATCATGGAGCAGCGCCGCTCGATGAATCTCACCAACAGCGTGTCGTCGGACTTCTTCGGCGACGTCGCGGAGGGTAGCGTGGGCGAGTTCCTGAAGAACGTGCCGGGCGTCGACGTGGATTACGTCGGACCCGACGCCCGCGGCCCCCGGCTGCGCGGGCTGGATCCGCAGTACGTGGGCGTCAGCGTCGACGGCATGAAGATGGCGAGCGCCGACGGCTCGCAGGGCGTCGGCGGCGGCGCGCGCTCGTTCAGCTTCGACCAGGTTTCGGTGAACAGCCTCGACCGGATCGAGGTCAACTACACGACCGCCGCCGACCAGGACGCCGACGCGCCCGCCGGCACGATCAACCTGAAGACCAAGCGCGCGTTCGAGCGGAAGGGCCGCCGGATCTCGTGGCAGGCGCATTTCATGGCCAACGGGGACAACTTCACGTGGCGCCGGGAGCACGGGCCGAGCGACATCCGCACGAGCAAATTCCGCCCGGGCGCCATTGTGGAGTACTCCGATGTGTTCCTCGGCGGCCGGCTGGGCCTGGTGTTCAACCTGAGCCAGTCGAGCCAGTACGTGGTGCAGAGCCGGCTCGACCAGAGTTACAACGCGACGCCGACCGCGGCCGACCCCCGCCCGCGTGTGCTCACCGGCGTGAACTTCATCAGCAACCCGCGCCTCACCGAGCGCTTCACCCCGTCGCTCACAGCGGATTTCCGCGCCTCGCCCTCGCTGGTGCTCTCGCTGAGCGCGATGTACAACCTCTTCGACGCGTTCATCGACAACCGGCAGGTCAACGTGAGCGCGACCGGACGCGCGGCGGTGGCGGGCGACGGGCTCACCGACCTCGCGATCGACAACGGCGCCGCCAGCGTGGCGCTGAGCACCAACCACGAGCACAAGTTCGCGCAGACGCGCACGGTGACGCCCCGGTTCGAGTTCCGCCGCGGGGCCTGGCTGGCCGACGGCGGCCTGCACTACAGCGTCTCGACCAACCAGTACGTGGCGCTGCCGCGCGTCGGCCCGCAGACGGTGCCGGTCGCCGCCCTGTCGGGCCTCTCGCTGCGCCTCCGCCGCTCGTCCCCGCAGGCGACCGATTGGCGGGTCACGCAGACAGGCGGCCGTGACCTGGCCGACCTGGCCAGCTTCACCAATCCCCGCATCGGCGATGACATGCGGTTCTCGGAACAGGAAATCCTGCAGGCGCAGGCGAACGTGCGGTGGACGCCGGGCTGGCGGGTGCCGGTCTGGCTGAAGGCGGGCGGCAAGGTGACGGAGAACTACCACCGCTTCCGCAATCCCAACAGCTGGCTCACCTGGCGCTACGACGGGCCGGGGGGCGGCGCGACGGGCAGCTTCGCGTCCCTCGCGTTCCCGGAGAACACGTGGCAACTGCGCAACGGCGCCGGCATCACCTCGATCAGCGGCCGCAATCCGGTGTTCCCGAACCGCACGGAGCTGGGCCGCCTGTTCCGCGAACGACCCGAGTATTTCACCAGCCTCGCCACCCCGGCGAACTACTTCACCGCCTTCATCGACACCCCGAGCTACGTGAAGGAGCGGCTCGCGGCGGGCTACGGTCTCGCGAACGCCCGCCTTGGCCGTCTGCAGCTGCAGGGCGGGCTGCGTTGGGAGGAGACGCTGTTCGCGAGCCGCGAGTTCGACGCGCTTTCCGCGGCGGAGGTGCGCGCGGCGGGGTTCGCGGTCACGCCCGCCAACGGCCGCGCGACGACGATCCCCGGCCTCACGTACCAGTTCATGAGCCGGCCGAAGGTTGCCCGCACCAGCGGGTACGAGAACCTTTTCCCCTCGGCCAGCGCCAAGTACAGCCTCGGCGAGAACCTGCAGGCGCACCTCGGCTACAGCTCCACGATCTCCCGCCCCTCGATCGGCAACCTCGGCGGCGTGTGGGTCTTCAACGAGACCAACCAGACCGTCTCGGTGCCCAACCGCGACCTGCGGCCCGAGCGTTCGCGCAACCTCTCGGGCCGCGTCGCCTACTACTTCGAGCCGGTGGGCAGCGCCGCCGTCACGCTGTTCCAGAACCGCATCAGCAACAGCGTGACCTCGCGCGAGTTCCCCGCCGAGGCCTTCGGGTACGGCGACGATCCACTCTACTCGGGCTACCGGTTTCTGTCCGTCGGCAACCGCGATGGCACCGCGCAGGTGCGCGGCATGACGCTCGAGTACAGCCAGGCGCTGTCCTTCCTTCCGGGCGCGCTCCGCGGGCTCAACGCGTCCGCGAGCTACACCCGCACCTACGCCTCCACACCGCGCGCCGCGATGGTGCCGCACATGCTCGGCGGCACCCTCAGCTACCGTCTCGGCCGGCTCTCCCTCGGCGGCAGCGGCAAATGGACCGACCATACGCCGATGTCCTCCGCGGGCGTGATCACTTGGCGCAAGGCGCGCACCATGATCGACCTCAACGGCGGCTGGCAGCTCTCGCCGCGTCTCGGCGCGTTCTTCCAGGTGCGGAACCTCTTCAACGTCTCCGAATACCGCTACCAGGTCGATCCGGCCTACATGCTGTCCGACATGATCGTGGGCACGTTCTGGACGTTCGGGCTCAAGGGCGTGTTCTGAGCGGCGCTCGCCGGCAAATGCCTTGCCTGCCCGGCGCGCCCGCCGGTTACTCGGTCGCATGAACGCGCCTACCCCGCTCCGTCGCGCGGCCGCCTATCTCGCGCCGCTGCTCTGCCTCGTTCTCGCCCCTCTCTCCGCCGCGCCCGCGGCCTCCTGGCGGGCCGGCACGGCCCGGGAGAACATCACTCCTCCCGCCGGGCTCTGGATGACCGGCTACGCGTCGCGCGATAAACCGGCCGAGGGCACCGCCCAGGAGCTCTGGGCGAAGGCGCTCGCCGTCGCCGACCCAGCCGGCAACCGGGGAATCCTCATCACCCTCGACCAATGCGGCATCTCCCGCCAGTCGACCGACCGCGTCGCCGCCGAGCTCGTGCGCCGCCACGGTCTGCCGCGCAGCGCCGTCATGGTGAACGTCTCGCACACGCATTGCTCGCCGCAGCTCGCCGGCAACCTCAACGGCATCCAGATCCTGCCGCCCGACGGCCTCGCCAAGGCCGTCGCCTACACCCGCGACCTCGAACAACGCATGATCCGCGTGGCCGACGCCGCGCTCGCCGCCCTGGCCCCGGCGCGGATCGCCTGGGGCGTCGACGAGGCTCACTTCGGTTTCAACCGCCGCGAGAACCCGGAAAAGGACGTCGTCGCCCTGCGCACCGCCGGCCAGCTCAAGGGTCCCTTCGATCCCCGCGTGCCGGTCCTCGCCGTGCGCGGCGCGGACGGAGCCCTCCGCGCGCTCCTCGTCTCCTACGCCTGCCACAACACCACCCTCGGCATCTTCAAGTGGCACGGCGACTACGCCGGCAGCGCGATGCTGGAGCTGGAACGCCGCCACCCCGGCGCCAACGTGCTGTTCTCCACCGGTTGCGGCGCCGACATCAACCCCGGCCCGCGCCGCGAGGAGCGGCTCGCCGACGAGCATGGACGTGCTCTCGCCGACGCCGCCGACCGCGCGCTCAAACGCTCCCTCACGCCGGTGGAGGGCGGCTTCGCTTCGGCCTGGGAGGACGTCACCCTGAAGTTCTCGCGCCGCCCGACCGAGGAGCAGCTGCATGAGGCGGAGACCAAACAGCAGCCCAACCAGGGCATGCACCGCGCCTGGGCGGCCTCGGTGCGGGAACTGATCCGCACCCGGGGCGACAAGCTTCTGGAGTATGACTACCCCGTGCAGGCCTGGCGCCTCGGCGGACTTTCGTGGGTCGCGCTCGGCGGCGAGGTCGTCGTCGACTACGCGCTGCGCCTGCGGCGCGAGGCGGGCGACAATGTCTGGGTGTTCGGCTACTCCAACGACGTCATGGCCTACATCCCGAGCGAGCGCGTGCTGAAGGAAGGCCGGTACGAGGGCGAGACCTCGATGGTGCCTTACGGCCAGCCCGGTCCGTGGTCACCCGGCCTCGAGGACCGCATCATCTCCAAAACCCGCGAGCTCCTCACCCGCACCGCGCCCCCCCGCTGAACTCCCTTCCCAAGGGGTCAGGGCGTTTTTTGTTTTAGCGCCGGCTCTCAAACA
>CAXRGI010000353.1:0-15385 GCA_964229935.1 Opitutales bacterium
CCGCGCCGAGGGGCGCGTCATCTACGTCGATTTCACCGCCCGCTGGTGCGCCACCTGCCAGACCAACAAGAAGATCGTCTTCGCATCCGACGAGGTGCTGCGGTACTTCGCTGACAACCGCATCGTCACGCTCCGCGCGGATTGGACCAACCAGGACCCCCGCATCACCGCCGAGCTCGCGCGTTTCCAGCGCTCCGCCGTCCCCTTCAATGTGATCTGGAAACCCGGCCGTGATGAGCCGGTCATCCTCCCCGAACTCCTCACCCCGGGCATGGTGCTCGACGCCCTGCGGGGAAAGTGACGCGCGGATCCAACCGGGCCGTTTTACTTCACGGTGGAGGCGCGTAAGCTGGGGTGTTCCCGGAAACGCCGGAGCCGCGTCGCGGCCGGCGGCTCCGGCCGCCCAAGCGCGACGCGAAAGATCGACCAAGGAGGATATATGGCTGCCAACCGGTTGTTCCACTACCTCGATGACCACGGGATAAAGTACGTGACGACCCGTCACTCCCCCGCGTTCACCGCCGCGGAAGTCGCGGTGTCGGCGCATGTCGCCACCCGCAGTTTCGCGAAAACCATCGTGATCAAGATCGACGACGTGCCGGCGATGCTGGTGCTGCCCGCCAATCGCCGGATCCTGATCCACGAGCTGCGCGAGATGCTGGAGAACGAGAACGTGAAGCTCGCGACCGAGCGGGAGATGCAGGAGTACTTCCCCGACTGCGAGGTCGGCGCGATGCCGCCCCTCGGCCCGATGTACGGCCTCAAGGTCTATGTCTCCGCCGGGCTCACGCATGAGCGTGACATCACGTTCAACGCCGGCTCCCACACGGAGACCGTCACCTTGGCCTACGCCGACTTCGAGCGGCTGGTCCATCCGGCCGTGATCGACCTCGTGACCGCCTGAGCTTGGCGGTGGCTGGCCGGACTTAAGGCTGATCCGAGGCGAGTGCCAGCTCGCCTCAGGTCGGGGTTTGAGCCTGTTCCTTGACGCGAGACCCGGGTGAGCCTTGGTTGAGTCTCATGAAGACGATCAGAATCTCCGAAGCGAAGCGGAACTTCGGCCGAATTTTCGCGCGGGCCAAGAAAGGGGAAACGATCATTCTTCAAAACGGGACCGATCTAATGCAGCTCGTGCCCTGCGTTTTGCCCGACCCGGTCCCGCTCCGGCCGGTGGGCTATTTTCAGCCCAACGATGAGGAAATCGCGCGGATAAACGCCGCCCCTGCAGACTCCGGCCCGCTACGGTGAAAAACCGGCACGGAGTCGAAATTCGCCCTTGGGCGGTGGTCCGTCTCAGGTTCCGTCCAACGGATCGCGACCTGCATCCAGCGGTTATCATATCCAACGAGGAGTACTGTAGCGATGAGCGTATTTTGCGCGTGAATGTTCTTCACGGGACAAAAGTGTCCCCCGGCAGCCCTGCCCGTGCTCATCAGGTGCTTCTCAATGGCGCGGACGGTTTGGATTTTTTGACCGCGATCGACTGCGGCTACGTCTACGGTGTCGCGAAGGATGACCTTGTGGCCCAGCTAGGCACCGTCGGGGTGGAACGGCGTCGGATGCTCAAGCGGAAGATCATCGAGGTCCTCCGCTTGCTTTGATCACCGCCGGCCGGCCCCTTGTGTTCAGCGCTTGATTGGCCCCGGGGGCGGGGGCGGCAGGGATTGGCCCTTGGTTTTCAGTTCCTCGAGAATCACCTCGATCGCCTTATCGAGCTGCTGGTCCTCGCCGCGGAATTCGCGGGCGGGGTCGTTGTCCACGACGATGTCGGGATCGACGCCCTGTCCCTCGATGATCCAGTTGCGTCCGTCCTTGGAGTACGGGGCGAATTCCGGCTTCCGCAGCTCGCCGCCGTCGATGAACGGGAGGGAATTGCTGATGCCCACAACGCCGCCCCACGAGCGCTTACCGATGAGCTTGCCGAGGCCGTGCTCGCGGAAGCGGTAAGGGAAGAGATCGCCGTCGGAGGCGGAGTACTCGTTGAGCAGGGTGACCTTCGGGCCGAGCAGCATGTGCGACGGGTTCGTGTTGGGCGTGCCGCCGCGGCGGACGCTCACCATGGCGAGTTCGCGCCGCAGGCGTTCGATGATCTGCGGGGAGACGTTGCCGCCGCCGTTGCCACGGACGTCGATGATCAACGCCTGGCGGTTGAGCTGCGGATAGAAGCGGCGCACGAACTCGTTCAGACCCTCCGGTCCCATGTCGGGTATGTGAAGGTAGCCGACTCTGCCGCCGGTCTTCGCGGCGACGTGGTCGATGTTCCGCTGCACCCAGTTCTCGTAATAAAGCGGCGCCTCATCGGCGATCGGCACCACGGTGACGTCACGCGCCCCCTCGTCGACAGGTCGCGAGTTCACCCGCAGCACCACCTGCTGGCCGGCGGTGCCGGCGAAAGCGGTGTAAAGGTTGTCGAGGTCCGCGGTGCGCTTGCCGTCGACCGCCAGGATGTAGTCGCCGGCGCTGACGTTCACGCCGAGCTCGGTGAGGGGTGAGCGGGTCTTCGTCTGCCAGTTCTCGCCGCGGAGGATGCGATCAATGCGGTAGGCGCGGCTCGCCGGGTCGCGAGACACCTGCGCTCCGAGCAGGCCGAGCTTGAGGCGCGGGGCGTTCTCACGGTCGCCGCCGCCGACGTAGGCGTGGCCGGCATGGAGCTCGGAAACCATCTCGCCGATGACGTAGGTGAGGTCGTTACGCGTCGCCACGTGCGGCAGCATCGCGCGGTACTTTTCCCGCTGCGCCGGCCAGTCCACGCCGTGCATGTTCGGGTCGTAGAAAAAGTCGCGCATCTGGCGCCAGCTCTCGTCGAGCATCTGCGCCCATTCGGCCCGGCGATCCACGCGCGCGGAAAGGTTGGCGAGATTCAGCCGCGTATCGGGCTTCAGTTCCACCTTCGCGGAGGGCAGGTCGATGATCGAGTAGTCGCGGCCGGTTGAAACCAGCACCTTTTTCCCGTTGGCCGTGATCTCGAAGGCCTCGAAGTTGCCGAGCTCGGTCTCGCGCTTTGCCTTGAGGTCGTAGGCCGCGATCACCGCCCGCGAGCTGCTGGCGCCGCCGAAGCCTTCGCCGCCGCCCCCGCCACCCACGGCCCCGCTCGGTACCCGGCGGTAATAAACGCGGTCACCGACCAGACGCAGGTTGCTGTAGTTGGATGGCGTGATGGGCAGGCCGATCAGGCGGCCGGACAAACCTTCCGCGTCCACTTTCACCACGACCTTGGCCTCGGGCTTGCGTCCCTCGGCTTTGCCGGCCGGAGCATCGTCGGCGGGCTTCTTTTCTTCGCCGCCCTTCTTCTCGCCGTCGGCCTTGGCGGACTCGTCCTTGGCGATCGCCACCTCGTCGCTCTTCGGCGCGAACGGCGAGGGGGTGTCCTTGGCCAGCGCCACGAGGTACACGCGCTCCATGTCCTTGTAGGCGTGGTTCCACTCGGTGTCGGAGTAGATCGGGCGGTAGTCGCGGGCGGAGGCGAACAGGAGCCATTTGCCGTCGTTGCTGAAGGCGGGCGCGGTGGCGTCGTACCAGCCGTCGGTGACCGCGATCGTCTTCTTCTCGGCGAGGCCGTGCAGCATGACCTTGGTGAGGGTGCCGCGCTCGTTGCGGGCCCAGGTGATCCATTGGGAGTCGGGCGACCACGCGTACTGCATGATCGGACCGTCGGGATTCTCGTCGATGGTGATGATTTCCTTGGAAGTCACGTCGATCACCCGCAGCCGCTGCGCGCGGTCGGACCAGAGCAGTTTCTTCGAATCAGGCGACCAAGCCGGCGTGTAGTAATAGGTGGTGGCGCCGGAAGTGAGCTTTTCGGCGGGGCTGCGGCCATCCTGCGCCTGGAGGTAGAGCTCATTCTCGCCCGAGGCGTCGGAGATGAAGGCGATCCAGCGACCATCGGGCGACCACGACGCGCCCCGGTCGTGCACGCCGGAGGTCTGGGTGAGGTTGCGAACGGGACCTTCCTTCGCCGGGACCGTGAACACGTCGCCGCGGGCGACCACAACCGCGCGCTGGCCGTCAGGGGAGGGGCGGACCGAGTTGACGAACTTGGAGACGTTCTGGATGCCCGGCCGCAGGGCGGGCAGGTCCTCGCGCACCGAGATGGCGATCGCCTGCGCGCGCTCCGTGGCGAGATCGAGTTTCCAGATGCGGCCCGCCTGCTCGAAGACGATCGCCCCCTTGCCGATCGACGGGAACTTCACGTCGTAGTCGGCGAACTCGGTCACCTGGCGGGTCTGCTTGGCGGCCAGGTCGTAGCTGAAGAGGTTGGCCCGCGGCGTGCGTTCCGAGACGAAGTAGATTTTCCCGTTGGGCGCCCACATCGGGAAGATGTCCTGCGCCGGATGGTTGGTGATGTTCTCGGTCACGCCGGTCGCGGGATCAAAGATCCAGACGTCGTCGGCCATGCCGCCGCGGTACTGTTTCCAGGTCCGGAATTCCCGGAAGATGCGATTGTAGGCGAAGCGCTTGTCGTCGGGCGAAAAGCTGATGAATCCGCCGCGCGGCACCGGCAGCTGGGTCGGTACGTCGCCGTCGAGTCCGACCGAGTACAGCTCCCCGATGAAGGGGTTAAACGACCGCCAGCGGGAGCGGAAAACGACCTCCGGTGCCGTGTTACGCCACGTCATCACGACGTTGTTGGGCCCCATGCGGTCCGCGACGTCATCGCGGTCCAGGGTGGCCGAAGTGGTGAGCCGCTTCGGGACGCCGCCGGCCGCCGGCATGACGTAGACCTCGGTGTTGCCATCATACTGGCCCGTGAAGGCCAGCTGGGAGCCGTCGGCCGAGAACCGCGGGAAGATCGCGTACCCCGGACCATCGGTAAGGCGCCGCGCGGTGCCGCCGGCGAGGGGCGCGGTGTACAGCTGCCCGGCGTAGCTGAAGACGACGGAGGAACCGTCGGTCGCCGGGAAGCGGAGCAGCCGGGTCTCATCCGTGACGGGTTGAGCGGCAACGGCCGAGCCGAGCAGGGTGATCGCGAGGGTGGGGAGCAGCCAGGTGCGCATCGTCCCAACAAAACCGGCCTCCCGGGCTCCGCAATCCGTTAGATTCCCGGAGTCCGTTGCAGCGGGTGGCGGCCTGCGGACGGAAGCGGCGGTCGAGATTTCCCTTGCTTACCGTTCCGACCGGTGCAGGTTCCGGGCGTTCGATAGAGACAGCGTTAGATGACAGTTTCTGGTGAGTCGTTGGCTGAGCGTTTGGCTTAAGTGATGATTTCGAAACCCAATGGTGGGAACGGACTGGCAGCGACGAGGGATCTACGAATCATCATAAATGAGTAACTCCAAACTGTACGTTGGAAACCTGTCGTTCAAGACGACCGAGGACGAGCTCCGCTCGACTTTCGGTCAGTTCGGCTCGGTGACCGACGTTTACGTCGCCATGGACAAGATGACCGGCCGCCCCCGCGGTTTCGCGTTCGTCACCATGGGCACCGCGGAAGAGGCTAAGGTCGCCGCGGAGAAGATGAATGGCGTCGATCTCGGCGGCCGTCAGCTGACGGTCAATGAGGCCCGCCCGAAGGAAGATCGTCCGGCCGGCGGTTTCGGCGGCGGCGGTCGTGGCTTCGGTGGCGGCGGCGGCGGTCGCGGCTTCGGCGGCGGCGGCGGTGGTGGCTACGGTGGTGGCGGCGGCCGCGATCGCGGCGAGCGCCGTTACTAAGCCGTTGCATTCCACAGCACGGTAATTTCGAGGGACGAGGCTCCGCTCCGGGGCCTCGTCCTTTTCTTTTTCATCCGTAGACTCTTATGCCTTTTCGCGCTCTCAACCTTTCTGATCCCGTTTTCCGCGGAGTGCAGGCCGCCGGTTATTCCGAGCCCACTCCCATCCAGCTGCGGGCCATCCCGGTCGTGCTTGGCGGTGGGGACCTCATCGGTTCCGCCCAGACCGGTACCGGGAAGACCGCGGCGTTCGCGCTGCCCATCCTTTCGCGCCTCGGCGCCCACGCTCGCGGCCGGATGCCGCGCGTGCTCGTGCTGGAGCCGACCCGCGAGCTCGCGGCGCAGGTTGAGACGGCCTTCCGCGACTTCGCGCGTTTCACCGACATTCGCGCTCTGGCGGTGTTCGGCGGCGTCGGCTACGGCCACCAGCGCGCCGAGCTTAGCCGCGGGGTCGACATCATCGTCGCCACCCCGGGCCGGCTGATGGATTATCTCAAGGACGGCACGCTTTCCCTCCGCGAAATCTCCGTGCTCGTGCTCGACGAGGTCGACCGGATGCTGGACATGGGCTTCTTGCCGGTGGTCAAGGACATCATCGCCCGCTGCCCCAAGAACCGGCAGACGCTTTTCTTCTCCGCGACGGTGCCGCCTGAAATCCAGGCGGTCGCCTCCTTCGCTCTGCGCAACCCGACCCGCATCGAGGTGGGGGTGAACCGCTCGGTCAACCAGTCGGTCAACCACGCGGTCTACCCGGTGTCCTTCGAGCAGAAGTTCGATCTGCTGGTGGCGCTGCTCGCGCAGGCCAACTTTGACTCGGTGCTCGTCTTCTCGCGCACGAAGCACGGGGCCGACCGCATCGCGCGGCGCCTCAAGGCCGCCAACCACAGCGTCGCCGTGCTGCACGCCAACCGCTCCCAGAACCAGCGCATCGAGGCCCTGGCGGGCTTCAAGAGCGGCAAGTACGAGATCATGGTGGCCACCGACATCGCCGCGCGCGGCATCGACGTCGCGGGTGTCACGCACGTGATCAATTACGACGTGCCCGAGAATCCCGAGGACTACGTGCATCGGATCGGACGCACCGGCCGTGCGCAGGCCGTGGGCGACGCCTTCACGCTCGTGACCCCGGAGAACGCGCAGGACGTGCGCGACATCGAGCGCTTCATCGGCCAAAAGATCCCCGAGCTGCGGCTGGAGGGCTTCGATTATAAACCGCTCGCACCGAGGCCGCCGCAGTCGGCGCCCGAACGGGTCCGCGGCATGCCGGCGGGCACGCTTCGTCCGCGTAGCGGATTCCGCCGCTTCCGCAGCCGCCGCTGAGGCGACGCCATGGCCACCGCCGCCGCCGTCGAAAGACATCTGGCCGCGTTGCGGGCCTGCGATCGCTGTCCGCGCATGCACAAGCCGGTGGTGGTGGGCCGTCCCGCCGCCAGCCGCGTGCTTTTGGTGGGCCAGGCGCCGGGTGACAAGGAGCCGCGCCTGGGCCGGCCCTTCGCTTGGACCGCCGGGCGCACGCTCTTCAAGTGGTTTCACGGCGCGCTCGGCTGGAGTGAGGACGAAGTGCGCGACCGGATCTATTTCGCCGCCGTCTGCCGCTGCTTCCCGGGCAAGCGTCCCGAAGGCGGTGACCGCGTGCCCTCACCCGAGGAGATCGAAAGATGCGCAGCGTGGCTGGAGCGCGAGGTCGAGCTATTGCGTCCGGAACTCGTGCTGCCGGTGGGAAAGCTCGCCATTTCGCGCTTTCTCGGGGAGCGCCCGTTGGCGGGGACGATCGGCAAACTTTTCCCGATCACTTTCCACGGTCACGGCCTGGACTGCATTCCGCTGCCGCACCCCTCCGGGGCTTCCCCCTGGCACCGGATGGAGCCGGGGATGTCCCTGCTGAAGCAGGCGCTCGCGCAGGTCGCGCGTCACCCGGCGATCCGCGCCGCCGCGCGCTCGGAACCGGGGTTGGCATCGCCGACCGGCGCGGCTCAATGGCGCGCGTTTACCCCATGCGTCCGACCTGCGTTCCCCGTTTCGCGTTCGCTTTCGCCCTGCTCTCCGCCTCGCTCGCTCCCGCCGCCGAAGCCCCGAAGGGCCCCGTGCCGGATCCGGCCACGCTCCCGGCGCCACGCCGCGTCATCGTGCCGAAGCTGCAGGGTGCGCTCACCCTCGATGGCGACTTTAATGAGCCGGTCTGGGCCCGTGCCGCGGTCCTCGGGCCGTTTGTGCCCGCTGGCGGCCAGGGTGCCGCGCGTGAATCGACCGTCCTGCGCGTTTGGTATGACGACACCGCGCTGTACCTCGGCTGGACGTGCCTGGACACTGATATCCAGGCGACATTCACCGCGCGAGACAGCAAGTTCTGGGAAGAGGAGGTCGTCGAGTTCTTCGTCACGCGGGGCGAACTGGCCCGCTACTACGAGCTGCAATGGAACCCGCTCGGCGGCGAGTTCGACGCCATCATCCGCAACACCCTCGACGAGCGCGGGGTCTCGCGGAAGTTCGAGGGGGATTGGAGCTACACGGCCCAGGCCATGCGCAGCGCGGTGAAAGTGCGCGGCACCGTCCAGAAGTCCGTCGACCGCGACGAATCGTGGCAGGTGGAGGTTTCCATTCCTTTCGCCGATCTCGGCGGGCCGGCGCCGAAGTCGGGCGAGGTCTGGCGCGCGAATTTCTACCGGTTCAACCGAGGCACGGGGCATCCCGTGGAGATGCTCAGCTGGAGCGCGCCCATTCTGAATGGCTTCCACCAGCCCGCGCGATTCGGCTTCCTTGAGTTCGGACGCTGAGTTTTCACGCCATCGCAACCCGTCGCGCCCCCGGACGTCTTTCCGGTCACCTCGTAACCTGACTTTCCCCATGAAATCCCCCGACTTCTCCCGCCGCCGCTTCCTTCAGGGAGCCGCGCTCCTTTCCGCCCCGCTGATCCTCCCGGGTCGCGTCTGGTCGCAGACGACCGCACCCTCCAAGCGGCTTAACGTAGGCTGCATCGGCATGGGCAAGCAGATGCACGGCCACGTCGGCAACCTGCTCCCGCGCGACGACGTGCAGATCGTGGCCGTGTGCGACGTCGACATCACCCGCCGCGAGCACCAGCGCCGGCGCATCGATGAGGCCTACGCGAAGAAAACCGGCGAATCGTACAAAGGCTGCGCCGCCTACAACGATTTCCGCGAGCTGCTCGCGCGGAAGGACATCGACATCGTGCTCATCGCCACGCCCGACCACTGGCACGCCTACATCGCGATCGCGGCGGTGCGGGCCGGCAAGGACGTCTATTGCGAGAAGCCGCTCACCTACAATGTGCGCGAGGCGGTTGAGCTCGTGAAAGCCGTGCGCGCCACGAACCGCGTCTTCCAGGTAGGGTCCCAGCAGCGCTCCGCGAAGGAGTTCCGCGTCGCCGCCGAACTGGTGCGCAACGGGCTCATCGGCCGGGTCCACGCCGTCGGCGTCTCGTTCGGCGATCCCGCGCGTCCCTACGATAAGCCGGCCGAGCCGCTTGAGCCGGGTCTCGACTGGAACCTCTGGTGCGGCCCGGGCCCGCTGGTGAATTACAACCCGATGCTCTCGCCGCGCGGCGTCCACAACCACTTCCCGCACTGGCGCAACACGTGGGAGTTCGGCGGCGGCATGATCACCGACTGGGGCGCCCACCACATCGACATCGCCCAGTGGGCGCTCGACAAGGACGAGAACGGACCGGTCGAGGTGCGCGCCCCGCGCGACTGGCAGACGGCCAAACGCGGCGCGCAGCTGGTTTATGCCGACGGCACCGTGCTCACCCACGTGAAGGGCAAGGGCGTGTCCTTCTACGGCACCGAGGGCGAGATCCACGTGAACCGCGGCAAGTTCGAGTTCGTCCGCGACGCCAAGGTGATCCACAAGTTCTGGGACAAGGAGGTCGACAAGGGCACGTCGCTGGAGCGTGAGGTCACCCTCACGGAGCGCGAGTTCCTCGCCGACGCGAAGGTGAAGCTCTACAACAGCAAGAGCCACTTCCAGGACTTCATGGACGCGGTCGTCTCGCGGAAGCGCCCGATCTGCGACGTCGCGATCGGCGCCAGCACCGCGATCGCCTGCCATGTGATGAACTTCGCCTACCACTACGGCGCCAACGCCAAGTGGGATCCGGTGCGCAACAAGTTCGCCGGGTTCAACAGCGGCGGGGACTCGCGCTGGCTCACACGCGAGCGTTATCGCGACAATTGGGGCGTCTGACGGCGGACCGTCATCCGGTTTGCCAGCGGGCCGGGGTTGGCTTTCGTCAGGTCATCGCCAGTCGCCGCCCCGGCGGCTGGCGTCCGTCACAACCCACCGTAATCCGCCATGCACATCCGCGTACCGAAGGACTGGGAGTTGCCCGAGTCGGCCGTCACTCCCGAGCGGGACTACGCGCTGCGTCCGCGCCGCGACTTCCTGAAGTCGGCCGCGGTGGCCGGCGGGGCGGCCCTTTTGCCCGGCGTCATGCGGGGTACGACGGCGGGTTTCCCCACGCGCGTGAATCCCGAGTACCGCGATCCGGAGCTCAAGCCGACGGCGTATGAGCTGATCACGAGCTACTGCAACTTCTACGAATTCGGCACCGCCAAGGATCAACCGAAGATTAACGCCAACCGCGGATGGAAGACGGAGCCGTGGACCGTCGAAATCACGGGACTCTGCCGGAATCCGCTGAAGATCGAGGCCAACGACCTGGTGACGAAGCTAGGTGGCGCCGAGCAGCGGGTCTACCGGTTCCGTTGCGTGGAGGCCTGGTCAATGGTGATCCCTTGGGACGGCTTTCCACTCTCCAAGCTGATCGCGCTGGCGGATCCCAAGCCCGAGGCGAAATTCGTTTCCTTCACCACGTTCAACGATCCGAAAAACGTTCCCGGCCAGCGCAGTGATGTGCTGGACTGGCCTTACGTCGAGGGGCTTCGGCTCGACGAGGCGAACCACGAATTGTCCTTCATCGCCACCGGCATCTACGGCCGTCCGATCCCGAACCAGAACGGGGCGCCCCTCCGGCTCGTCGTGCCGTGGAAGTACGGGTTCAAGTACGGCAAATCGATCGTGAAGATCGAATTTCTCTCCCGCCAGCCCGTGAACTCGTGGCAGGCGATGAACCCGCGCGAGTACGGCTTCTACGCAAATGTTAACCCTGCCGTGGATCATCCCCGCTGGTCGCAGGCCAGCGAACGCGTGATCGGCGCCGGCGGCGCGCTGGGCATGCGGCAGAAGACACTTCCGTTCAACGGCTATGGGAAACAGGTGGCCGAGCTCTACGCCGGCATGGATCCGCGGAAGCTGTTTTGAGAATCGGGTAACCGACGCGCGCGGCATGAGCCCGGGCAACTCCCGCGGGGCCGGAGTCGGAGAACAGGCCGCGAGTTTGCTGTGGCCGGATGGCTCTGAGATGGGGACACAGAGGACACGGAGAGACGATCCGATGGCACGGAGCTGGCGAGGGCAGGATTTGGAGTTCTGGGAGATAAAGAATGTGGAGAGCCGGAAGGCAGGGAGGGTGGTCAGGGGAATCTGGAAATCGGAAACGCGGGAAGGGGACGGGGGCTGCTCGTGGCGGGGGGACTTCGCCCGATGACGGCGTTCGCGGAAAAGATCGTGCGGTCGAAACTGTTTGTCTGGGTGGCGATCGTTCTGCCCGGGCTATGGCCGGCTTGGCCGTTCTTCGTGACGGAGGACGCGGCTGCGCTCACGGATCCGCTCAAGTTCGTCCTGCATCACTGGGGTTTGGTGGGCTGTGTCTTGTTGGCGGTGGTGCTGACCTTTTCGCCGCTGCGGGTCCTGTTTCCGCGTTCGGGCGTCGCGCGGGCGCTGAACCGGCACCGCCGCCTCGTGGGCGTGGCGGCCTTTGGCTACGGGCTGCTCCACTTCGTCGCGCACACCCGGCACGTCTACGACGGCACCTTCGAGACCTTCACGAAGGAGATCGGTAAGCCTTTTCAACTCGTGGGCCTGGGCGCGCTCTTGATCCTGCTCGTGCTGACCATCACCAGCCTCAACGCGGTCGTGCGCCGGATGGGAGCGCGCGCGTGGAAGAACCTGCACCGGCTCGCCTATGTCGCGGCTGCCCTCGCGGCCTGGCATCAGGCGGATGCCCGCAAGGTGTTTCCGCTCCAGGTGGTCTGGATCTTCGGCCCGGTCGTCGTCCTGCAGATCGCCCGCCACTGGCGCGAGCGGCGGGCGGTTGGCGGATGAGTCGTCCCGCTTAGCGCTGTTCTTCCCAGAGGCGGGCGAGGTGCAACAGCGTCTCGACGCTCCGCGTCATGTCCTGCAGCGAGACCCACTCGCGCTGGCTGTGCACCTCCTGCATGCCCGTGAAAAGATTCGGCGCAGGCATGCCCCGCGCGGTGAGCCTCGAGCCGTCGGTGCCGCCGCGGATCGCGTTTACCACCGGCTCGATTCCCGCGCGCCGCACCGCCTCCAGAGCGAGTTCGACCGGGCGCATGTCCTTATCGAGCCAGTAGCGCATGTTACGGTACTGCTCGGTGAAGTGGACATCCACGCGGGCGCGCGGTTCGGCTGCCCGCATTTTCGCGGCGGCGTGCTCCACGATCGCGCGCTTCGCCGCGAGTCCGTCCAACTCGAAGTCCCGCAGGATCAGCCGCACGGTCGCGCGTTCGCTGTTGCCCGATATCTCCACGGGATGGACGAACCCTTCGCGGCCGGCCGTGCGCTCCGGCGAGGCCTCGGGCGGCAGCGCCGCCACGAAGCGGGCGGCCACGCGCAGCGCGTTGACCATCGTGTCCTTCGCCCAGCCGGGATGGGCTGCCACGCCGGTGAACTCCACCCGCGCGCCGTCGGCCGAGAAGGTCTCGTAGTTGACCTCGCCCCGTTCGCCGCCGTCGAGAGTGTAGGCCGCCGCGGCCCCGACGAGCGCGAGATCAAGTTTCTCCACGCCGCGCCCAATCTCCTCGTCGGGGTTGAAGCACAACCGGATGGCCCCGTGCGGGATCTCCGGGTGACGCAGGAGGTGGCGCGCAGCCGCCATCACGATGGCGACACCGGCCTTGTCGTCCGCGCCGAGCAGCGTCGTGCCGCTGGCGGTGATGATATCCTCGCCCTGCGCCCTCCTGAGATACGGCAACGCCGCCGGGTCCAGGACCTGAGCGGGGTTATCGGGCAACGTGATCGGCCGGCCGTCGTAGGCGCGGTGTACGATCGGACGCGCTCCTCCCGGCAGCTCCGTGGCCGTGTCGACATGCGCGAACCACGCGATCACGGGAACGTTGGTCCGCCGCGTGGTGGCAGGGATTGTGGCGAGCACATAGCCGTGCTGCGTGAGCGTGACGTCGGCCGCGCCGATTTCCCTTAGCTCGCGCTCAAGCAGTCGCAACAGGTCCCACTGGCACGGTGTGCTGGGTGTGCCCTCGCCGTGCGCGTCGCTCCGCGTCTCGATGCGCACGTAGCGGCAGAAACGCTCCAACAGGTCCTCGGAGTCGATCGTCATGCCCGGAGCCCAGCGCGGTGGTGAGGGTCGGGCGAGGGCGAAAACCGCGGGGGTTGAAGGGCGATCAAAGCTTCTGCCGCACCTTGAGATTCCTGATCTCGAGGTGGCTCTTCACCGTCCGCAGGCCGAACCAGCCCGAGTAGAGCGGGGCGGGTTCGCGGAAGGTGAAGATGAGTTCGTCGTCGCATCCGTATTCGGCGATGCCGCTCCGTGCGACGAGGCGGGGGTGCTAGGTGTGGTTGGGACGCAGGAGGAGGCGCGGCGTGGACAAATCTTGCTCCGGACGCAGAGGACGGGCGTCGGTACCGTTGTAGCGGCGGTACCGTGCGGTCGTGTTGTTATTCCCTCCGTGGCCCACGTAGTAAGTTTGCAGGCGGTTGTAGTCAGCTAAGCGACCCGTGCGGCCGGCGGGAATGACGCGGGGGGACTTCGGATCCGTCGCCAGCCAAAAGCAGTTCAGGTCGGAGAGCCGGTCGAAGGGTCCGTCCGCCATGACGACCTTCGCCTCATAGGAGATCTCGACCGGGGCGGTAAGCCGCTCGCGCCACCAAACCGTGCAACCATCGGCGTCACGGATCACAAGGGCGTCGCCCTCGGTCGTCACGGAACCGCCCGGCATCTGTTCCACCGACCATCGCGAAAGGTCAGCGGTCGGCGCCGCGATCAAAGTGGCGCCTACGCACAGCAGCCCGGCGATCCATGCGACGCCCCTCATCGGCGGGCGGCCGCGCCGGTGAGGTGGAGGGCTCTGTCGCGTTGACGCAGCCGCAGCGGGGCGCCGAACGCCTTGGACAACACGGCCGAGGTCAGCACGTCGGCGCGCGGTCCGGCGGCGAGCACGCGGCCGGATTTCAAAACCAGCGCGTGTGTGAAGGCCGGAGTGATCTCCTCGACGTGATGCGTCACCAGCACGAGCGCGGTGGCGTGCGACCCGCGGTGGCGCGCGATCCGTTCGACACTGGCGAGGAAGCGCTGGCGCGCGACCGGATCGAGCCCCGCGCACGGTTCGTCGAGAATGAGCAGGCGCGGACGCGCCATGAGCGCACGCGCGATGAGCACCCGTTGCCGTTCGCCTTGCGAAAGGTAGGCCCACTCGCGGTCGGCGAGCCGGGCAATGCCCGCGAGGCGCAGCAGGCGCCGCGCCGCGGCGCGGTCGGCGCGGGTGCCGGCGTGCCAGAGGTCGAGCTGCGCGTATTTGCCGCTCACCACGGTGTCGAGGGCCACTTCCGACGGGGGGATCGACTGCGTGAACGCGCTCGTGACCACGCCGAGATGCAGCCGCAGCTCCCGCCAATCGCTCGCCCCGTAGTGGCGGCCGAGCACCGCGAAGCCGCCCGAGGTGGGCGAAAGGAAGCCGGTGAGCGCCTTCAGCAGCGAGGTCTTGCCCGAACCGTTGGCGCCGAGGACCACCCAGTGTTCGCCGGCCGCGACCCGCCAATTGATGTCGCGCAGGATCACGGCGCGGCCGCGCGCTACCCGCAGGCGACTGACCTCAAGAATGGGTTCCTTCACGGGCGGCGAGAGTGCGGGCCGAGGGTTGCGTCGGTCAACCGCGCGCCTCAACTACGCCCGATGCGCTCGTTCCTTCGTCTTTCGGCGATCCTCGTCGTGCTGCTCGCGCCGGTGCTGCCGGCGCGGACGTTCACCGTCGTCGCGTACAACGTGGAGAACCTCTTCGATCTCGATGGCGTCAGTGGCTACGAGGACTACCAGCCCGCGCGGTACACCCCGGCCCACGTCCGCACCAAGCTGCGCAACATCGCGCGCGTGGTGGCGAAGTTCGACGGCGGCCGCGGACCCGATGTGCTGCTCCTCAGCGAAATCGAGGTCGATGCCACGCCCGGTGCTGGCGCGCCTGATTATGACGCGATCCTTGAGCGTCTCCGCGGCACGACGCTGGAAAAACTGCTTGGCGCAAAGCCGCTGGATCCCGCGGTGGCCGACCTTCCCGCTGAGGCCCTGCTGCTCAAGGCCCTGGCTGATGCTGGCATCACAGGCTACCGGGTCATCACGGGAGAAAACGTCACGGCACCCGGCTCCGAGCGCCGCCAGGAGATTCGTTGTGCGGTATTCACGCGGCTGCCCGTGAGGAACGTGCGCTCCCATCCCACGCTGAACGCGCGCGCGATCCTCGAGGTGCAAGCGGAAGTCGACGGCGCGCCGCTGTACCTGTTCGCGAACCCTTGGAAGTCGGGTGCGAGCGATCCGGAGACCGAGCCGGTGCGCGTCGCCAACGCCCGCACCCTTCGCGCGCGTCTTGACACGATCCTTTCGGCGGATCCCAACGCCGACATCATCATCG
>CAXRGI010000354.1:0-21781 GCA_964229935.1 Opitutales bacterium
ACCCGGCCTTCGCCCGCTGGGACGACATCCGGCGGTTCGGCGTCCAGATGACGTTTGGACTGCGCGGAACCTTCTGAGACACCCCGCGCCGGAGCGATCATGCGACCACGCCTTTCCGGGCTTCGCCGTCTCGCCGTCTTCACCGCCCTCGCGTTTTCCAGCGCCGCGGCAACCGCCGCCGACCCGGCCTACGCGGTGACCGCGCGGGCCCGGGCCGACAAGATCGTCACGACGCTCTCCCTCGCGGACCCCGCGCAAGCCGACCGGGTGAGCGATCTGATCGCGGGGCACTATCAGGCACTCCACAACCTCCACGCCCGGCGGGACGCCGCCCTCGCTTCCGCGAACTCAGCGGAGGCAGTCCGGGTACGCGGTGAAATCGACGCGGACCTTGCCGTCCTGCACGCCCGCTACCTCCGCGCGCTGGGTTCCGAGCTCACGGTGGATCAAATCGAACGGATCAAGGACGGCATGACCTACGGCGTGTTACCCGTCACCCTGCGCGCCTACGTCGAGTTGCTGCCGCAGCTGACCGGAGAGCAGCGCGAGCGTATCCGCGCATGGCTGGAGGAGGCCCGCGAGCAGGCGATGGATGCCGGCACTTCCAAGGAGAAGCACGCCGTATTCGGCCGCTACAAAGGGCGCATCAATAATTTCCTTTCCGCCGCCGGCTACGACCTCAAACAGGCGGAACGTGACTTGTCCTTGCGACGTCAAGCGTCCAGACCGCCGAAAACGCCCGTCTCCTCGCCCTGACCATCGTGAATTTTCTCTCCCGCTTCGTCCTGCTATCCCTGCTGCTGGTGTCCTTCGTGTCCGTGCGAGCGCAATACCCGCGTATCTCCGGCGAGGTGAAAAAACAGGCCGACGAGAAGCTCGCCGCCGCCGACCGCCGTTCCGACGAGGCATGGGCCCGCGCGTGGCCGGAGATCGAGCGCTGGGCGGCGCTGGGTAAACCCTATCTGCCGGGCGCGGCGGAACCCGGCGACCTGCCGCAGGCGCGCATACCGGCGTTCCCCGGGGCACAGGGGGGCGGCATGTATTCCTTCGGCGGCCGGGGAGGACGCGTCTTCACCGTAACCTCCCTCGCCGACCGCGGTCCCGGGACCCTGCGCGAGGCGCTCGAGTCGGGGGGTCCGCGCATTGTTGTGTTCAACGTGGCCGGCATCATCCGGCTCGAGGAACGGATCCGGATCCGCGCACCCTACGTCACACTCGTAGGCAGCAGCGCGCCCGGCGACGGCGTCTGCATCGCGGGTAACACGGTGGAGATCGAGACGCACGACGTGATCATCCGGCATCTGCGCTTCCGGCGCGGCGCCACCTGGGTAGGCGACCGCAATGACTCACTCGGCGGTAACCCCGTCGGCAATGTCATCATTGACCACGTCTCCGCCAGCTGGGGCCTCGACGAGAACATGTCGATGTACCGTCACATGCACCGTCCGCCCGGCGGCGGGGCGGAGCTCAAGCTTCCGACGGTCAACATCACGATCCAGAACTCCATCTCGAGCGAGGGCCTGAACACCTTTCACCACGCTTTCGGCTCCACCCTGGGCGGACTCAACAGCACTTTCCACCGGAACCTCTGGGCCTCGAACACCGGCCGCAACCCGAGCGTGGGCATGATCGGCGACTTCACCCTCGTGAACAATGTGCTCTTCAACTGGGTGCATCGCACCGTGGACGGCGGCGACCACCGCAGCCTCTTCAACGTCATCAACAATTACTATAAGCCCGGACCGGCCACGCCCCGCGGGGCCCCGATCTCCCACCGGCTCCTGAAACCGGAATCCGAACGCAGCAAAACGGTCGTCGACAACTTCGGCCGCGCCCATGTCTCCGGCAACGTCGTCGAGGGTCATGATGCCGTCACGCGCGACAACTGGAACGGCGGCGTGCAGCCCGATATCAAGGGCGGCCGCCGCGAGGAGATCCTCCGCGCCATCCGGGCCGAGCGGCCATTCGCCCACGCGCCGCTCGAGATCCTCGGCGCCCGCGAGGCCTACGAGCACGTCCTCGCCAACGCCGGCGCCACCCTGCCCCGCCGCGACGCCGTCGACGAGCGCATCATCGCCGCCGTCCGCCGCGGGGTCGCCACCGCCGCCGTCGCACCGGACACCCGCGCCTCGCTCGGCCAGGCGGGCTACACGGACAAGACCATCGACGACCTGATGCGCCTGATCCCGCTCGGCATCATCACACACCCCTCGCAGGTGGGCGGCTATCCGGATTACCGCGGGGAACCCTATCTCGACACGGACCGGGACGGCATGCCGGACGCGTGGGAGAAGGCCCACGGCCTGAACCCGCGCGACCCGGCCGACGCCGGGGCCGACGCCAACGGCGACGGCTACACCAACATCGAGAAGTTTCTCCACGGCCTGGATCCCCGCGCCCCCCGCGTCGATTGGAATGACCCGCGGAACAACATCGATCGCCGGGAAAAGCGCTTGGCGGACCGCCGCTGACGCGGCCCGGGAGATCAAGGATCCCCGCGGCTAGAAAGTCCGGTCACACCGCATGCGGCGTCGCCAATTCCTCGGAACACTCGGGTTCGCCGCGGCCGCGGCGTCGCTCCACTCGCGCGCGGCATTAACCCCGCCCCGCTATCGGATCGCCGTATGCGACTGGATGATCCTCAAGCGTCAGAAAATCGGCGCGTTTCCCCTCGCGCGCGAAATCGGAGCCGACGGGGTGGAGGTCGACCTGGGACCGCTCGGGGAGCGCGAGACCTTCGACAACCAGCTTCGCGACCCGGCGGTGGCCCGGCAGTTTTCCGAGGCCGCGCGCGCCGCGGGAGTCGCGATTTCCTCGGTGGCGATGTCGGGCTTCTACGCCCAGTCGTTCGCCGAGCGCCCGACCGTGGACCGCATGGTCTCCGATTGCCTGGAGACGATGGATAAACTCGCGGTGCGCGTCGCGTTCCTGCCGCTGGGTGTGCAGGGCGACCTCACGCGGCGACCGGAAATCCGCCCCGCCATCGTGGCCCGCCTGCGCGCCGCCGGGCGGCGCGCCGAGGCCGCCGGGTTGGTCATCGGGATCGAGACCTCGCTCCCCGCCGCCGAGGAGGTGCGACTGCTGGAAGAGATCGGCTCCTCCGCCGTCCGAATCTATTTCAACTTCGCCAACCCGCTGCAGGCCGGGCGCGACCTCGCCCTCGAGCTGCGGACCCTCGGGCGCGACCGCATCTGCCAGATCCACTGCACCGACACCGACGGACTCTGGCTGCAGGACAACCCCCGGCTGGATCTGCGTGCGGTGAAGGCGACGCTCGACGGCATGGGATGGTCGGGTTGGCTGGTGGTTGAACGCTCGCGCAGCGCCCGGGATCCGCGCAACGTGCGGGCCAACTTCGGAGCCAACGTCTCCTATCTGAAATCAATCTTCGCCCGCGCATGACCCCGAAGGTCCGCCTCCTCGCCGCCCTCGCCGCCGGGTTTTTTTCCGGCGCCGCCGGCGGGGCGAAGCAGGTGCCGCCGCCCGTGTCCCTCGGACCGGACGGTCGGCTCGTCCACACCGCTGACGACCGGGGCGATCGCGTGCCGGATTATTCCTCCGCCGGCTACCGGGGTGGCGGAGTTCCGCTCCCCGCGCCGGGCGTGACGCTGGTGGTGGCCCCCGCGGCCGGGGACAACACAGCCCGACTGCAGGCCGCGCTCGACCATGCCGCCTCGCTTCCGGCCGACGTGGAGGGCCGTAGGGGTTGCGTGCAGTTGACCGCTGGCCGGTACGAGGTCGCGGGCCAACTGCGGCTCGCAGGAGGCGTCACCCTGCGCGGAGCCGGATCCGGCGCGGGAGGCACGCTGCTCTACGCCTCCGGCACCGGCCGCCGCGCGGTCATTGTGCTGGGCACCCCCGTTCGCACGGCGCCTCCTCCGGGACCGGGAATACGCGTGGTCGGGGAACGCGTCCCGGTTGGCACCCTTCAAATCACCGTAGCCGACCCCTCCGGTTTCGCGGCGGGGGATACCGTGCTCATCCGCCGCCCCAGCCCGGCCTCATGGCTGGCGGAAGTGGGCATGGACGACTCGCCGGGGCGACAGCCCTTCGCCTGGAAGCCCGGCACGATGGACATCCGCTGGGAGCGCCGGATCACGTCGATCCGAGGTTCCACGCTCGTTCTGGACGCGCCTCTGACCACGGCCCTGGAACAGAAGCACGGCGGCGCGGCGGTCCACCGCGCATTCCCCGCGGACGCGGAGCCGCCCCGTGAGATCGGCGTCAGTCACCTGGGGATCGAATCGCAAGTGGAACCGGGCAACCCCAAGGACGAGGACCACGCGTGGACGGCGATCCGCGTCGAGGCCGTGCGCGACGCCTGGATCGCGGACATCGCGGTGCGGCGTTTCGCGGGGTCGGCCGTTCATGTCGGCGCCGAGGCGCGCCGGGTAACCGTGCAGGACTGCGTCTCGTCGGAGCCGGTCTCGGAGGACGGGGGCTACCGGCGTCTCACCTTCCACACCGCCGGGCAGCAGACGCTCTTCCTGCGCTGCCGCGCCTCGGGTGGACGCCATGATTTTTCCGCCGGCCACCTGGCCGCGGGACCCAACGTCTTCCTGCGTTGCGAGTCGGAGATGCCGGGCGCGTTCAGCGGCTCCCTCGGTTCCTGGGCCTCGGGGATCCTCTTCGACAACATGCGGATCGAGGGTGGCGCGCTGCGCCTGGACAATCTGGAGATTTGGAACCAGGGCGTGGGTTGGTCAGCCGCGGCGGCCATGGCGTGGCAGACCACAGCCTCGACGATCATCTGCCGCTCGCCTCCCGGCGCGACCAATTGGGCGGCGGGAGTATGGGGCCAGTTCGTGGGCGACGGCCCGTGGTCGATGGTCAACGAGTTCATCCGCCCGGACAGCCTTTACGAGGCGCAGCTCGCGGAGCGCCTCGGCCCGAACGCCCTGCGCGCGCTGGCACCGGTGGGCGCCCCGGTCGTCAGCGTGGCGGCCGCGCGTTTCGAGCCGGTCGTCGCCGCGAGGGAGGAGAAGCCCCCGATCCGCGAGGGGCTCGCGCTCGATCGCGGATGGCTGACCCTCGGGGGTGCGGTCGCCACGGGAAAACAGGCCACGGTGGCCTGGTGGCGCGGTAGCGTGCATCCGGCACGAGCCGCCGAGATCGGGCCGGCGCTCACCCGGTTTGTTCCGGATCGCATCGGACCCGGGCTGACCGATGACCTGGAGGAAGTCGCTTCCGGCATGATGGCACGCGGCGAGGTGGCGCTGCGGCACAACTGGGGCCTGTGGTACGACCGGCGTCGCGACGATCACCAGATGGTGCGCCGCCCGGATGGCGACGTTTGGCCTCCCTTCTTTGAGCAGCCGTGGGCCCGGAGCGGCCGCGGCACGGCGTCGAACGGACTGAGCCGGTATGATCTGGAGAAATTCAATCCGTGGTACTTCGGCCGGCTGGCCGACTTCGCGCGGATCGCGCGCCTGCGGGGACTCGTGCTGGTGAACGAGATGTATTTCCAACATAACCTCCTCGAGGCTGGAGCCCACTGGGCGGAGTTCCCCTGGCGCGAGCTCAACACCATTTCGGCGCCCGGTTTCCCGGAGCCGCCGCCCTACGCCGGCGGGAAGCGGATCTTCATGGCGGAGCTTTTCTACGACGTGGCCCATCCCCGCCGCCGCGAGCTGCACCGTGCCTACATCCGCCACTGCCTCGCGAACCTCGCGGGTGAAACGAACGTGATCCACACCCTTGGCGAAGAGTTCTCGGGCCCGCTTTCCTTCCACGAGTTCTGGCTCGATGTGGTGGCGGAGTGGAAGACCGAGACCGGCCGGCGGCCGCTCATCGCCCTCAGCGCGCCCAAGGACGTACAGGACGCGATTCTGGCGGATCCGCGCCGCGGTTCGCTGATCGACGTGATCGACCTGAAATACTGGTGGCGCACCGCGAAAGGTCTGCATGCCCCGGCGGGCGGGGAAAACCTCGCTCCGCGCCAGCACGAGCGACTCTGGAAAGGGGGGAGGCCCTCCGGGGTCGATCTCGCGGGCATGGTCCACGAATACCGCAGTCGTTTTCCGGAAAAGGCCGTGATCACCCCTCTGGCTCAAGGCGATCCCTGGTTGCTGGCCGCGAGCGGGGCGTCTTTCCCCGCGCTGCCCGCCTCCACGGACCCAGCTCTGCTCCGGGCGCTCGCCAAAATGCGACCCGTGTCTTCCGGGCGGGGCGGCGTCCTCGCTTCCGACGATGGCGATCGCTTCGGTTATTTTCCCGAAGGCGACGCGCCTCCCCTCTCGCTGCCACCCGGGGACTGGCTTCTGCGCCGTATCGATCCCCGCACGGGAAGCATCTCCGAGGAAGTCACCCTGCAAGGAGGGACCGGCATGAAACTCCCCGGAAAGTCACCCTACTGGCTCGTCAAAGGCGGCAAGCACTGACCGCTGGCTCCACGGACTCACCGCTTCCCCGCGGCCCAGGCCGGCGGCGTGAAGGGATCGAACCCCATGATCGCGGGGATCACGTGAAACGCGGCGAGCAGAATCACGATTGCACACACGATGTTCAGCAGCAGCCCGGTGCGCACCATGTCGCCGACCCGGAGACAGCCCGTGCTGAACGCGATGGCGTTGGGCGGCGAAGCGCCGGGCATCATGAAGGCGCAACTCGCCGCCAACGTCGCCGGGATCATGATCACGAAGGGATGCACGCCCAGGCCGCCGCAGAGGCCGGCCAGGATCGGCAGAAAGGCGCTCACCGTCGCCGAGTTGCTCATCATCTCGGAAACGATCACCACCAGCACCACCACCACCGTCGCCACCATCCAGAGGGGGACGCCGTGAAGGAATTGGAGCTCGTTGCTCAGCCAACGGGTCACGCCCGTCTCCGTGAGAGCGGCCGAGAGGCTGAGGCTGCCCCCGAAAAAGATGAGAATACCCCACGGCAGGCCCTCGGCGTCCTTCCAGGAAAGGGCGGTGCTGCCCAGCCGCCGATCCAACGGTAGCAACAGGAGCAGCAGCGCACCGCCGATCGCCACCACGGCATCGTCGATCTTCACGCCCGTGAGGTCCGTGATCACCCCGCTGAACATCCAGCACAGGATGCAGCCGGCGAACACGGCCGTCGTAACGACTTCGCCGCGGGAGAAGGCGCCGAGCCGGCGATATTCCTCGGACATGCGTTCCCCGAGTCCGGAAACAGCCGGGGCACCCCGCAGCAGCGTGACACGCAGCAGGGCCCAGCAGCAGAGCAGCAGGGTGACCGCCACCGGGACGCCGAATCCCATCCACTGCGCGAGGCTGAGCTCAACGCCGTAGGTCTTGGAAACGAATCCCTCGAGCACCGCATTGGTGGGTGTGCCGACGAAGGTGGCCAGCCCCCCCAGGCAAGGCGCATAGGCCACGCCGAGCAGCAGGGCCTTCGAGGCCCGCCCGCCGGTGGCACCGCTACGTTCCACCAGCGCGGCGATACTGGCCGCCATCGGCATCATGACCATCGCCGTGGCGGCGTTGCTCATCCACATGCCCAGAAAACCTGTCACCAGCATCAGCCCGCCCAGCAAGGCCGGCACGCTCCACCCGCAATGCCTCAGCAGTCCCAGCCCGATCCGCTCGTGCACGCGCCACTTGCGGATGCCGATCGAAAGCACGAAGCCGCCCAGGAAAAGGAAGATGAGATCCGCGGCAAAATTGGCCGATGCCTTCCGCAGGGGCATCACATCGAGCAAGGGCAGCACCACCAACGGGAGCAGCGCAGTGACCGGCAAAGGGGCCGCTTCGGTGATCCACCATGCGGCCATCCAGAGCGCCAACCCGCACGTGATCCACGCCGCCTCGCTCATGCCTTCCGGGGGCGGCAGAAACCGCGTCAGGGCAAAGAGCGCGAGACCGGCGATCAGGCCGGACACCCGCAGCCATGGCGCGGTTTGCTCGGCGTCGGCGTTGAGTTGCGGGGCAGCGGAATTCGGGGTCATGACGGGCCCGGGGGAGCGGGAACCGCGCGACCCGCGCGGCACCGGCACCGGAACGCCGGCAAGGGTACCAACCGCGCGGATTTATCAAATCAGGCCGCCGGTTTCCAGCGGCCGGCGGAATCGCGGCGAACGCAGTGAGTCATCCGTGCGCGCCGCGCCGGCCTGCGGCCTCACTGGGCGGCGGGCTTCGGCTTCGTGATCGGGTCGAAGTCGTCGGTCCGGAAGGGCGTCACCGGCAGGCCGTCCGCGGAATAGAGATTGCAGACGGGGTTGTCGGCCCACGCGTAACGCACGGCGATCGGGGCCGGGACCTGCTCGCAGGAGAGCTCGACCTTGTCCGGCGCGATGACCTTGCCCGTGGCCCAGCGCCAGACCCGGTCCTCGCCGCAGACGGCGAACCCGCGCGCCGCGGGCACATCAAACGCGCGGAGCGAGCTGCCGAAGCAGTCGAAGGTGACGGTCGCCTTGCCGTTGGCGAACGCCACGCTCCGGTACTCCGGGCTGCGGAAGGGAACCTTCACGCCGTAGTCGTTGGCCAGGGCCCAGCGCACGAGCCGCGCCGCGACCTCCTGCTTGTTGCGCGGATGGATATCGCGCCCCTCGCCCACGTCGATGATCACCGCCTGACCCGTGCGGGCCAGCCGCTGCGCGCGGGTCTGCGCCTCGCGCAGTTCGGCCCAGTCGCTCTCGACCGGCTCCGCCTTCTCGTCGCGGAAGTCGGCCAGCTGCACCCAGTAGAACGGGAAGTCGCCCTGGCCCTGCTCCTTGCGCCACTGCTCGATCATGAAAGGGAAAAGCTCGGCGTATTCATGCGCGCGCGAGGCGTTGGACTCGCCCTGATACCAGATCACTCCCTTGATGCCGTAGCCGAGCGTGGGATGGACGACGCCGGCGAAAATATTGCCGGGGCGGGCGTTGCCGGTGAGCCAGGCCAGCGGCGATTGCGGCTGGCGCGGCGCCTCCTTCTTGGCCGCCTTGGCCTTCGCGGAGGCTTCCTTCCACTTCGCCATCGCGGCCTCATGGTCGAGGCGCGGCTGGTCGCCCTTGAGCTGGGCCTCGCGGTCACGCGTGGACTTCATGAGCGCGGCGAAACGTGGATCCTTCTCGATCGTCTCCCGCCGCACCCAGGCCTCGGCGGCCGAGCCGCCCCAGGCGTTGTCGATGAGACCGACCGGCACCTTCAGGATTTCATGCAGGTAACGGCCGTACAGGAAGCCGACCGCGCTGAAGCTCTTCACGGAGTCGGGCGTCGCGGCCTCCCACTGCCCCTTGAAATCCTTCTGCAGCTCCTGCGTGCCCACCTGCGGCACCGAGATGATCCGCAGGTGCGGGAAGGATGACGCCAGCGCCTCAAGGTCGCCATTGTATACCTGCGAGATCGACCACTGCATGTTGGATTGCCCGGAGCACATCCAGACCTCGCCCACCAGCACATCCTTGATGTCGCGCGCCGATGAGCCGGCGATCCGCAGCGTGCGCGGCTCGGCGCTGGCCTCCAGCGCGGCCAGCTTCACCGACCAACGGCCGTCGGCCCCCGCCGTAGCCGTGTGGGACTGCCCGGCGAAGGTGACGGTGATCTTCGCGCCCGGGGAGTCCCAACCCCAGATCGGGTTGGCTTGGCGGCGTTGCAGGACCATGTGGTCGCCGATGACGGCGGGCAGTTTCAACTCCGCGCGCACGACCGGCAGCGCGAGGAGCAAAGTGATGAAGCACGAGAGCAGGGAGGGTATCTTCATGGGCGATAAGGAAGCGTGATCTTGGTACGGGCGCGCCAGGGCGTCTGGCAACCCGCTTCACGCCGTCAGTTGAGATTGCCCTTTTCGAATCCGGGACCGCGCCGCAATCTTTCAGCGATGCAACCCCCCACCCCGCTCCCCCGCCGCCAGTTCCTCGTCGCCACCGCGGCTGCTCTCGCCGCCACCCGCCTGCCCGCCGCCGTTCCCGCGGAGCCCATCATCGATATCCACCAGCACACGAATTACGGCGGAGGCCGCGACAAGACCACCTATGCACCGGTCCTGCCCCGCCCGCGCAACGACGACGAGCTGATCGGGCACCAACGCGCCCTCGGCATCACCACTTCCATCCTGCTGCCGTCGGGTCGTCCCGTGAAGCGCGACTCCACCCATGAAGGCCGGTCCAACGGGCTGGATGGCACCTGCACCGGCAATGACGAGTGCATGGCGCTCGCGCGGAAACACCCCGGCGAGTTCGTGTTCGGCGCCAACGAGGTCAGCGACCTCGAGGACGCGCCGGCCGTGGTCGAGAAGTACCTCAAGCTCGGCGCCGTCGCGATCGGCGAGCAGAAGTTCGGCGTCGAGTGCGACTCGCCCGCGATGCAGCGCCTCTACCAGCTGGCCGCCGCGTACAACGTGCCGATCCTCATGCACTGGCAGACCGGCAGCTACAATCACGGCTTCGACCGTTTCCACCGCATGCTGGCGAAGTACCCCCGGACGAACTTCATCGGCCACGCGCAGACGTGGTGGGCGAACATCGACGCGGCGAATGTCGATGACCCGCGCAAGCTCTACCCCACCGGCAAGGTCACGCCGGGAGGCCTCACCGACAAATACCTGCGCGACTACCCCAACATGTACGGCGACCTCTCGGCCGGTTCCGGTCTCGGCGCCTTCGCTCGGGACCCTGAGCACGGCGCGGCTTTCCTTGATCGGCATCAGGACAAGCTCATGTACGGCAGCGACTGCAACGATGCATCCGCGATCGCCGCGCGTTGCTCCGGGCTCCGGCAGCTCGAGCAGATCCGCCGGCTGGTCACGAACAAGGCGGCCGAGCGGAAAATTCTCCACGGAAACGCCAAGCGCCTCTTCCGGCTCTGAGCCGAAGCCGGCCCTCCGGTCCCCTCGCGCAAAGCGCCTCGCTTCTCAATCCACGTGGATCAGCTCGTTGGCGTTGAGGATGGCGCGGCTGAAGGCGGCCGCGCCGTGGCGCGCGACGAGTGATTCGCCGGCGGCGCGCTCCTCGGCGCGCGGGGCGCGTTGGAAGGCGATCGCGTAAGCCGCGCCCACCGGATCCGGACCCGCGATGCGCTCCGCCAGGGCATCCGCGAGATCGAACGTGAAGCGATGGTTGAGCAGCGTCAGCGCCTGCAGCGGCGTCGTCGTGTTGGCACGACGCGGCGCCGCGAAGGCGATGTCGGGCAGGTCGAAATCGGTGAGCACATCGACCACGCTCGCGCGGGCGTTCTGGTGGTAGACCGCGCGGCGATAGGTCTCCGGCCCGTGGGCATCGAGCGGGAAGTACGTCGAGACGTTGTTCTGCGTGTACTTGTAGAGCCGGAACCCGGGACCTCCCATCGGCTCCAGCCGGAGCCGGCCGGCGGTGGCCAGCATCGTGTCGCGCACCTCCTCGGCGCTCAGGCGCCGCGGGGGGAAGCGCCAGAGCAGGCGTGCGTCGCGATCGACACGGCCGCCGTCCTCGCGAAAGGCCCCTGACTGCCGATAGGCGCGGGAGAGCACGATCTCCCGGTGCAAGGGCTTCAGCCGCCAGCCGTGCGCGACCAGCCGAGTCGCGAGGAAGTCCAGCAACTCCGGGTGCGACGGCCGCCCTCCCTGGAAACCGAAGTCGCTCGGGGTATCGACGATCCCGGTGCCGAAGTGATGCTGCCAGACGCGGTTCGCGAGCACCCGCGGGGTGAGCGGGTTTTCCGGCGCGGTGGTCCAACGGGCGAGCGCCAGCCGTCGCTCCCCTTCCGGGGCGTCCTCCGGCAGCGCGAACGCGGGCGTGACCGGGGAAAGGATTTCCAGGCTCGCCGGCCGCACGACCTCACCCGGCTTCATCGGGTCGCCGCCCCTCTGCACAAAGGTCTTATCCGCGGGCTGGTCGAATTTCCCCGCCCACATCTGCGGAAGTTTCGGGACCTTGTTCAGGGCCGCCTGCACCTGCGCGCGCTCCCGCTCCAGCGCCGCCAGTTCCTTTTCCTCCTCCGGCGTGATCACCTCTCCCCGCACGCGCTCCAACGCGTGGCGTTCACTCCACGGCACGCGGTCCAACGAGGTCGCCACGGTGCGCCAATCCTTGCCGTCGGCCGAAACCTTCACCTCGTACTCGCACGGCGTGGCACCCTGCGACTTGTCCATCAGCCCGCGTCCCTTCGCATTGCTGAACGTCACGCGGCCGATCATCTCCGGCCGCGCCAGCGTGATCGTCAGCTCGGCCGGGTTGCCGATGAACCATTGCTCGCCGTGTCGTCCGTCGATGCAGAGCTGCGGACCGTAAGCCTCCGGAAAATCCTCCGCGACCGCACCCCGAGCGCCCTCGGCGCGACCTCCGTTCGTGGCGAGGGCCGCATTGCGTCCGTCGGTCGTCCAGACTTCGAACTCCGTCAGCCGCCCGCCGCCGCGCGGCGCACGCCGGTTGTTGACCCGCGGCGGCGGACGCCCCGGCGCCTCGGTGTTATCGAGGACCGTGAAGCGGACGAAACGCGCCTCCACCGGTGTGAACGCCTCCTCGGTGAGTTCGGGGTCGATCTTCGCACGGGGAAAGGCACGGTTTTTCAGCAGTTCCTTGGCCCGGGCCGCGACCGCGCGCTCGACGCGGTCGACCGCCGCGTTGATTTCCGCGAGACGCCTGTTCAGCGGTTTCGTCGCGTCCGCGAAGGCGGCGCGCTGTTCGGCCGTCGCCACCTCGCGACGCCCGTGGGTCACGCCTTCGAACGCCGCCTTCAGGCGGTAGTAGTCCTCCGTCGGCATCGGGTCGAACTTGTGGTGATGGCACCGCGCGCAACCCACCGTCAGGCCGAGAAACGCCCCGCCGGTCGTCACGATCATGTCGTCGAGCGTGGCCGCGCGGATGTTCGCCTTGGCCACCGGATCCTGGTTGCCGACGTCGTCATACGGACCCGCCACCAGGAACGCGCTGCCCACTTCGATCTCCGGCCGGTTTTTGCCGATCACGTCGCCCGCGAGGTGCTCGGTGATGAAACGGTCGAACGGCTTGTCCTCGTTCAGCGAGCGGATCACCCAGTCGCGGAAGGGCCAGAGGTCGTCGATGATGAAGTTGCGCTCGAAACCGTTGCTCTCCCCGAAGCGCACGACGTCCAGCCAGTGGCGTCCCCAACGCTCCCCGTAACGCGGTGAAGCGAGCAGGCGGTCGGCCAGCGCGGCGGCGGCGGCGTCCGGATCCGCGGCGTGAGCGACGGCGAACTCCGCCACTTCGGCCGGGTTCGGCGGCAGGCCCGTGAGGTCGTACGTCATCCGCCGGATCAGCGTCCGGGCGTCGGCCGGCGGATTCCCGGCCAATCCCTTTGCCGCCAGCGCCTCGTCGACAAAGCCGTCGATCGTGCGGTGCCGGAATTCGCGCGCGACCGGCTGGAGCGACCACCACGAATTGTCGGCCCGCCGCACCTCGCCCGCGGGTCCCTCGCGCGGATCCGGCGCGCCCATCCGCACCCAGGCGACCAGGTCGGCGATGATCGCGTCGGGTAATTTCGGCTGCCGCGGCGGCATCGCGAAGTCCTCCTCCACGTGGCGCACGGCGCGGATCAGCGGACTCTCGTCCGGATTGCCCGGCACGACCGCCGGCAACCCGCTGTCTCCGCCGCGCTGCCAGCCGGCACGGGTATCCAGCAGCAGCCCGCCCTTCACCTTTTTCGCATCCGCGCTGTGACATTCGTAGCAATGGCGGATCAGCGCCGGACGCACCTTGGTTTCAAAGAAAGCCGCGCCCTCCTGGACCGCCGGCAACGCGGCGGGGAGCGAGGCGCCCAGCGCGCCCCACCGCAGAAACTTTCGCCACGCCGACGCGGTGCTCACGCGAGGATCGGCCGGATCACGTGGCCGTGGACGTCGGTGAGGCGGCGGTTCGCGCCGTTGTGGTAATGTGTCAGCCGCTCGTGATCGAGACCGAGCAGGTGGAGCACCGTGGCGTAGAAATCGTAAACGCTGGTGACGTCGATCGCGGCGCGGCGCCCGAAATCGTCGGTGGCGCCGTGACTCACGCCGCCCTTCACGCCGGCCCCCATCATCCACGTGGTGAAGGCGTCCGGGTTGTGGTCACGACCGCTGGTGCCGTCCTGGTGCGTGGGCATGCGACCGAACTCGGTGCACCACAAAACGAGCACGTCGTTGAGCAGGCCGCGTTGCTTGAGGTCCGTGAGCAGCGCCGCGGTGGGCTGGTCGAAGACCGGCGCGTGGCGATCGTAATCGGCCTTGAGGGTCTTGTGGGCGTCCCAATTGAGCAACCCGTCGACGGCGCTCGCCCGCGAGGCGCAATAGAGGCTGACGTAGCGGACGCCCTTCTCGAGGAAACGGCGCGCGAGGAGGCAATTCCGCGCGTAGGCGGCCTTGAGCGGGTTGGTGTCGCCGGTGCCGTAGAGCCGATGGACGTGGTCCGGCTCGCCCGCGAGATCGCTCACCTCGGGCGCCGCCAACTGCATGCGGGCCGCGAGCGCGTAGGCCTCCATGCGTGCGAAAAGTTCGCCGTTGCCGGCATGTTCCGCGGCGTGCGCGCGATTCATGAAAGCCAGATGCTCGCGCACGGCGCGCTCCTCGCCCGGGGCGGACTCGCCCGGGCGGACCAGATTCCGGAGCGGCTGCTGGGCCGACATCGCGACGCCCTGGTGCTGGGCGGGGAGGAAGCCGTTACCCCAATTGGCCTTACCATTGGGCGGCTCGCCCCGGATATCCTGGATTGCGATGTAGGTGGGCAGGTTCTCGTTGAGCGTGCCGAGGGCGTGGCTCACCCAGGAGCCCGCGCTGGGAAACCCCTCGCGGGTGAAGCAGGTGTTCATCGCGACGCACCCCGGACCGTGGGTGTTCGTGCGCGAAGTCATCCCGTGCAGGAACGCGATGTCATCCACATGCCGCGCCAGGTGCGGCAGCAGCGTCGAGATCATCTTGCCGCTCCGGCCCGCGGGGGCGAACGCCCACGGCGAACGCATCAGGTTGCCGTTCTTGCCTTGGAAAGAGACCTCGCCTTCGGCTCCCGGCAGTGGCGTACCGTCGAACTTATCTAGCAGCGGCTTGTGGTCCCAGAGGTCGATATGCGAAGCAGCCCCCGGGCAGAAGATCTGCAGCACCTGCCGGGCCCTCGGGGCGAAGTGCGTGCGCGGGGCCGGTGCGGCGGCGAGATCGCGCGCGAGCAGACGAGCGAGCGCCACGCCGGTCAGACCGGTGGTCATGTGGCCGAGAAAGTGCCGGCGCGCGAGGTCGGGCGGCGTCATGGGATCGCAGCGGGGATGACAGAAGCCTGACGCTCACCCGCAGCCGGGCAAGCGCCGAGGCGAAGCGGCGATTGCTCCAGCCGCTCCTTGGACCAGCAACGACTTGCCACCTGCGCGGCACGGCGTCTCCTTCTTCCCGCCCCTGCTGCTGCGAACATGCTGGAATCCCTGCTTCAGCTCCTGAAGGAGTCGCCCCTTTCGTTGTGGGGACCGTTCCTGATTCTCGTGATCTGCGGACTCGGTCTGCCCCTGCCAGAGGACATCGTGTTGGTCACTGCTGGCATCCTGGCGCAGGACGATGGCCGCTCGTGGATCCCGGTGGCCGTGCTGATGTGGTTCGGCGTGCTGCTCGGCGACTCCATCATGTTTCTGCTCGGCCGGCGATTCGGCGGAAAGCTCCTCGCGTGGCAGGGTACCCACCATCTCTTTCCCCCGGCGAAGCAGGCGAAGGTGAAGGCGTTGTTCGACCGGCACGGCGCCACCGTGCTGCTGATCGCGCGCTTTCTACCGGGGCTGCGCGCGCCGATCTTCAGCACCGCCGGGGCGATGCGCGTCCCCTACCTGAAGTTCGCGTTCCATGACGGCCTGGCGGCCGTCCTCAGCGTGCCCCTGTTCGTCTGGCTGGGGCACTGGCTCTGGGCGAGGTTCTCGGACGACATGCAACGCCTCCACGCGACCCTCTCCAAGACGCAGTGGTTCGGCTTGGGCGCGATCGCGCTCATCCTCGCCTGTTCCTTCCTTTTCTGGCGCTGGCGCCGCTGGTATCGCGAGCGCCACGCGGCCTGAAGGCGCCGGCCTGCCGGCCGGCGCCCCGGGGAGTACGCTTTATTTGGCGGCGAGCAGGCGACGGGCCGCTTCGGCCGACGGCCCCGCGGGAACCGCCTTCACGGAGGCCTCAAGAAGGGCGCGCACGGCCGCGCGATTGCCGGCCCGCGCGAGATGCTCCGCGGCGACGATCGCGGCGTGCGCCGCGGGCAACCGGAGTTCGGCGGGGCCTCCCGATAAAACGGCCTGCAAGGCCTGCGCGGCCTCGGCGTTGCCGATCAAGCCGAGGGCGGCCACCGCCGCAGGCGAGGCATCGGGCTTGTTCGCCAGGGCCAGCTTGCGCAGCTCGGCCACCGCCGCGGTGTCGCGCCGGACGCCCAGCGAGTTGACCGTTCCGGCCAACTGGCGCCCGTTCAGCTTGCCAAGGGCGCGCCGCAAAGCCGCGCCGGCGCCGGGGTCGGCCATGGACTCAAGCCCGCTGCGCGCATAGTCGCCGAGTTTCTCATCGGCGAGCAGCGCCGACAGCGCCGCGATGGATTTAGTCCCGCCGAAGTCGGCGAGCGTCTGGCAGGCGCGGGCCCTCTCCTTCAACTCCGCGGCGGGATTGTTGAGCACGGCGAGGGCCTCGGCCTCGCGATTGGCCGCGGGGGCTCCGACGGCGTTGGCCGCCGCAAGCGCGGCCAGCAGGGAAATGAGCGTGAGACGGTTCTTCATGGGGTGACCGGAGCTGCGGGTTTCAAGCGTGCCACGGGGCGCGGCGGGCGCGGGTGCACATGCGGTTGGCCTCGACATCACCCCGGAAGGTTTCCGAGACGGGATCGAACGAGACCTTGCGTCCGAGGCGCCAGCCGATCGCCGCGACGTGCGAGACGATGTGGCCGCGGCGGGTGACGTCGGCGTTGGCGGCGGGCTTGGCGCGCGTCTTGATGCAGTCGAGGAAGTCGCGCACGTGCTTCGAGGGGTCAGTGCCGGCCATCGGCGCCGGGGCGCCGCCCTCGAGGAACTTCGGGTTGGAGACGGCGACCTTGCCGGAGTCGGCGGCCTCGACCCAGCCCTCATCGCCCTCGAAACGGATCGGGCACGTGCCGGGCGCGACCCAGTTACCCTCGCCCTTGAAACCCGCGCGGCGCATCACGAGCTTCACGCCGTTGGCGTAGCGCGCGTGGATGGTCTGCCCCTCGGCCTCGTAGTCGACCGGTGTGGTGGCGTCGGCGCTCGCGCCCCACTGGCAGAGATCGACGGTGTGGGCGCCCCACTCCGGCAACGCGGCGCCGCCGTGGAAATCGTAATAACCCCGCCAGCGACCGTTGACGTACTCTTTATTGTAGGGCCGCCAGGGTGCGGGCCCGAGCCAGCGGTCCCAGTCGCAGGCCTCGATACCCGGCTCCGGCTCGGCCGGCAGCCAGTTGTGGCTCTCTTCAAGCTGGAGGATGCCGGCGTGCACCGTGTGCACCCGGCCGAGCTTGCCCCCGCGGGCCAACGCGGCGGCGAACTGGAAATTGTCGACGTTGCGCCGCTGCGTGCCGGCCTGGAACACACGCCCGTACCGGTTCACGGCGTCGGCCAGCTCCTGGCTCTCGCGCACCGTCATGCTGCAGGGCTTCTCGCAATAGATGTCCTTGCCGGCCTTGGCGGCGAGGATCGACAGCACCGCGTGCCAGCGGTCGCCGGTCGCGATGACGACCGCGTCGATGTCCTTCCGTCCGAGCACGTCGAACATGTCGCGCGTCTCCGCGCAGTCCTGATTGTTGTACTGGCGATTGACCATCACGCGGATGACCTCCCGGCGCGTTTTCTGCACGTCGGCGATCATCACGAACTGCACATCGGACTGGCTAAGGAAGCTCTTCAGCACCTCGCGGCCCCGCGGACCGAGACCGATGCCACCGACGACGATGCGGTTGCTGGGCGCGACCGCCCCGTTGAGACCGAGGGCGGAACCGGGGATGATGGTGGGCACGCCCAGGGTCAGGGCGGTGTTACGGAGGAAACGGCGACGGCTCAGTTTCATAAGGGGATTTTTACGAGGGGTTCGGATCACGCAAAGCACGGGATCGCCCCCGCGCAATCCGCAAAGCGCCGGGCCGTGTCGGGCGGACGCGCGCGTCGCTCGACATCCGCCGCGCGGCCGCTTCGCTCAGCCCGATGTCCGCCCCGCCCGCCCGCGAACGTTTTCTCGAGCTCCTGCGCCGCACCGTGGCGGACGGAGCCCTGACGAAGCTCACGCTGGGCAAGCCGAAGGGCGACGCGGCGGGGCCGCGCAACCTGCATGTGCGGCCGGTCGAGCTGAAGTCCGGGCCGCACCTGAGCTTCGTGTGGCGCCACGCCGACCGGGACATCACCAAGAATCACCCGCCCACGGAGGCGGTGAACGAGCTGGAGCGGCTGATCGGGCGGGATTTCCTCGACGCGCATCTGTTTGCCGCGGACGTCAACGCGCAGCTCGAGTGCCGGCCCGACGGCACCGCGCGTCTCCGGATGATGCAGCCGACGGGAGCGGCGGCCGCGAAGGTCGACCGCCATGATCGCGCCAAGCACCACCCGGTGCCGGCCGACGCGCGCTGGCTGCGGGAACTGGGTGTCACCAACGCGCAGGGGCGTCCGCGCGAGGGCATGGCGGACAAGCTGCGGCAAGTGCAGCGCTTCGCCGAGCTGCTCACCCCGCTGATCGACGAGGCGTTTCCGGGCGCGCACGGGGAAGATGCCCCGCCGCTGAGATTGGTCGATGCGGGCAGCGGCAAGGGTTACCTCACGTTCGCCCTCGCGGAGGTGCTTGGGCCACGGGCCAGCATCACGGGCATCGAGCTGCGGCCCGCCCTCGTGGAATTATGCAACCGCGTCGCGCGCGAGTGCGGACTGGAAAACCGGCTCGGCTTCATCGCGGGCGGAATCAAGGAGGTGCCCGCGGGCGGATGCGACGGCCTGATCGCGTTGCACGCCTGCGACACCGCCACCGATGACGCGCTCGCGCTCGGCATCGGGGCGGGCGCGCGGCTGCTGGTCGTCGCCCCCTGCTGCCAGAAGGAGCTCCGGCCGCAGCTCACGCCAGCGCCGGTGCTCGCGCCGGCGCTGCGGCACGGCATCTTTGCCGAACGCCACGCGGAATTCGCGACCGACGCGCTGAGGGTGCGGCTGCTCGAGTGGGCCGGATACCGTTCGCGCGCCTTCGAGTTCGTGTCGGGCGAGCACACCGCGAAAAATCTGATGATCGCCGCCGTGAAGGCGCGCGAACCCGGCGACCCGGGACGGGCGCAGGCCGCGCGGGAACTCGCGGCGTTCTACGGCGTGAAGCGTCACGCCTTGGCCGCCCATCTCGGGCTGGATCTCGCGCCGAAGCCATGACCTGGGAGGAACTGGATTGGGATGCCCTCGCGCGCCTCCGGCGTCGCTTCATCGGGGAGGAGCCGTTCGACGGGCCCTATTGGGAGAGCGAATCAGAGATCGCGAGTTACGATTTCACCTACGGCGAGCGCATCGGTTGGAAGTGGGACCAGGTTTTGCGCGAGCTGCGGCTGCGCGGCTGGCGGCCGCCGTCCGGACCCGTGCTCGACTGGGGTTGCGGCAGCGGGGTGGCGTCACGCCGTCTGCTGCGCGCACTCGGCACGGCGTGGTGCGCGGGTCTCACGTTGTGGGATCACTCGCCCCTGGCCGCGGGCTTCGCCGCCGAGGCGGCCGCCCGCGAGTTTCCGGAGCTGCCCGTGACCCAGGCGACCCCGGGCCTGCTGGCGGGAGACGGCCCGGTGGGGCTGCTGGTCATCAGCCATGTCCTGAACGAGCTCACGCCCGCCGCACGGGAGGCGCTGTTGTCGCTGGTCGCGCGCGCCGAGGCGGTGGTCTGGGTCGAGTCGGGAACCTCGACGGTATCAAGGGCGCTCGGCGCCATCCGCGAGCAGCTGGCGCCAGTACTTCACGTGGTGGCGCCCTGCACGCACGCGAGCGCCTGCCCGGTGCTGGCGCCGGGACGGGAACGCGACTGGTGCCATTTCTTCGCCCCTCCGCCCGCCGGCATCTTCGCCGACTCCGGCTGGGTGAAATTCGGCCAACGCGCCGGCATCGATCTGCGGAGCCTGCCCTACTCCTTTCTCGCGCTGGATCGCCGGGCGCCGGAGGAGGATCGCGCCGGGCTCTCGCGCGTGATCGGCCGCGTCGAGCATCTGAAACCACTGGCCCGCTGGCTGAATTGCGACGCCGCCGGACTCGCCGAACTGGAGTTGCCCAAACGCGCCGACGCCCGCCTCTTCAAGGAATTGGAGCGCACACGGGAACCGCTGGTTTACCGTTGGCGCCGGGAAGGCGGCCGGGTGACCGGGGGCGAGACACCCGGAACGAAGGCCTGAGCCTCGCGGCCCTCAAGGCCGGAAGTGCTTCGGAAAAAGCGGGATGTTCTCGAAGTGCAGCACCTCGGGCGGGCCGTGGCCTCCGGCCGCCGGAATGACCTCCACGACATCGAGGCGGAACGTGCGCGGCTTCTCCCCCAGGCGCCGAAGGTACGCCGTGATGGCGCGCCGCAGGACGTGCTTCTTGCGGCGATTGACGGCATAATACCCTGGTACCAACGCATCGCGGGCCCGGGCCTTCACCTCGACGAAGACGAGGACCTCGCGGTCACGCGCCACCAGATCGATCTCCTCCCGCCGGTCTTCCGGGTTGCGCCAGTTCCGGGCCGCGATCCGGAAGCCCCGCTCACGCTCGAGCCACTCCGCCGCCGCCCTCTCCGCCCGTGCGCCCGCGTCACTTGCCCCGACCGGCTTGGGCGCGAAAAAACGGCGCAGGAAGGCGAACATGGCGGCAACGGCCGGCAGTTCGCCGCAGGTCCGCGGCTTTGACAACCCCGCAGGCGGCCCGCAGGGTCGCCGCACTTCCATGGCCTTGCCCTCCCCCACCGGAACCCTGCGGCGATCCCTGCTGATCAAGGTGATTTCCAAGGCCGTGCCCAGCAGGGAAGACGTCGCCTCGGTCATCGAGCTCACCGCGTCCAAGGTCGTCGAGGCGCTGCAAGCGCAGTCGATGACGCTCTACCTGGCGGAAGGGAACGAGATCGCTTTCAAACACGTCTATTACTCCCCGACCCTCTGGGCCGGAGACCCGGCGAAAGAGAAGCGCTTTCAGGAGACCACGGCCAAGCTGCTCGCCCTGCGTCTGCCGACGGGCACCGGCAACGTCGGCAAGGTGATCCAGAGCGGAGAACCCCTGTTTTTCCGGCAGAAGGACGACCCGCAGCTGATGACGTCGCTGGCCAAGACGACGGGGTTCGACGTGAAGTCGATGCTCACCGTGCCGTTGAAGACCACGATCACCCTGGGAGCGATCCAGGTGCTGAATAAGGAGCCCGCCGCCGGCACCGAAGGGGATTTCACCGCCAAGGACCTTGAGTTGCTGAAGGAGGTCGCCGAGTACTCGGCCGCCCTCATCCACCGCATGGTGGACCCGAAGTTCACTCCGGGCGCCGAGGACACCGCGCGCTTCATCTCGCGGCTCACCGAATTGCCGCTCGTCTCCAAGCCGGAGGAGGTCGAGGTCGACGAGAGGCTCCTCGAGGTGACCGGTGACGCCATCATCCGCCGCGAGGGCATCTTCCCCTTCAAACGCCTCGGCCCGAGTTCGGTCGCGGTATTGATGACCAACCCCCTCGACTACGCGCGCCGCGAGGCCTTTTCCCAGGCCACGGAATCATCGATCGATGAGGTCCGGGTGGTTTCGGCCACGCTCTTCGAGGCCCTGCTCAAACGGTATTTCAAGGAGTCGAAGGCGGGGGCCGCCGCGACGGAAGACGTGGACATCTCCTCGGTCGCCGAAGTCATCAGCACGGCTTACACGGAGGACGGCAAAGGTGACATCTCGGCGGCCGACCTCGAGGGAGAGGACTCCGCCCCCGTCATCCAGCTCGCCAATCGCATCATCGAGGACGCCTACGTTTCCGG
>CAXRGI010000355.1:0-11617 GCA_964229935.1 Opitutales bacterium
TGCGGAAGGTGTTCGTAGCGGTGGACTGCCAGTTGTTCAGCACGCCGCCGATGTCGACGAAGGCGTGGTTCACGGCGGTGGCGGCGCGAATCTGCTGCATGCCGACGCCGTTGACCTGGATGCCGGGGCGGACCGGATCGACATCGATGTTGCTGTTGCCGCTGCCGTAGACGTAGGCCGCGCGGTAGTCGCCGGGCCCGAGATGACCCAGGTGGTAGGTGGAGTTGCCGGTCTCGTAGGCGACGTCGATCTGCGTGCGGCGGTGCTGGAAGGGTTCCCAGCGGAGCGAACCGGCGTAGCCCTCGAGGTCGCGGCCCATGCGCTGCTTGAACATCTCGACCTCGGACTTGATGGCGTTGAAGCGGAAGGCGAGGCGGCCGGGGATCAGGGGCTGGTTGAAATCAACGGAGTAGCGCTGCGTGCCGAAATTGTCGTAGCGGACCTGCACGGAGCCGCGGGTCTGGAAGGTCGCGCGCTTGCTGGCGATGTTGATGGTGCCGCCGGCATCGACGTCGCCGTACGCGAGGCCGCTGGGGCCGCGGCTGAATTCGATGCGCTCGGTGTTGAAAACGTCGGCGGCGAGATACCAGGGGAAGCCGTCGCGGAGCTGGCGGAAAGAGGCGAGACCGCGGATGCTGACCTGGTTGCCGCCGCGGTTGTTGACGACCGCGCCGATCGTTCCTTGGTCGTTGGCGATGTTCTCGGTGCTCATCGCGAAGTCGACGGCGTCGAAGTAATTGTTGAAAGCGAGGTCCTGCAGGAGCTCCTGCGTCATGACCGAGATCGAGTTGGGGAGGTTCTCGAGTTTCTCGTTGGTGCGGGTGCCGGTCATCGCGGTGGAGGCGGCGTAGCCGGTGTCCCTTTCGGAGGAGACTTCGAAGACCGAGAGCTTCACCGGACCACCGGCGGAGGACGCGGGCGTAGGCTGGGGCGCGACCTGCGCCCGGGCGGGCAGGCCGAGGAAAACGCAGGACGCGCCGATCGCGAAGGCGCGCCCGAACGGCCCCCGGGTTGCCCTTGAGGTCAGGAGCCTCGTGCGGACGGGCAGGGCAGCAAGCCGGCCGAACACAGCCGTGATGAGGGCGGGAAAATTCTTACTTTTCATGGCGGTTTCGGGGTTCGTCGGCATCGGAAAGGGTGAAGTAAGCACCTCTGGACCCTAGCAGGTTGGCGTCCCAGCGTCTTGACCGGGAAACGCGCGAAAGTGGAAAAGTCGGCACAACCGCCACCCGCCGACGTAGGCTCGCGCCTAGGCAAGAACACGCGACGCGTGTCAACGCCGCCGCGCGGCCTTACGCACTGCGTCAGGCTTGCCGCGGGATGGGGCGGTGCGGTGCATCTGGCGAAACTCGGTCGGCGTGACCCCCGTGGCCGCGCGGAACGCCCGCGTGAAGGCGCTGTGATCGGAGAAACCGCACGCGTGCGCGATTTCGGCGACAGCGCGGGGAGTGTCGCGGAGGGCCAGCGAGGCGGCGGCGATGCGCGTCTTGGCGATCAACTGGACGGGAGTGAGGCCGAAGATCCGTTTGACGGCGCGTCCGAACCTGGCCGGCGGCACCCGCGCGAGGCGCGCAAGCCGGGAAGGCGAGATGGACTCCGCGTAATGGGTTTCCAAGTACAGGATGGCCGCCGCTATCCCCGGCTGGATTTCCCGCGGAGAAATCGGCGCGCGCACGTCTTTCGAGAGGCCGATCAGGCCGCAGACTGTTCCCGCCGCATCGCGCAACGGCAGCTTGGTCGTCAGGCACCAGACCGGGCGGTGGGGCAGCAGCCAGTGGAGTTCAAGGTGGTCGACGATGGGGCGCCCGGTGCGCAGCACGGCTGCATCCTGTTCGGTGGGGATGCGTCCGAAGCTGCCCGCGCACACGTCGGCGGGTCGTCGCCCAATGAGGTCCGCCTTGCCGTTCAAACCATGGCGTTCCACCAGAGAGTGGTTCACGGTCGTGTAGCGGCCGGCGGCATCCTTGATAAAAAAAGCGATGTCCGGCGTGTGATCGAACAGCTCCTCCAGCAACTGGCGGTCGATGCCGGCCGCCGCGAGGGCGCCAACTTTGCCTGCCGCGCGGATGGAATCGGGGGTCACGTGATCGGGGGTTGAGTCGGTAGGCTGTCCGACCTGACCCAACTCTCAAGAGAACGAATTTCCAAAAAATTTCTGTGGTTAACCACGGATGCACACGGATTCACACGGATTATACGGCGAGCGGGAGGCACCGCCGCATTGCTCTGCGTCGGGGAGTACCACCCGTGATACGAAGCGAAGCGGATGAGGGAGCGGATGAACCACGAATGGACACGAAGGAACACGAATGGGAGCGGCTTGGGTGTAGCCGCGGCCGTCCGCCGCGGATCGTACTGAGCCAGTGACGGCGGCGCGAGCGCACGGGGTCGGGATGCAACCTGCAAGCGCCGGCACGCCTGCGGCCTGACATGCCCCGTGGGGCTCGCAGGGCTCGGGAACGGAAAGGTCTGTTACCGGTTTTAAACTGAAACGGATTACGTGTCTGGTCCCGCTGCGCCGGGAAGCGCGGCGCATTGGCGCTCAGAAGGTGCCCTTCACCCCGGCCGACCATGCCACGCCGAACTTGGAGGTGATTCCGATCTTGGCGTAGCCGGGGGTCTCCGAGCCGTAGCGGAACTGGAGATTGTTCACGTCGAGGATGTTCCGACCGTTGAGGAACAGCGAAAGCCGCCGGTGGAGTTGGTAACTGGCGTTCACGTCCATCGTGGTGCGCTTCTCCTGGTAGTTGCCGGCGTCCGGGCCCATCGCCGGCACGGTGCCGAACCGCTGCTCGCCGCGGGCGTTCCATTTGAGCATCACGGTGACGGGGTTCCGCGTGAACGTGCATCCCCAGTTCACGTTCTCCGGGATGAAGCTCCCGAAGGCCGCGGTGCGGCTGCCCTTGAGCTTTAGCTTGGTGGCGTTCGCGAAGACGGAGAAGAACCGGAAGGCTCCGCCCAGCGGCTGGAGCGACTGGCGAATATTGAACTCGACGCCGTCCACACGCGCGTCGCCGCCGTTCACGGTGGTGGTGAGCATCCAGCCGACGTACTCGGGCTCCACCCCGAGTCGTTCCAGGTCCGCGGCGGTGGCGAGCGCCACGCGGTTGTCGAAGAAGCCGCGGATGTCCTTCCGGTACGCACCGACGCTGAACACGCCGCCGGATTCCGTGTAATACTCGGCGGAAAGATCGAAATTGTCCGCCTGCCACGGCTTCAGGTCCGGGTTGCTGACGCTCAGCGTTCCGCGGAGGACGGAGGGATCCGCGCCCTCGGCCACGTCGTTCTCAGTGATGGTCGTGTTGGGAATGATGTTGGCGTAATCCGGCTTGCCGTACGTCAGCGCGTACGCGGCGCGGAAGAGCAGGTTGGCGGTGGCGTTGTACGTGAGATGCACGCTGGGGTAGTAGCCCTCGTAGCCGCCGTTGATGCTCCGGCCCAGTTCGGTGCGCACGAGGCGAAGCTCCTCCAGCGAGCCGGCGGCGCCGGCCTCGGGACGACGGATGCGGGCTCCCGCGGGGGTGCGGGCAAAGGCGCCGGAGGCGGTGCGCACGAAGGCGTTGCCCGGTTCAAACAGCGGTCCCTGCGCCTTGGTGTGGATCCGCTCGAAGCGCACGCCCGTGAGCGCGGTCAGGCGGTTGTTGAGCAAGCGCGCCTCGGCCTGGAGATAGACCGCGGTGGTGATCTCCTTAAAGGTTTCGGAGCCGTTGATCCGGGCCTGCTCCGAAGCCACCTTCTGCGCGGCGGTCTGGGTGAACAGTCCGGGATTTCCGCCCCACGCCTCGACCATGCGGTTGGGTGAAACCCAGGGGACGGGCTGGCCGGCCCAGTAGTTCGGATGATCCCGGTAAACCTGCATGCGGAACGGTGCGAGGGTGGGATCCGCGGGATTGGCCGGGTTGTAGGTGTAGCCGAGCGAATCCCGGCGGTGATCGCGGTCCTGGATTCCGAGCAGCCCGCCGGTCTGAACCGTGAGGGGTGTCCGGAAGACGGTCAGGCTGCGCTTCACGTTCAGGTCCGCCCCGGCGGTGTCGTCGGTGTAATTGCGGTAGGTCCCGGAGTTGGCGGTGTTCAGGCGGTAGTTCCGCAAATCGAAGAGATCGATCTCGCGGTTGTTGGCGTCGAACGCGCGCGTCACACCCGGGCCCTCCGGCCGGATGTCCTCGAAATTCACGCGCACGCCGACGGTCTCCAGCAGGCTGCTGCCGAAACTGTTGAAATGCCCCTTCATGATCGTGCGCCGCCAGGTGATGGACTTGGAGGCGTGCGCTCCGGCATCGATCAGCCAGTCGGCGCTTTGGTGGCGGTAGCGCGAATTGGCGCTGAGGGTCTTCGCGTAGTCGTGGAGGAAATTGGAACTGAAGCTGGCGGTGCCTCGTCCCGTCGCGCTGCGCGCGAACTTTTCCCCGAAGGTGAGGGGCGCCCCGGCGGCGATCGAGGGCGCGGCGTTGGTGCCGACGCTGGTGGTGCGTTGCAGGTTGCCGTTCACGTAGCGGTAATAATTGGCCTGCATGCCCAGCGTGAGGACGGCGTCGGGCGAGACGCGCCAGTCCAGCTTGAGTCCGGCCGAGTTGCGGTCGCGCCACTTGGGCGCCTCGAGGAGAGTGTGGCTTTGGAGGTACGGACGCGCCGGGGTCGCCCCCGTGCCGGCGGCGGTCGCGTTCCACGTCGTGTTCGAGCTGTCCTGGTCGGTCATCACGAACGACTGCAGCGCCGTCAGCACGAGGCCGAAGTTCCGGTTCACCGGCAGGGTGTAGTCGAGGTCGAACCCTGGCTTCACGGGACGCTCGTAGGTGTCGAAGGGGAACGGTTGGCGGCTTAGCTTCAGGTTGTCCCCCTGACCCGAGAACGTGAGCCGGTAGTTCAGCTGGGCCCGGCTGCGCTCGAACGAGTTCTTGCTCACCATGTTCACGTTGCCGGAGAGGCCGCTCGCCGGGTTGGCGGGCGTCGGCACCTTGGTGACCTCGATGCGCGAGACATTGTTGATCGAGACCTGGATGAAATCGAATTCGCGCGAGGAACCGATGCGCGCGGAATTCGCCATGGTCGCGCCGTCGGTCATCACGTTGGTCATGTTGCCGCCGAATCCGCGGATCGAGACCGCGGTCGGCATCTCGTCCTCGTAGCCGACCGTCACGCCGGGAAGGAAGCGCATGAACTCCGCGATGTTGCCCTCGGGGACGTCGCCGAACGCGTCGGTTGAGACGACGTTTTTGATGTTCGGCGCGAAGCGCTGCTCGTTGGTCGCCAGCGCCTCACCCTCGCGCACTTTCGAGGAGGCCAGCACGAACGGGTCGAGCCGCACCACGCCGGACTGCTCCGCGGCGACCGCGCGGCTCGTCAGGTTGAAGTTCTGCTCGAGGTTCTGGCCGGGCGCCAATTCCAGCGTGATCCGCCGGGGATCGAGCCCGGAGTAGAAGACCTCGAGCGTCACGCGGCCGCTCGGCACCTGCGCGAGGCGAAACGTGCCGTACGCGTCGGTGAACGCCTCGAGCGCGGTCCCTTCCACCGTGACGCGGACGTTCAGCAGATACTGCCCGGTGACTTCACTCTGCACGCGCCCGAAGATGGCGCCGGTGGTCGTCCCGGCGCGGCTGGAGGCTGCCGGTGCCGGCGCGGCGGGCGCGGTCAGGACGAGGCCTGTGGCCACCCAAGCGCACGCGGCGATGAACAGCAGCCCCCGCGGCTGCCACCGTCTTTCGCGGGAGACGGTTGTTCGCCGGAGGAAGGCGTTCGCCTTCGGGTTCGGTGCGGAATGGGAACGGTGGGTGCGTTTCACGAATTGCCGGGGTTTTACGGGGCGGGCGCAGGGGGAAAGCTGCGGTTCAGCCGTGGCGCACCCGCGGCGGCACCACGAGAGCGAAAAGGCGTCGTAGCCCGGGACCGACGGGCAGCCCGTTCAGCTTTCCCGCACTTTGACACGGCGCCCTCTCGTCAGAAATTCCGGGCTTAGGTGAGCGAGTAGACGCGGCTGCCCCAGAGGCTGGAGCCCATGCTGCCGGTGTATCCGGTCTGGGCCTGGCGGTGCGGGGTTTGTCCACGACCTCAGGCTGGTGAATGAGGCGGGAGGCGTGGCGCGTGGATTTCCGGGGAGGGGGAAGCAGAAAGCCCACAGGGCCTTTCAGCGCTGTGGGCTTCGGAAACTGGCGGGATGGACGGGACTCGAACCCGCGGCCTTCTGCGTGACAGGCAGACGCTCTAACCAACTGAGCTACCACCCCGGATGGGAAAGAGGGGCGAGAATCAGTTCGCGAAAAGGCGAGTCAAGCGGTTTCCCGAATTTTTCGGACGCGGGGTGGATCAGACCTTGATGCCCTTGCGCTTCAAGGCGGGGCGAAGAAGCCGCACGAGGTTTTCGCGGAGGATCATGCGTTTGGCGTCGTCGGGGATGTCGGCCCCCAGGACGCGGCCGAGCTGCGATCCGAAGCTGCGGCCATGGACGTCGCTGCCGTAGAGCACGCGCTCGGCACCGAGCTCGCGCACGGCCATCTCCACCTGGCCGGAGACGGGGTCACCGCCGCCAAGATCGGCGTGGAGTTCCGGGCGAGCGCGGATCGCGCGGATGCCGAACGCCCACTCGCCGCCGCCGGTGTGGCCGCAGACCATCGGCACGCCGGGGTGCCGGGCTGAGAGCTCGGCCAGCTCCATCGGAGTCGATTCCTGCGGCAGGTTCCCCTTTCCGCGCTGCTTGATCCAGGTGTGTTGGAAAATGAGGGCGTCGAGTTCCACCGCCCGGCGCACGATCGGGTCGAGTTCGCGGCGGTGGGCGCGGGTGCCGACCCAAAGTTTGATGCCCACCATCGGTCCGTCGGCGACGCAGCGCTCCAGCTCCGCCAGTGACTCCTTCGTGTGCACCGGGTTGAGGTAAACGAAACCGAACGCGCGCGAGCCCCATTCCTTGAGGATCGCGAGCACGTCGTCGTTGCTGCGCCGGAACTCTTCCGGCTTCGGCTCATGCTGCCACGGCGGGCTCATGAAGATGCACATCCGCTCGACGCCCACGCGGTCCGCGATGCGCACCAGCGCCTCCATGCGCTTCGCGGGGTTGGCGCCGGGCGTGCCGACGTGCGCGTGGATGTCCCACGCCCCGAGCTTGCGCAGCTCCGCGCTTCCCCAGGCGGAGGCGGCGGGCTCGGTTGAGGCGGTGCGGGCGGCCGGCAAGGCGAGCGCGGCGGCGGCGCCTCCGGCGAGAAAATCGCGGCGGTTCATGCGCGGGAAAGGGCGAGGGTGGCGTTGGCGTGCCGCACGTCGGCGGTCTGCGCCGGGGAGAGGTCCGACTCCTGGAGTTTGAGCAGCGCGGATTCGAAAACAAAGTAGGGCGAGTGGGAGCCGAAGCAGATCCGTGCCTTCGGCGAACGGCTCAGGAGGTTTTCGATGCCGGCGACGCCCTCCAGCGTGGCGATTTCCAGGAAGATTCCCGATTGGGCGAGGCGCGACACCAGCGGCGTGCCGGAGAACACCCGTGACGTCGCGTTCAGAAGCATCACGCGCGCTCCCGGTGTGCGGGCGATCAGTTCCGGCAGGGCGGCAACGTTCACAAACGGCGCCGTGAGCACGGGGTTCTGCGAACGGTCATCCTCGATCGCCAAAGTGATTTGGACCAGCAGACCGTACCGGGTCGCCGCGGCGAGCAAGCGGGCGAAAACCTCGTCTTCCAGCTTGTAGGAGTGGTAGCCGGGAAACAGACGGATGCCCGGCATCCTGTGCACTTCCGCGCAGCGGCGCACATCCTCCTCCCAGTCGGGCGCGAGCGGATTCACCGTGCCGAAGGGAACGAGCAGGGTGCCGGCGCAGGCGGCCGCGAGGCGGGCGTTCGCGCCGGCCAGGTCGGTGTGCAGCACGCCCTCCACCGAGCCGGCCCAAGCCGAGGTCACCCCGTGGCGCCCAAGGCGTCCGATCAAAGTCGCGGTGGAGTCCGCCCACGAGCGCCGGACGACCCAGTCGCCGAGTGTCACGTTGACGTCGACCAGCTGCTCTCCGGAAGGCGCGGCCGCGGCGTTTGCGGCAAGGACGGTCGGGAACAGGGAAAGGCGCGGACGTTCCATGGGGTGCGGCGAGGCAAGGTGTCGGCGCGACGCAAGGCAAGCGGTCAGGAGTATTCAGGGGGTATTTGGGATTGCGCGTCCCGGCGGGGGGAAAGGAACGTGGTGCAGCGCATCACCAGCCCATGCTCGTCCGATTTGTCGTCCTGCTCGCCCTCATGCTTCCGACTCTGGTTGCGTCGGAACCGTCCGGCCCGCTGCGCATCGGCGTCGGCCGCGCCGACATCACCCCAGGAACCGACGTCCGGAACTGGGTGACCGGTAAGCCGTACGGCGCGGTGCTGGATCCGCTCCTCGTGCAGGTGCTCACGATGGAAGACGGCGCGACCCGCGCGGCGGTGGTGCGCTGGGACTTGACCGACGTCTCCGAGTCGGCGCGCGACGAAGTGCGCCGCGCGATCGAGGCGGGGACGGGAATTCCGGCTGGAAACATCCTCGTGAACGCGAGCCACACCCATTCCGCGCCCTGGTCGCCGGTGTACCGGGACGGCTACCGGGGCCGGGAACGCGACAATTGGTGGGCGTTGCGTTACATGCCCGCGCAGAACGACCACCCGCCGTTCCGGGCCTGGATGCAGCGGCTGCTCGACGCGAGCGTCGAGGCCACGCAAGCGGCGTTGGCGGGCGCTCAGCCGGCCGCGCTGAGCATCGGGCGGGTATCGATCTCGGAGTACCTTTACAATCGGCGCCCGCGCGCGCCCGGCTGGGGACTGGCCGAACCCAAGGGGGGCCGCACGATGGCGGCGGCCAGCCCTGACTGGAACGCCGCGGTTCTGACGGGGGGCGCGACCTTCGGTCCCATGGATCGGACGCTCGCGCTGCTCTGGTTGCGTTCGGTGGAAGGGCGCAACCTGGCGACCGTGTTCCACACCTCCCTGCACTCGGTCTCCATTTATCCGTCGAATCCTGGCATTTCGGCCGACTGGCCGGGTCCGGTCGCCCACGCGATGGCGGCGGCTTTCGGCGGCGAGGCCCTGTTCCTGCAGGGCACGGGTGGCGACATCACGCCTTGGCGGCGCGGGCCGCAGGCCGTGGCGGAGATGGCCGAGGTTTTCGCGCGCAAGGCGCGGGAGGCGGAGAAATTCGCGGTTCGGCTCCAGGTGCGGCCGCTTCGGACGGCCCGGGTCACGATCGATCTTCCGCTCACGCCTGCGGCGCGGCAGCGCACCGGGACCGAGACGGTCGCGGCTGAAGTGCAGGTCATCGTGTGCGGCCCCCTTGCGTTGGTCGCCCTGCCTGGTGAGCCGCTCACCGATCTCGGGACAGCCATCCGCGAGGAGTCGCCCTTCCCGCAGACCCTCGTGCTGGGCTACAGCAATGGCATGGGAGTACACTACGTCGGCATGCCAGGGGAAAAGGCGCGGGGTGGGTACGAGGCCGGTGTCGCCGGCGCCGGGACGGATGAGTGCGGACGCCTGCTGGTCGACGGCGCGATTCGTCTTTTGCGCGAGGTCTTCTCCTCGCCGGGCTATCCGGGAAAACCATGAGCGCATTTTCACGACGAGACCTCCTCACGGGTGCCGGCGCGGCGGCGGTTCTGGGAGTGACGCGCGGCCGGGCGGCGGGCAAGGGAGGCGGTTTCCATATCGCGCCCTTCCGCTTCGACGTCACGCCCCCGCTGGGGCACGCGTGTTGCGGGGGATGGATCAAACCGGTTTCGGTCGTCGACGACCCCCTCGAGGCGATCGGTTATGTGCTGCTCGGCGCGGGCCCGCCGATCGTGGTTTGCGCGGTCGATTGGACCGGGATTCTCAACGAGGCACACGTCGCCTGGCGGGTCGCCCTGGCCGAGGCGGCGGGGACGACGCCGGACCGGGTGGCCGTCCATTGCGTGCACCAGCATAACGCCCCGCTGGTGTGCCTTGATGCCGACCGACTGGCTGCGGCGCATCCGGATTTGCCGCGGGTGGTGGACCGCGACTTTCACCGCCGGTGCCTTGACGCGGCGCGTGCGGCGGTCGGCGCGGCGCTACAAGCCCCGCGCGCGGTCACGCACGTCGCGCACGGGCGGGGGAGGGTGCGGCAGGTCGCCTCCAATCGCCGGATCGAGCGGGGGCCCGACGGCCGGATCCTCCGCATGCGTGGGAGCTCGTGCCGCAACGCGGAACAGATCGCGCTCGAGGAGGGTTTGATCGACCCGTGGCTGCGGACGATCGCGTTTTACGAAGGTTCCCGCCGCGTGGTCGCGTGCCACTACTATGCCACGCATCCGATGAGCTACTATGGCGACGGCCGGGTGAGCAGCGACTTCTGCGGCCTCGCCCGGAAGGCGCGGCAGAAGGAGGACCCCGGTTGCACCCATCTCTATTTCACCGGTTGCGCGGGGAACATCGCCGCAGGCAAGTACAACGACGGCAGCCCGGCGGCCCGTGAGGCGCTCACGAAGCGCATGATCCAAGGTATCGCCGAGGCCGAGGCCTCGCTCCGGCCGGAGCCCTTGGAGCGCGCGGCATGGCTCACGCGTGAACTGCGTCCCGAGGCGAATCCCGAGATCGGACCGGCGGCGTTGCGTGAACTGATGGAGAAGCCGAAGGACTCCCTGGTCACCCGCCTGCGTCCGGCCTTCAAGCTCGCGTGCCTGCGCCGGGTGCAACGCGGGGATCCGTTCATCCTTTCCGCGTTGCGACTCAACGCCGCGACGGCGCTGCACTTGCCCGCGGAACCCTTCATCGAGTTCCAGTTGGAGGCCCAAGCGATCCGCGGGGCGGAGCCCGTGGCCGTGGCCGCCTACGGCGACGCCGGTCCGTGGTACATTCCCACCCGCGCTGAATTTCCCGCCGGTGGTTATGAGGTCGATTATGCGTTTCTTGCGCCGGGGACGGACGCCTTGGTGCGAGGAGCCATCCGGTACCTGATGGCCTGAGGGCTTGTCGGGTCCGCCCGGCTTTCAGGTTTGGAATTGCGGTCGGGGAAGGCCTGCCACAGGCAGGAGAAGGTCGCGGATCCGGAAAATCCGCGGCGCAGTCAAATCATAGCCAACCCAAAACAAAAGATCGTAAGCCCATGAAAAAGTTCATCGCCATCATCGTCGCCTCCTCGTTCGTCGCCGCACTAAGCTTCGCCGCCGACTCAAAGGAGCAGACCCTCACCGGCAAGGCCATGTGCGCAAAATGCGAGCTGAAGCAGGCCGAAAAGTGCACAAACGCCCTGCAGGTCGCGGGTAAGGACGGGAAGAGCACCACGTACCTTCTGGCCGACAACAAGGTTAGTAAGGACTTCCACGGCAAGGTTTGCAAAGGAACCTTGGACGGGGTGTCCGTGACTGGTTCCGTCAAGTCCGAGGGCGGTAAGCAGATCATCACGGCCTCGAAGATCGCGACCAAGTAAGAGTCCGTTTTGTCTCTTCGATTCCGCCGCTCCGGTTCCTCCGGAGCGGCCTTTTTATGCGTGTTAGCCGCCGGGTGGAGGCCGGCTTTGCGCTTGCCGGGAATGGAAGTTCCCGCCTTGTTTTTCAGGTCAGTGTTCCGCGGGCGTAGTTCATCGGTAGAACGGGTGCTTCCCAAGCATGAGAGGCGGGTTCGATTCCCGCCGCCCGCACCAAAGCTGTCAGTACCAACCAAAAACACCCAAAACAC